>JBKHBH010000079.1:0-10651 GCA_046542505.1 Thermovirgaceae bacterium | reverse complement strand
GGCATGCCTTTTGATAGGGCTCTTCATCAAGATCGGCGCCTTCCCGGTGCATTTCTGGCTTCCCGATGCCCATTCATCGGCACAGACGGCTGTCAGCGCACTGCTGTCGGGAGTGGTGGTCAAGGTCTCCATCTACGCCCTCGCCAGGGTCTCGCTCCTCTTCTTTCTGGAGACCCGGCCCGCCGTTTTCACGGTCATCACGTCCATCGGCATCCTGTCCATACTGGGCGGCCACCTGATGGCACTGAGACAGGAAGACATCAAGCGGCTTCTGGCCTTCTCCACGGTAGCCCAGATCGGCTACATTCTCACAGGCGTCGGGACGGGTACCGCGGCGGGAATCACGGCAGCGGTCTTTCATGCCTTCAACCACATGTTCATGAAAGGCGGGCTTTTCATCACCGCCGGCCAGCTGTCGGAGGACATGAAAACACGGAACATTTCGCAGCTTCGAGGACTTTACCGACACCGCCCGGGTTTCGTCATCGCCTTTACAGTTCTCGCCGCGGCGATCGTGGGAATCCCTCCCCTCAACGGTTTCATGGGCAAATGGTACCTGATGCTCGCTTCCGTCGATGCCGGCAATATTGGCTCCGGCCTGGCCCTTGCTGCCGGAACGGTCATCTCGGCCTTCTACTACCTGCGAATTCTTTCTTCGTTCTATTCGCCCGGAGAGCCACCATCAAGGAGGAAACCCTTCTACTGGCCTTTCCGGGTGACGGTCACCTTCGCGGTCTTTTGTGTCTTGCTTGGCCTGACAGCCTTCATGCCTCCCGTATGGAAGGCATTTTCGGACATCGGGACTTGCGCCCTTGACACGACAGCCTATATCGCGGCGGTGCTTGTAGAGTGAAAAATGACGGAAAGCAGGGACACCGATGAATTTTGCCGGAGACTCACTGACCTGGATCTTCGCATCGGGAGCGACTCTTCTTTCCGCGGCCGTCCTGCTTTTTGGCGACTGGTATTTCGACACCAACCGGCAGGACAGCTTCAGGCTTCTTGCCGCCGGTTGCTGGGCGGCGTTTCTGGGAGCCCTCTTCGCTTCGGACTGGCTCGTCTTCGTTGTCTTTGTGGAAATATCAACGCTGGCCTTGTGGAGGATGATCGCCTTCAGGGACAGGCAGGCCGCAACACTCTATCTGCTCGTTCAGCTCGGCGGAGCCGGCCTGGTCCTGATCGGGGCCGCAGGAACGGCAACAATCACGGGCACTGTAACCCTGGGACCGGCAGCCGGAATCTGGCGCTGGTTCATGGCCGCCGGGTTCGGGATCAAGTCGGCCTTTCCCCTGCTTCATTTCTGGCTGCCCGAGGCCCATTCAAAGGCACCCGCACCTGCGAGCGCCCTGCTGTCCGGATTCGCCGTAAAGCTCGGCATCTACGGGATGCTCAGGGCCTTCCCGGAGGGCTTCGGCCCCTTGCCAGCCATCGGGGTAACCATGGTCATCTTCGGCGGGATCATGGCCCTGTTCTCGACGGACCTCAAGCGTTTGCTGGCCTACTCAACGATGAGCCATCTGGGCTTCATGACGGCCTCGGCGGGCGTCGGAGCAGTAGCTGCGGCTTCCCTTTACGCCTTTGTCCACGCCCTTTTCAAGGGGCTGCTCTTTTTAGCCGCCGGTGTGACCGAAAAGGCCACAGGCACAAGGGATCTGGCATCCCTCAGGGGAGTCGCACGGACCCTGCCGGGGATGACGGCGTTTCTCGCCTTTGGCGCCTTCGCCTCTTCGGGCTTCCCCCTGAGCGCCTCATACATACCGAAGGGAGCAATCCTCGCCTCCATGGAGACCCTGCAGACCCCATGGCTCCCCACGGCGTTGAAGCTCTCGGGGACACTCACGGCGGCCTACCTGCTTCGCGCCGTTGTGCCCCTCGTCTCCAGCCGGCGGAATGAGCCCCGCATCGACACTCGCAAGGCTGAAAAGGACACGTCGAAAATACCGGCCTGGGCGGCCATGGCGGGGCTGACAGCACTTCTGGCAGCATCCGGGTTCTTTACAGCCTGGATACCTGGAATCACGGCATCGTCGCCAGTCTCAAAAACGCCATTCTTCTTCTATCTGCTCCAGGCAGCGACAGGATTCGCTCTTTTTCTGGCGGCCTCAAGAGCATGCCGGTCACTCCCTTACGGGCTGCCGGACACGTTCGGCCCGACGTTGATGACAACGAAGGGCGTCTTCGCGTCATCGACCCTGCTCGCACGGATGCACGGCGGGCTGCTCAATTTCTATGTCCTGGTGGTGCTGTTCCTTTCCCTTGTTTTGATGGTCGCCCTTTGTGGATGGTGGTGAGACCGTGAATGTCGTTTCCAAAAGCCTGACCCTGTCTTTCGTCATGGACCCCCTTTCGATGGTCATGGCATCCCTCGCCGTCTTCATGGCAGCATCGGTCTCGCTCTACGCACGGGGCTACGCAGGGCCCGAAGAGCCAAGGCAGCGGATGCTTTTCATACTGGCGCCATGGGTCTTCTGCCTTTTTTCCTGTCTCGCCGTCTTCACAGGCGACTGGTTCTTTTTCGCCCTGTTCATGGAGCTCTCGACGGTGGCCCTCTTTTTCATGATCCTCCCGGCCAGCTTCAGGACGGCCCTCTACTACCTGCTGGCCCAGCTCGCGGGGTCGCTCTTGCTCCTTCTGGGGACCGCCTTTCTGATACGCGAGACGGGGGCCTCCGCGATGGGGCCCGTCCCTCCGAAGCTGCTCTGGTTCTTCATCCCCGGTCTCGGAGTCAAGGCGGCTTTGCCGGGCCTCCATTTCTGGCTCCCCACGGTCCACACCGAGTCTCCCACACCGACAAGCGCTCTCTTGTCGGGATTCGCCGTCAAACTCGGCGTCTACGGTCTCGCTCGTCTCGCCTGCCCCCAGACAACCCGGATTCTTCTGGTGCTGGGTTCATTGATGGCCCTCTACGGCGTCTGCCAAGCCCTGATGCAGCACGACGCCAAGCGGCTTCTCGCCTACCATACCGTCAGCCAGCTTGGGTATGTCGTTTCCGCCCTTGGGGCGGGGACGGCCCTCGGGATAGCCGCCGCCACGTACCATGCCGTGGCCCACGCCCTGTTCAAGGCGCTCCTCTTTCTCTCCGTGGGAACCCTCGAAAAGTCTTACGGGACGCGAGATCTTCGCTTTTTGGGAAGCGGCGCGGCCCGTGCCTTTCCCTTGACCTTCGGCCTCTTTCTGGTCGCGGCTCTGGCCATCTCGGGCGTGCCACTCATGAGCGGCTTCGCAAGCAAGGCCATGATAAAGGCATCCATCAAGGAAACCTCTCACCACGCCGCATTGTGGGCTCTCCAGATTGCGAACGTCGGGACGGTCTTGTCTTTTTGCAAACTGGGGTATTTCGGGTTTTTCGCAAGAGGCGCCCACAACATCCACGTAAAATCGGGGGAACTGCCGGGCGCAGGGAAGGACTCTTTCCGGAACATGGGGATGGCTCTTCTCGCGGCGGCCACGGTAGGCCTCGGGGTCTTTCCCCGGGGGCTGCCCGCTTTTCTGCGGACGGACTATGGGGGGTTCTTCGAAACCGGTTCCCTCATCTCCGCGGCATGGCCGCTCGCTGCAGGCATGTTGCTCTTTCTGTTGCTTCGAAAGGTGCTCACTTCGGGGGAGTACGAAATCCCCGATGCGGACAGGCTCCTGGTAAAAGCCTCCATGCTCCTTGCCTGCTGCCCCGCTTCCATCGCCAGGCTCCACACGGGCGGGCTCCGCTTTTACATCGTCGTCGTGATCGCCACCATACTGGCCGCCTTCTTCTTTCTCGCAGGCCATTGATTTCCTGACAGAGCCACGTCACGCCCCGGCCGATGAAAAAAGCCCGGCACGCCTTATGACCTCTCCCGCATTGCCACCGAGAAACATTCCTTCGTCGGCAGGATCAAGCCCCGCCTCGTCGAGCATTCTGCGGTACCGCTTCATCCCAAGCAGCGGGAAGTCGCTTCCGTAGAGGATCTTGTGCCCCACGCCCGCGGCAAAGACAGCCCTGAACACACTGGCCTCATAGAGAAATGGAACGGCAGCCATATCGTACCAGGCATTCTGCAGGTAAATTCTCATTTCGGGCATCATTTCGTACTGCCACAGGCCTCCTCCCATGTGTGCAAAGACCACGGCGAGACCGGGATGGTTCAGGCAGAAGGCCGCGGCTTCAGTGGGCCCAGCCTTCCCCTTGCCTGGATAGTCGTGCCCCACCTGCTCCGCCGTGTGCAGGAGCAGAAACATCCCCGCGTCCTGGCACGTGGCGGCGAGCCTCCATGTCTGCCGCTTGTCGGTGATATCGAAGACCTGCCCGTCGGGAAAAAGCTCACCCACCCCGATGAAACCGGCCTCCCTGCAGCGAAGGATCTCCTTTTCGAAATCCCGGGACAGGGGGTTCACCACGGCAAGCCCCTGAACCCGGCCTCCCGAGCGGGCCATGGTATCGATGACATAGTCATTGCAGTGCCGGCACAAACCCGGGTCCCTGAAGGCAAAGCTCGTGGCCCAGCACTGGTCGATGCCGTCGGAGGCCATCATCTCGAAAAGATCCTCGGCGACGGCCCACTTGTGGACCTTCCACGAACAGAGCAGTTTGAAATATGGTTCTTTTTCGGCGATCTTTTCCCAGTCTTCCACCACATCGGGCGGATACAGGTGAACATGGCTGTCAATAATCATGGCGATTCCTCCATGGAAGGGATTCTTCCGGCATTATAAACCCGAAGGACATGTTACGAGGAGGGAATGGTCTTTTTGAGTGCCGTCACCATGGTATGGGCGGTGCGGGTGGGTTCGGGCAGGCGGTACCTGGTACAGCAGGAAAGCACCACCTCCGGGGCCGTTTTGATGGACACCCTGTGACCGGGGCTCACGAAAAGGGGTTTGACGCCTGTCTGGGACCGGAGCACCGACCCGATGTCAAGGGACACCCAGATTCCCGCACTAAGGGGACACCCACTTTCCCGCAGGTGTACGCATTCACTCATGACCGTGCAGCTGTTATTCCTGAACTCCCGTAGTGCCAGGTTTTCATCCACTTTCTGAGCCCTTGCACACAATGCGTTTTTTTCCCGTCTCAGTCACTCCTCCTTTCGTTGTCCCGTCCGGGTCCTTTGCTCCATCTCCCAGAGCCTGTAGCTGCTGCCGTCCACATGGACCACATGGCAGTGATGGAGCAGTCGGTCCAGGATCGCCGTGGTGAGCACTTCGTCTCCGGCAAGCATCTCCGGCCACTCCCGGATGCTCTTGTTCGACGTGATGATCGTGCTGGACCGTTCGTACCTGGCGCTCACCACCTTGAACAGAAGATGGGCGTCGCTTCTGTCCAGGGTCTGAAACCCGAGTTCGTCGATGACAAGGACCCCGGAAGACAGGTACTTCCGCCTTGTGTTCCGCCTTGACGGGTTCTCCTCGTCGCGCCTGAGACGGTGCAAGAGGTCGTAGGCGGACAACCAGGAGACGGAGAAGCCGTTTTGGACAGCCTTGACTCCCAAAGCCGCCGCGAGGTGACTTTTGCCCACCCCGGGCGGGCCCAAAAGAAGGACGTTCTCCTTCCGCCTCGCGTATTCGCAGGTCGCCAGAAGTTCGATCTCCTTTTTGCCCACGCTCCTCTGGAAGGTGAAGTCAAAGTTTTCCAGGGTCTTGCCGTGGGGAAGCCCCGACAGCTTGAGGGATGTCTTGACCCTCCGTTCTTCCCGGTATTCCCGCTCCTTCCGGAGGACCTGTTCCAGAAAGTTGCTGAAGGAAAGGTTGTCCTTCACGGCCTGCTCCATGAGTTCCGGCAGGATGTGCTGCACCTGTTCGAACCCCATCTCCTCGAGGAGCTTTCTGCTCGCATCAAGGCCCGTGGTCGCTTCGACCTTCGTCATGACACAGCCCCCCTTCGAGCTGAGCCGACAAGCTCCTCGTACCGGTCGATGGACCGCCTGGGGGCGTCTTTGATCTCCCAGCTTCTGGGGACGACGATCTGTCTGCCGATTTTCCCCAGGGGTACAGGAGCATGTGTCCTGTCCTCGCCTGTCGCCTCGTAGTGATTCTGGTCCACGAGGAGGCGGCAGTCGGTCTTCCTCGGGAAGACACAGAGCCGTTTCCCGTCGCCCCAGATTTCGACGGTGCCGGCGCAGCCTCGTACCTGCACGGTCCGCTTCACCCATTGGTAGGGGACGCTGTAGCGCCGTCCCTCGAAGGCGACGAGGCAGTCCCGGCTGACTTCCCGAAGGACCTGCACGTCGAAGGGTTCGGGAAGCGAAAGGGGAAGGGGCTTCAGGTATGGCTTTTCAAGGTACCAGCTCTCGTAGACGCTTTTGCCCGTGACGGGGCAGGTGAGTTTCTTCGATCTGTCGACGACTCGGATTACGCCGGTTTCCTGCAGGTCTTCCATGTCTTCGAAGCGGTCTGTGTCGGTGACCTGGAGGACCTTGACGTCGTCGACCCGTCTTTCGGCCTTGCCCTTGTCCCGCGGGGTGTTGACACGGTGAGGGTCCGGCGTGAATTCCATCTGCTTCGCGTAAGTCTCGTAGCCGTCGTTGATTTTGGCCCAGGCCCCACATCCGGAGGCAACACCGGTCTTGAGGTTGTCGAGCCTGACAAAGGACGTGATGCCGCCCAGAAACTCGAAGGCCCTGTTGTGGCTGTCAACCCAGGCGAGCATGTTCTCGCTCCGGCTCCAGATGACGACCCACATCCGGGAGTGGGACAGGGTCATGACGAAGGCAGAAAGCCTGGTGAAGCCCCCGAGGGAATGGACATACACCCGCTTTTGCAGCCAGTCCACCTGCGCCTGGGCGCCGGGTCGGGTCTCCACACGGCGGAAGGGCTGTATCTCCGGTTGTGCCGTCCTGCGGCGGACGTACCGGACCACCGCCTTGTAGCTGCCGGTGTATCCGTGTTCCATCTGAAGCGTTTCGTACAAGACCCGTATAGGCTCCGGACGCGTGCCGGGCCGCCGTTCTTCCTGCTGCCGTATCCACTCGAGGATGAACGGTTCGTATGGGGCGCAGGCCTCAGGCTGTTGCGCCCTGCCGTCCACGGCACCGGCCCGTTTCCTTCCGAGCCTGTATCTCAAGGTGCTTTCGTCCACGTCGAAGGTGGACGCGATCTTTCTGACGCTCTGGTTTTTTGCAAGTTCTTCCGCGCACATGATGTGATACTCCTTCAGTTTGGCCACGGCCGGCACCCCCAGTCCAGGTTCTTCCTGAACCAGGAATACCATATCCGTTTCCCAAAGTTCACTACGGGAGTGTATTCATGTGCGGGAAACTGGATGTCCCCTTAGCTATATCCTAGGGGTGTCTGCGACACCCGATGACCTCGCCGGTTTTTTCGTCTTCCAGCTGAACACGGCTCCCCTTTTCGGCCACCAGGTCATCATGACGCCCCACAAGGCGGCTTTTGGCCACACCAATAGCGGGAACGTCCAGAAGCACCCCGAAATGTGCCGCCAGGCCGATCCGGCGCGGATGGGCGATCCCCGCCCCGTCCACGAGCCACACATCGGGCAGAATATGAAGCTTTTCGAAGGCTTCAAGAAGCACGGGAATTTCCCGGAAGGAGAGGTACCCCGGTACATAGGGCACGGAGTTTTCCAGGAAGGCCGAGACAGAATCCACGACAGACCAGTCCGCTGGGTCCATCACCACCGCACCGGCACAAGCCGTGGAGAATTTGCCCCTTTTCGAATAGGACACGTCCACCCCACCGACATATCGAATCGGACGCGAAAAAAGGTCCTCCAGAAGGACCCGCGAAGCCAGGGTGTTCTGGAGGATGGTGTAATCACTGAAAGGCTTTCTGCTCCTCATTTTGTTTTCCAGTAGACCAAGTGCACGCCTTCCCCCTCGAAAGGATCGTTCCCGTTTTCTTCGTCAACATATGGCTCCAGTCCCGTCGGGATAGGTTCTCCCACAATTTCCCCGGCGGCGTCAAACAAAACCAGGTTCCCTTGAGAATCAATTACCATCATAGCAACTTCCTGATCTTCAAAATCAAAATAATCTCCTACAATTTCTCCGTCAACTATTTCGGCTTCATCAAGATTCTGGACATTTCCTTGACCCATCATCGCCTCGAAAAGGAAACTGTACAACCTGGAGACTTCACTTTTTTTCCCCTTACCTTGAGCGCCTTTGTGGGAAAGCTCGTAGAAGGCCAGAAAGAGTCTACTTTCTATCACATTATCCTCTTCCTTGGAGATGAACACGGGGGAAGCAAGCACTGTTTTACTGTCAGTTGTGCTGACACCGTGAGAGAGCTCCAACTGTACAAACAGAATGTGGTCATCTTCTGATGACACAACCTCCCCTGATTGTCCCGGGGGAACCTTGATCGTCGTTATGATTTGCGCTCTTTCCTCCGCAGTATACTCCGCTACTTTTGTCAGGTTAAGAACCAGCATGCCTTCGGTATCCAACTTGGCGGCACCCGGAACATTTCTGAGAAGTGCATTCGTTGCAAGATATGTTTCCCCACCTAAATGTGTTACGTCAAAATCCGTCAAGGGGGGAGCAATTTCATCAGCTCTCTCACTTTTCACTGTTAAAAGCCACTCCGGTTCCGAGTCCGCAGGATTCAGATCCCATCGATAAATCGCTCCATTGGAAAGATGAACGTAGACATCGCTGAGTAACGGTTCCCGGTATTGCGATTCTGGAGGCGGAAAGGCGGAAAGGATCCGGCTTGGGAAAACATTTTCTACTTCTTCTCCCGTAAAAAATCCATACTCCTCAAAATCTACGCTTTGCAGCGTTTCAGCGTTGTTAGTGTAATCGTTTATAAAATAGCCAGACCTCCTGACGCTTCCATCCTCCGGTTTCACGTCAAGCCAATAGTATCGGTCTTCCTTGTCCACGCCAAGGATTATCACATGCCAGGTCCTGTCTCCATCACCATCTTTTGTGTAGCCGATCAAGGGCTTGCTCACAGAAAACCTCATATTGGCATAATCTGCGTATCCTGACTTGGCGGTCCCGGTATTAATTTCAGGGAAATAATCCGAATAGGAACGCTCAGATGTATTGTAAAAAACATTCGCAACAGACCATAACGATTCCATGTCCGATGTAGAGGCGGTCTCCTCAAGTTGCGTTAAGTCAAAGGCGTACACGCCAAAAGCCCTTCCCTTGTTTCCAACATCAGGAGCTGTCGTTGAAGGATCGTACTGGCTCTGCTCAAGTTTTGTCCATGCATCCTGAGGTTTCGGAAGCTGTTTTGTTCCCATTCCTGTCGTTCCAACGACAATTCTTCGCCACTCGCCATCGATCTCGACGTCCCTGACGGTAACAGGGCCATCGAGAACAGTAAGCCTTTTGTACTGGTCATCATGGTATTTCTCTCGTAGTTCATGATAGATCGATTGCCTGAATGCTGGGTTGGGGATAGTCAACAAGGTCCTGTCGACATAGGGGTTGGAGTCGGCGACATTTGCATTGTAAACCTCGAAAGCCTGCAAAGCTCCCTGGTTGGTTGGCCACAGGCACACGTATCTGTCTTCCCATGTCTCGGGTCCTGAATAATAACCTGTCTGTGACCTATACGAGTAAAGCCACGGGTCGAAAGGCCAAACCATGTGAGGAGGAGCGTGACCAGAATCAGCGAAGAAGAAATCTCCACCTCCGACATGCTGATCCTCGACAAGGAAAACTTTCCAGGAATCAAGGTAACTGCTCGTGTTTAGAGTTTGATCGGCCAAGAAGCTCTCATTTGGAACTTCGGTCACATCCGGCTCTTCACCATAGGTCAGCCAGTCGGCATCATATATCGGATAAACTGATGTGTCATACAATCCCGGCAGGGTAAAGGAGCCATCCCAATAACCCTCTAGTAGGTCTGTGTCCGAGAGAGCATCCATCCCCACTGTCTCATTGCCGAGAACCATATAGAGTGGATCCGTCGCTGTCTTGGTCGGATCTATTGTTTCGTATCCGGTAATTTTCTTGCCATCTCTTTTCAGGGTATCATCATATTCATATGTAAACTTTTCTATCGTAAAGTATAGATCTGCGCCAACAAGATTAATATAATTCTGCGAATCCACCGTAGTTTCTCCGAAAAACGGCCAAGCCACAACCTCACGGCCGATACTCAGGAAAGTCGCAGGTTCGGTGACGGAAAGATCATTTATTTGCAGTGTTGGCTCAGGCCACATGGGCCAATCTGCTGTACTTGCTATATCTGCCTCAGCTTGTCTAGAGGTAGCGCTGACAAAACAAACAAGTATCAATATTCCTAATGCAAAAACTATTTTTTCTCCAAAACTCCTTATTTTTTTCATGGTTTTCTCACCACCACCATGGCTTCTATGGTCACATTCATTCCTGATTCAGGATGTGAAGCATTGGAGCGGATGACGTAACGCCTTTGCCCGCTTCCTCCCCCTCCGACATTCAAGTACCTTGACGGGTCAATGATAACCGAGGTTCCTTCCGGTGGACCAATATCAGCGCTTGTTACGGTGCCTTCGCCACCAACCCAAAGGGGAGGTAGTATTTCCCAATCATCTTCTCCGAGGGTTCCAGTAGGGGTATAGTTGCAATCCAGAATGTCAACATTTACTTCGACGCCCGGAGCTCCTATGTACTCGTCTGGTATTGGACGCAAATCATATTTTTCGTCAACCGGGTCTCCATCCGGATATTCAGTTTCCTCTATTGCTCTAATAACATCTAATCCATCACCTGAGTTG
>JBKHBH010000078.1:0-10729 GCA_046542505.1 Thermovirgaceae bacterium | reverse complement strand
GGGAGGGATACCATGGGAGTCAAGATGCTTCAGGTCATCAACAGGGACAGGTGCCTGGGTTGCCTGAGCTGCATGTACGCCTGCAGCAGGCGGCTCAAAAACCTTGGTGGAACAGGAAAGTCGGCCATGCGCGTGCGCCCCTATGCGGGAACGGAAGGGATATTTTCCATCAGGGTCTGCATGCGCTGTGAAGATCCCGACTGCGCTTCCGCCTGCCCGACGGGAGCCTTGACGGTTGCCCCGGGAGGAGGCGTCAGACTCGATAAAGACAAATGCACGTCCTGCGGTGCCTGTGTGGAGGCCTGTACCATCGCCGCCCTGCAGTGGGACGAGGAAGAAGGGTTCCCGATTCCCTGTATTCACTGCGGACAATGTGTCCGGTACTGCCCGAACGAAGTCATCGCCATGGTAGAGCGTAAACCCGGGGGAGGTGGCGAACATGCAGGGTAGAATCCTTTACGTGGATTTGACCACCGGTTCCAGCCGGATCGAAAACGACGAGGCTCTTTTCGCAGATTTCCTTGGGGGCACGGGTGTGGCGACGGAGCTTCTGGCCCGTCACGGGTACACAGAGGGGGATCCCCTGGCCCCCGAGGCACCGATCATTTTTGCGATAGGGCCTTTCAGCGCCCTTTACCCCGTTGCGACGAAGACCGTCGCCTCTTTCCGGTCGCCCTTGACGGGAGAGCTAGGTGAGTCTCATGCGGGCGGCCGTCTGGCGGCGGCCATGAGAGAAGCGGGCATCGATGCCATGGTTATCACCGGTGCGGCCGAAAGGCCGGTGTATCTTGCCGTGGACGGCCGCGAGGCGGCCGTTCGTTCGGCGGCGACCTTTTGGGGGCAGTCGGCCCCCGCCACTGAGCGGATCCTTCAGCAGGCCGAAGAACACTCGACCAGACAGATGTCCATCGTGAGGATCGGACCCGCGGGCGAAAGGCTTTCGCCCATGGCTTGCGCCACCGTTGACAGCTCCAGGCATTTCGGCCGGCTCGGCCTGGGCGCCCTGATGGGGTCGAAAAAACTCAAGGCCGTCGTCGTGAGCGGCAAGGGTGCGGTTTCCATTGAAGATCCGAAGGGGTACAAGGAGGTATACGATATCCTGTATGACAGGGTCGTCAATTCCGACGAGATGAAAAAATACCACAATCTCGGGACGCCGGCCAATGTCCTTGCACTGAACGCCATTCGTGGTCTTCCCACGCGGAACTTCTCCCAGGGGATCTTCGAAAGCGCTCCTGACATTTCCGGAGAGGCCTTTCTCGAGGAAGTCAACGTTCAGCATATTGCCTGCGCCCACTGCCCCTGCGGGTGCATTCAGATCGCCGAGCTCCGGGAGGAGTTCGCACCGGCACACTACAGCACGTCACGGGTTTCTTACGATTATGAACCCATTTTCGCAGTCGGGTCCCAGTTGAGCCTGTCCTCCACGAGGGACATACTCCGCGTGCTTGTTTTCATCGAAAAGCAGGGCTGGGACGTGATGAGCATGGGCAACACCCTCGCCTGGGCGACGGAGGCCTTCCTCTCGGGGGCGGTAGACGAAAATGAGACGGGCGGCTTGTGCCTCTCCTTCGGGGACACCGACACGTACCTTGAGATGCTCAGGAGGATTGCCTCCGGCAGCGGCGGGTTTTACAGAGACCTCGAACGGGGCACGGCCTTTTGTGCCGAAAGGTACGGCGGGAAGGATTATGCCATGCACTACGGCGGTCTTGAGCCGGCGGGGTATCTCACAGGGGAAAACGCGATCATGACCTGGATCGCCGGGATCCGGCATTCCCACCTCGATGACTCGGGCTACGGAATCGACCAGAAGCTTCTCAAAAAGGACATGTCCCTCGAGGAGCAGGTACGGCTTCAGGTCGAAGAGGCGCAATGGAGAATGGTCCTGAATTCACTGGTGATCTGCCTCTTCGGAAGAGGTGTCTACGACGGGGAGATTATCTTTCAGGGATTGTCGGCCCTGGGCCTTGACTGGGATATGGAGCGTCTCAAGCGGTTCGGCGCAGAAAGGTTCCGGGCCAAGTACCGGTGGAAGAGAGCCTGTGGCTTTGATCCGAAGGACATCGCCGTTCCCGAAAAGATGTTTCGTGTCAGGTCAAGCACAGGGTTCGTTGAACGCGAGCGGATGAAGAGCCGTCTGGAGCTTTTCCTCGAGTATGCAGGAATCGAAAACGGACAATCGGAAACGTCCTGATGGGACTGCCGGCCGGATCGGATCCCTGCTGGACTTTTTTGTAAAAAATTTCAGAATTTTGACGTCCGGTTTTGTATAAAAACATGTACACAGGAAAGGATGAGCCCATTGGAAGCAGCCGGCAGGATCAGTGAGATCGGTGGGCAATGGCCGGACCACGAGGATATCGATGAAATTCCCGTAGGGAAATCGGCCTTTTTCGAGGAGCTTTTCAACAGTTCCCTGAAGGGGTCGTGATTTATGACAAAGACAGCAGGATCCGCAGGGTGAACGAAACATTCTACCGCATGTTAGGCTACGAGGCACTGGAAGTCATCGGCAAGGACCTGGACAGCCTTGTCGCAACTGACAAGTATCAGGTATTACGAAGAGGCCAGGGGCTTTACACGGGCGAACCTGGAGGGAAAGAAGGCTTTTTCCGAGACAAAACGGGTCAGAAGGGACGGGTCGCTTTTCGACGTGGAAGTCATGGCCCTTCCCATTGTCATTGATGAGGAAGTCGAGGCGGCCTATTCGATCTACAGGGATATCACCAAGCGAAAATTTTCTGAAAAGGAACTGCTGAAAAGCATCAGGAAAATCCGAAGGATCTGGGTCCAGACCCTCCGGCTGGTGACGGCCATCATCGAAAAAAGGGATCCCTCCATTGCCGGGCATCACAGGCGGGTGGCGGCCCTCTGCCGGGCCATGGCCCTGAGGATGGAGCTTTCCTCCAGCCGGAGGAGCGCCCTGAGGTTCGCGGCATGCCTGCATGATATAGGCAAGATCCAGATTCCCTCGGAGATCCTGAGCAAGCCCGGGAGACTCACGGACCTAGAGTTCGGGCTTATAAAGGGACACGTCGAAACGGGATACAAACTGTTGAAAGAAATAGATCTGCCGGCGGATGTCGCCGAGATCGTCAGGCAGCACCATGAACGTATGGACGGATCAGGCTACCCGAGAGGGCTCCATGGGGATGAGGTCCTCATTGAAGCCCGGATCCTTGCCGTGGCCGACGTGGTGGAAGCCATGTCCTCCCATCGTCCCTACAGGGCCGCCCCGGGGTTGGAAAAAGCTTTGGACGAAATCTCAGACGGCAGGGGCGTGTTGTACGACCCTGCCGCCGTGGATGCCTGCATATCGGTTTTTCGGGAAGGTTTTTCCCTGGAGAGACTGGATCAGAGCGGGCGGCTTGAAATGCGCTGAAAAGGCCTACCAGCCCCCACCGCCACCGCCCCCGCCCCCGCCGCCGGAGAAGCCCCCACCGCCTCCGCCGAAGGCCGACGTGGACCCCGGAACCGCGCCCGAGGAGGCCATGGCGGTACCCAGGCCTGAAGCCAGCCCCGCCGCGAAGTGGCCGCTTCCGACGGTGTGCCAGGGAGCTGAACCGCTGTACCATCCCGGGTGGTAGTTCGATGCCGCCAGAACCTCCTCGAACCTTGCCGCCCATTCCTGTTCCACCCCCAGGGCCACGGCATAAGGGAGCAGGCGTTCGAATTGCTCCGGCGTGTCGTCGGGCATGTCTACCGAGGCGAACCGGCGTATCCGCTGTTTTTCCGCGGTTTTCATGTACATGCGGAATCCTTCGAGCTTGTCGAGAAGCTCTCGACCCCGGGGCGTGTAATTTTTCATGAGCTTCAGGAAGAGAACGTTTACGAAAAAGGCCACTACGAGGAATATGGCGAAATCTCCTGACGTTGTCGCCGCCAGGCCCCAGATTCCGAAGAAAAGGCCCACAACGAAAAAGAGTGAAAAAGCGGTCATGAAAATGCCCCTAAGGAAGGGACGGAGCTTTTTTCTCGTGATTCCCTCGTGAAGGGAGGAGAGGGTGGCCAGCACGAGGCCGGAGGTTACAAAAGACCAGATGGACATCCATATCAGCATGAGCCCGAAAAGGGCGATCGACCCATGTACGAAGGAGATGAGCCCCCCGGAGACGAGCATGGCGACCAGAGTTCCCGTTGTTCCGAGAATCACCCAGAAGCGGTTGCCCAGGAAAAAGCGCGACGCGTTGTCCTTGAGCCAGCCGCGGAGATTGTTCCTCGCCTCTATCAGGACGCCGGCATTCGCCTTGGAAATAGAGAGGACCGGCCTTCCGTCGAACAGGGTGTCGAGGAAAAGTTTCTCTTCAGTAGTGAGGTCGTTGCCGGGCTCCTTTTCCGTTTTGTGGAGGTCATAGGTGTCCTGTTTCCTTGCGAAGAACCCGCCTGCGGGGGGTTTTTCGCTGATGATGAGATAGCCTTTTACGGCAAGGTTTATCACCGTGGACGTGACGGCGTCGTCCCTGAATTTCTGCTGTGTCATGAAAGAAGCCAGAGCCGGCGAAACGCCTTTTGGGGGGTAGAAAAGCGGGATGATCCGGCCACCTTTCAGATCCTTCCCGTACTTCGACCATACGACCAGATAATAGGCCACAAGCAGGACGACAAAAACGGGAGGCAGGATCCTTCCCAGAGTCCATGCGACGGAATAATGTATTGCTTTTGCTTCGAAGCCCTTTTCCGGCGGCGTGACGTATCCCTTCGGGAAGGCTACGGCGACAGTAAGGCCCGATCCGCTCGGCAGGGCGGCAGTGGTGCTGAAAGTCGCCACGTTGTCCGAGAATTCCCCTGTGGCGTTGCTTTCCCGTGCTCCCTTCGGGCCGGTGAAGGACACAATCTTCTCGACTGGCGTTCCCTCTGGCAGAATGATTCGCGCGGAGGCGTGGTCTATAGGGAAAGCCCAGTCGTTTCCGGTGACGTTCCAGTAGATTTCATCATGGTCATCGAAAAAGCCGACCTGTTCCGTCTCGTAGATGAGCGTGTAGGTTCGTTTGCCCTTTTCAACCACGCGCGAAGGGTCGCCGATCCGGATGCGGATGGATCCGCTCTTACGGCTCGTGGAGTATTTCACGGGCGATCCGTCCAGAAGCACTTCCTGCACGTCAAATTTCATCCGGTGAAGTTTCCCTGAATCATCCCTGTAGTCTGTGGGGAAATCCCTGAAGATGCCGCGCCGGATCTTTCTGTGTTCCACCTGGACGGTGATGTCCTCTTTGACGGTCATCAATCCCTGGGGGGAAACCACGACGGTGCTCGAAAAATCGAGGATCTTCTCCTCGCCCAAGGCCGGTGCGGCAAGCAGGAGAACAAGGGCCGCAAAAATGATGAAACCGCGAGATAATCGCGACATGGCCGGTCTCCGTGAAAGTCTTCAGAACTCAACCCTTGGCAGGGTCCGGTCCTGTTCGTCCGCCTCGAAATAATCCCTGGGCCCGAAACCGAAGACACCGGCAAGCAGGGAGTTGGGGAATACCTGTATGGTCGTGTTGTAATCCCTGACGCTCCCGTTGTAGTAGCGCCGTGCCATCTGGATCTCGTTCTCCAGCAGAGCCAGTGTGTTCTGGAGGTTCAGGAAGTTTTCGTTGGCCTTGAGCTCGGGATAGTTTTCCGCCACGGCAAAAAGCGACCTGAGGGTTTGGGTGAGGGCGTTTTCCGCCTGGGCCCTTTCCTGAACGGTCCCGGCCCGGGTGGCGGCGGCGCGGGCCTCTGTGACCCGGGTAAAAAGCTCTTTCTCGTGTGTTGCGTAGCCCTTGACGGTCTCGACGAGGTTTTCCACCAGGTCGCTCCGACGTTTCAGCTGGACATCGATTCCGCTCCACCCCTCGTCGACGAGATTCCGCATGCGGACCATCCTGTTGTAAACGGCGACGGTGAAAAGGCCCAGCGCCAGAGCCAAGGCGGCGACAGTAACGAAAGCAATCACTTCCCGCACCTCCCCGAAGGTATTATTCAGCAAACTGCATTCTTGAACTATACATCCTGCAGTCTTTCACCGGAACCCCTCGAAGTTGTTCCGTCAATTGCGGGATGATGCTGCATCCGACGTATCGGCCAGAAGGGAGCCCCGTCCCTTTTGAAAAATCAGGGTCCCTTCAGCGGACTCCGTCAGACGTGACAGGGTTTCGCACTTGATGATGAAAAGAAAGAAGATGCGGTCATCCCCGAAGGGGGCGCTTTCAAAATTGCCGACGCCCTTGGCCAGGATGACTGGCGCCTTCTCCCAGACGGTCTGGAACTCGCGGGTGGATCTTTCCGGAATGGTGCCCGGAACAGCCAGACCGGTGGATATGACGCGGCATTGCCTGGCAAGACCGACCTGGCGGGCATCCTCTAGAGTGACGTCGTTCAGGATCGGCCCTCCGCGGACTGCGCAGGTGACGTCCATGCCGGGAAACCTGTTTTGCAGGACATCGACGAGAATGGTGTCGAGGACGATTTCGCCCGCATTATCGCTGAGGATGAGGATCTTGCGCTCTTTTCCGAGTGCGTCAGCGAAATCGGCATAGGTTCTTTCACTGAGAGATGTATGTTCCATGTGATGGCGGAGCGTTTCCGCGGCTTGCTCCCCGGAAACATTCCGAAAGGCGCCGAAATCGATGAGATTTGCCGCGCCTGCGGCCACAAGCGCCGCATGGAGGGGATCAGGGGAGTCCTCGATCAGTTTCCGGTAGTGGTCTCTCGCTTGGAGCATGCGCTCGTTGAATTCCTGCTTGATCTTTTCAAAGGGATCGGCGACCCCGGAAAACTCACGGAGGACTGAAAAAGCGATTTCAGTCAGAACCGGGGCCGACGAATGCCGGTGCAGTTCGCCATCGATGCGTCGGGTGATCTCTCGAAGCAGTTCGAAACGGGTGTCATCATCGGGGAGGACTCTTCTCGAAACGTGAAGAACGTTGTTCATCACGCAGGTGATGCAAGATGGGTAGAGTTCCATGAAACCGCCCCTTTCAGGGTGATGTGTGAGTGCCGGTTCTTTGATAAAAAAGGCGGCACCGTTTCGAACCGGCGCCGCCCTTTTTTGCCTTGCCCGTTTATGTCTATACGTCCAGGTTCCGGACCTCGCGGGCGTGGTTTTCGATAAATTCCCTGCGGGGTTCCACCTTTTCGCCCATGAGGATGCTGAAATACTCGTCAGCCGCGACGGCATCCTCGACCTCGACGCGCTTGCAGGTCCTGGTGGCCGGATCCATGGTGGTTTCCCACAGCTGTGACGGGTTCATCTCGCCCAGGCCCTTGTACCGCTGGGTCGAGAGCCTGCGGTTTTTGAGCTGTTCCCTGAGGGCCTTCAGCTCCTTTTCGGTGTAGCAGTAATGGATTTCCTTCCCCGCCTGAACACGGTAGAGGGGGGGCTGGGCGATGTAGAGGTGTCCCTTGTCGATCAAATCGGGCATGAAGCGGTAAAAAAGCGTCAAAAGCAGCGTCCTGATATGGGCCCCGTCCACGTCGGCGTCGGTCATGAGAAAAACCCTGTTGTAGCGGAGTTTCTCAACGTCGAAATCCTCGCCGATTCCGGCGCCGAGGGCCTGGATGATGGTGCGGATCTCCTGGTTGTCCAGAGCCTTGTCGATTCTGGCTTTTTCAACATTGAGAATCTTTCCGCGAAGAGGGAGGATGGCCTGAAAGTGCCGGTCCCTGCCCTGTTTGGCCGAACCTCCGGCCGAGTCTCCCTCGACGATATAGATCTCCGATTCCGAAGGATCCTTGCTCGAGCAGTCGGCGAGCTTTCCCGGCAGGTCGAGACCGGCCATTGCCGTCTTCCGGCGCACCAGCTCACGGGCCTTTTTGGCGGCATCCCTGGCGAGCCTCGCCCGAAGGGCTTTCTCGACGACGGGCTTGAGAATGTCCGGTCTTTCGTCCAGTTCCGCCATGAGTCCGTCATAGAAGATGGAGTCCACGATGCCCTTGATTTCACTGTTGCCGAGCTTCGTCTTTGTCTGGCCCTCGAACTGCGGTTCCGGAAGCTTGACGGAAATGACGGCCGTCAGCCCTTCCTTGAGATCTTCTCCGCTCAGGTTCGGGTCCTTCTCGCGGAGGATCTTGTTCCTCCGGGCCGTTTCGTTGATGCCCCTGGTAAGGGCCGTTCTGAAACCCGAGACATGGGTCCCGCCTTCGATAGTGTGAATGAGGTTTGCGAAGGGGAAGATCCTCTCGAGATAGCTGTCGTTGTACTGGAGGCCGATTTCCACGGTGACGCCTTCCCGCTCGCCGGTGATCAGCACAGGGGGTGAGAAGAGGCTTGTCTTCCCCCGGTTGAGATACTCGACAAAGGAGGCGATGCCTCCGTCATAGCGGAAGGTCTTTTCTTTTTTCTGGATCCTGTCTTCGAGGGTGATGGTCAGCCCCGGGTTCAGAAAGGCCATTTCCCTGAACCGGCCGCTCAGGATATCCCAGGAGAATTCAACGTCCTCGAAGATTTCCGCGTCGGGGAGGAACTCTATGCGCGTTCCCGTTTTCTCCGTGGGTTCGCCGCAGCAGAGGTCCGAGACGGGGACGCCTCTACCATAGCTCTGGCGCCATTTTTGGCCGTCCCTCCATACGGTCAGGTTGAGCCATTCAGAGAGGCCGTTGACGACGGAGACCCCGACACCGTGCAGCCCGCCGCTGACCTGGTAGGATTTCTTGTCGAACTTGCCCCCGGCGTGAAGCTTTGTCAGAACTACTTCCGCAGCGGATCGTCCCGTCTGTGGGTGCATGTCCACGGGAATGCCGCGTCCGTTATCCTCAACAGAGACGTGGGAGTCCTCGTGGATGATGATTTCGATTTTCGAACACCATCCCGCCATGGCCTCGTCAATGGCGTTGTCGACGACTTCATAAACGAGGTGGTGGAGGCCCCGCGAGCCGGTGTCGCCGATGTACATGCCCGGGCGGCGGCGTACGGCTTCAAGCCCCTCAAGTATCTGAATGTCCTTCGCGGTGTATTGCTTCGACGGTGATGTCATTGTCCTGACCCTCCCCGGCGGATGCGTTCCGCCTCGGCCTTGCCTTTTTCCAGAAAGCGTCTTGATCTGCGGTCGATGGTCAGGGGCGTGAAACCTGTCGCCATGACTGACCCGTCACGCAGAATGACGGCCGTTTCGTTCTCTTCCCTGACGAGGGCAAGAACACGATCGATGTGAATGGCGCCGTTTCCTTCAAGCAGTAAAAACACAGAGGAAAACCCTCCTGAAAGGTTGTTATACAACCCTATTATTTTATCACATACACAGGAAATGTGAGGGGTGAGGCCTTCACTCCCGGTGGCGGTTTTGCCTTCAGGGGCTATTGGGAGCCCCCAGCCGGGCACGTTCCCTTCCAGGGACAGGCCCGGCAGTTTTTCCTTACCGGGTTGAAGGGGCCCCGTGCCGCGGAACGGGAAACTTCCCTGATTCCTTCGAGGGTGCTTTCCAGCAGATGATAGTCGAAAGAAAGGGGATGAATCCTTCCTTCAGGAAGATGATACAGGGCGAGCCCGGACGGGGCGCTTCCACGGGCCTTCCAGGCAGCCACGGCATAGAAGGCGAGCTGTTTTTCGTACAGGGAGTCCGGAGCACCCCCCGAAGCGGTCACCTTGTAGTCCAGGATGTGATAGCCCTTCTCGTCCTCATAGAGAGCATCGATGGCCCCGATGATGACAGGCCCCCCTTCAAGGCGGACCCGGAAAGGGACCTCCCGCTGCAATGACCGGGCTCTTTTCAGAGTCCGTGCCATGGGAGAGAGGGCAAAGTTAGCCAGCCATTTATGGATCCTCTCGGCCTGTGACCTGTCCCGGGCAACAGGGCGGAGCTCCGGCGGAAGAAGTGCGATCCCGCGTCTGGCGTTCTCTCCGTCCCGGGGGCACCATTTTTCGAGGGACCCGGGCTCCATGTCCCAGCGTGAGAGTATCCAGTGGGCGAGGCTTCCCGCTTCGACACCGCCGTGGCCGTCCTCTGCGGGGGACTCCCACTTCAGGTCCAGTCCCTGCCTGTATCTCATGCGCCAGGCGAAGGGGCAGAACCGAAACAGTGCAAAAGCCGTGGCGCTCAGGCGTTCCATATTCCGGTTGTCCTCGGCGGGAAGAAAAACCTCGGGCCCCGTGGCGGGTTCTTTTTCGGGACCGTCCCTTCTGAAACCGGGGCCTGTTTCCCCATGAGTCACGAAAGTGACGGGTATTCCGGACTCTTCTGTTTTCGACAGGAGCGTTTCGAGCCAGGAGTTTTTGGGAGGGTTCGGCTCATCCTCCGTGTTCTTGCACGCCCCGCAGAGAACCAGGGTGTCCCGTGCCCGCGTACAGGCCACATAGAGGAGACGCTCCTGTTCCTCAAGGCTTTCCGATTCTTCCAGTACCTGGTGGAGCTTTTTTCCTAGAGGCTGGTTTTCGCCTTCCCATGAAAGGGGGAGTTTCGAGGTGACGGCGCCGAGCCGGCTCGAAGGAAGGACGGAAGCGTTTTTCCCGCCCCCCCGGCCGGAATATTCCAGTCCGGCGACGGCAACCACCGGGAACTCCAGCCCCTTTGCGGCATGGATGGTCATAACCCTGATCATGTCCTCCTGTTCCCCGAGGACATCGGCTTCTTCTGCCTGTATCCCCCGGGCTGTGACCTTTTCGAGGTACTCGGCGCACCCGGGCAGGCTTGAATCCATGAAGACCTCATATTCTCTTGCTATATCCACGGCTCTCCTGAGGTTAGCGGCGACGCGGCGGCGCTTCCAGGAGGGGAAGGCCAAAAGGGTCTGTTCATCTTCGAGAAAGCCCGCCACCAAAGAGGAC
>JBKHBH010000077.1:0-10779 GCA_046542505.1 Thermovirgaceae bacterium | reverse complement strand
AGGAGCCGGACCCTTTCGCCAATTCCCGGGAAAGGACCTGAAACGGGGCCTCCCAGGTCAATGATGTCCGCGCCTTGCCTTTTGAAGGACCGGGCCCGCCGCAGGATTTCTTCGCCTGCAAGCATGTGGGCGTCGACGATCTCCGCCAACATGGTGATCCGGTATTCCTCGAGGGAAACGCTCTTTTTCTCAAGTCCGAAAAAAGAGGGGATATCCTTGAGATGCTCCGGTCCCCTGAAAACCTCTGTTGCTTTCGCACTTTCCTCCAGGCAGTGGACATCACCCTGGCACAGTCCGGGAAAAATCACGGCGTCGTAGGCCGACAGGTCAGGCAGGTGTCTTGCGATCCAGGGACACTCGGCAAGGGCGGCCACTGTGATCGGGAGAACGTGAACTGTCCATTCGAAAGGCGGCTGCATTCTTTCAAGAAGCGTCTCCAGCGAAGGAGCCGCCAGTTCTCCTGTCAAAAAGAGATATGAAGCCATTGCGCCAGCCTTTCTATGCTCCTGGCCACGTCGACACCGGGAAAGCACGCGAGTTTCTTCAGGTTTTCCATATCCACTTCCCTGAGGCGCACTTCGAAACTCCGACCGGAGGGGTCCTTGGAGGTGGTGACCACATCACTGTCCGTTGGCAACAGAACCGAAGGGACCCCGGCCTTTCCCGCCTGGGCAAAGAGATTCGTAGGCAACGTATCCGCAATCCCCAGGGCGCATTTGGCGACGGTGTTCGCCGTAGCCGGAGCGATCACGAGGCGGTCGTATCTTCCGAGAGCCATGCCGCCGCAAGAAGGAGAACTCGCCCCCCGGTCCGTGACGACAGGGATCCCGGTCTCCCGAAGTATTTCCATGAAGCGGTACATGCCGAGCACTTCTTCGCCGGCCCTGGAGCAAAAAAGCGTGACATCCCCGCATCGGGCGAGCAGTCCAAGACTTTCTTCAAGAAAATATCCTGCGCCGGTAATGCACCAGGCTGTCCTGACCCTTTCCACCGCTTCTCCCCTCCCCGGGCTTCCTTCGACCTTTTTCTAAAACTTCAGCCATTCCTGCAAGGTCAGCACTTCTCCAACGGTTGCCGGCTCAAGAAGCTCCCTGCGGATGGCTCCGAGGGTCCCCGACCTTTCTGCAAAAGCGTTGTGCTGGTGTATGCTTTCAAGATTCTCCTGCTTGACGAGGACGAAGGTTTCATCGGAAAGATCCGGGTAGATATCGACAAGGTTCCTGAAAACCTCCCGAACCACATCTTCGGTGAACATCGGGTTCTGGTGGGCCTTGTTGACGACGAAAAACTCGTCTGGTCTTTTCAGCAGCTCATAAGTTTCAGAGCTCATGGACGCCTCGAGAACATGGACAAGGTGTTCCGCCCTGACGGGCTGATCCGTACCGATCAGAAGAGTCCCTCGACCCCGCTGGTTGTGGGAAGCCAAAGGCAGCAGTCCCAGAATCTTTTCCGCTTCCTCCGCCCCGAACCCCTCGTCCACGAGAAGTTTCTTCGAATGGCTCCGCACCATGTCCTGGGCACAGGGGCAGACTGTCATCCCCTCGACCTCCACGCCGACCACGCGCCTGACATTCGCCCCGTTGCAGGCAGCGATCCCTATAAAGGTGTAGAGTTCCTCCACTTCCTTCCCCGTTACGGGGGTAAGCTTTTTCAACGGATATTTCGCACGGATGTACACTTCGGACCGTCCCGCTTGCTGGGTTCGGACGATCTGTCTTGCAAGACGCTCTGCCATTGCCTCGATGCTGGGTGACGCTTCCAGGGTAATCTCCTCCACCAGGCGCTCCAGCACGTCATTGAACCGTGACATGTGGACCCCGGCATGCTCCTGGTCGAGGTAGGCAAAAAGGTCCATCTCGGCGTAAAAAAGTGATTCACGGCCATTATTTGCCATACGGATGATCCGTTTCAGGTTGGTGACGCCCACCCGGCTGAGGCTGACAGGAACGTTCGGTTTCCCGTGCTGGATATCCCTTTCCAGCTTGAACCTGAGGCTCTGCTCAACCTTCCTGACGTCCGAGTCATCCACCGTCTCAAGCAATTCCTTCACCGAAAGCCCGTAACCCGGGGGAACCAGGTCGGGAGCAATCTCAGCCAGGGGCGCAAGGGCAAAGGCCCGTTCCGCCATGCGAGGGTGAGGAATCGTCAGTTTCCCCCCGTTTAGCTGAAGGTTGTCGAAAACAAGGATGTCCAGGTCGATGGGCCTCGGTTCGTTTTTGAAAGCTGACACACGTCCCATACGCATCTCGATGGACTTGAGGAAACCTAGGAATTCTTCGGGGTCCATATCCGTCCTGAGGCGGCACACCAGATTGAGAAACCAGGGCTGCCGTTCGTTGCCGACGGGTTTTGTCTCGTAAAAGGAGGAGACCTTCTCGATGAAGGCCCTGCCCTGTATGTACTGCAGGGCCTGGAGCATGTTGCTCTGCCTGTCTCCAAGATTCGCTCCCAGCAAGAGGTATACCGTGTGGTCGGCCCGGTCGTCTACTGGCATGGGATCTTTTCTCCCTTCGCTATGTAGCAATCCTGCACGGGATAATTCTCGTAGGACACGGTGTAATACCGCTTGAAATGCTCTTTCAGTGGCTCCCGGATTGCCTTGTCGTACTCCGGTTCCACATGGAACGTCGTCCCGCAGGAGTCACCATAGGCGGCTTCCATAACGCTTCCGTCTTTTACGATCACCCTTCCTGCCTTCAAAACCCATCTCGGGAAGTCGAGCCTGCGGCGGCAGGGTATCTTGCTCGAGCATTTCGGCTTTCTGGCTCCGTCATCATCGGGGTGGAAAAGGGCGACGTCTCCGTCGGCACCGACGCCGAGGTGTCCTTTCCGGTTCAATCCGAGCGTTCTGGCCGGCGCGGCCCTGGTAATCGTCACAATCTCACCCAGAGTATATTCCCTCTCGATGTCGCCCAGAACCGTTCGCTTTCTTACCGAGGGCGGAAGCGTCTCCAGGATCTCCCTCCTGTAATCCTTGTCCATCAAGAGCCGAATCACCTGGGGATAACAGAAAAAGGGGCCTGCATTGGGGTGATCGGTGGTCAGAAACACCCTCCAGGGATCGCGGGCGAGGAGGAACAGTTCGAGCCCCGTCACCCACTGCAGGGCATTGATCTTGTTCTTCCTGCTGTATTTGATGGGGACTATCCCCCCTCCGGTCTCGTTTTCCTCATCGCCGCCGAACCACTTGTGCCCCGTCATGGTACCAAGATTGTACTGGAAGGGGCCGTCGGAGGTCATTGTTGTGGCAGGACCGAAAACGATCTGCCCCACATCAAAGGTAACGTTTTCATTGGCATTGACAGCCTCGGCCAGGTCCTCGCTTCTGTTTCGGAAACGCCCTTTCTTGTCGGCGCCGTAGCTCATGAACTGGAGATGGGTCAGGTGGAGTCTTCCCGGAGCGGACCGGATCGATTCGAGGGTCTGCTCGGCACTAGCCGTTGTCCCGAGGTTGAGTCCATGCAGGTGGATGCCATGGGGCAACCCCAGTTCATCGACTATCCTGATCAAGGCATCAAGAACTTTTCTCGGCGTCAGGTCGAATCCCTTGATCTCGCCATCCCAGCGGGAAACATTTGAACGTTCATACTTCCAGTTGGAAACTCCGCCGGGGTTGACGACCTTGACGCCGTATCCCCTGGCCGCCTGGAGGGTCCAGGCGATGAAATCCTTCGCCTTTCCAATCTCGCCGCTGGCAATGCAATCGAAGAGAAATTCGTTGTTTCCCAAAGTGACAAGCATCCCCTTGTCGAGGAAAGGCATATCCTCAAGCTCCTCGTGGGTATGCCTGGCAACGAGGGGGGCGCAGGCCGCCTCCATTGCCGTGGTGTATCCCATTTCTGCGTAAAGACATCCCGTCATGAACGTCGTCGGGACGGTAAAACCTGCACCTGAACGGCCGCCGCCGTACCGCGACCTGGTGTGCGCGGCATGCTCTTCTGGACACATCTTGCGGCCGTGGTTCACCTTGGCTCCTGCGATATGGGCGTGGATATCCACACCCCCGGGGAGAACGTTCATCCCCCGGGCATCTATCGTCTCGACCCCGTCCTTGTTCACATCTTCCGGATCGACGACTCTGCCGTTCTTGATCCAGATGTCGCCTGTTTCACCATCGACGCCGTTGGCCGGATCATAGATGCGGCCTCCCAGAATCCCGATGGTTTCTTTGGTATTCATCGGACTACCTCCTTCAGGAGGCGATCGAAGATCTCCTCATCCGTCGGGCGTCGGCGCCGGAGAAACGCCTTTGCCCTGACAGGCACCCCGTCCATCCGGTAGTAGGTCCCTTCCGCATCCGCCCCGTACTGCGCTCCCGGAAGGAATACCGTCGCCTCCGATGCCGTCAGGGATTCAACGGGGTCTATCACGACGGTCGGCATTTCAGCAAGTGCCCGGGCCGCGGCACCGGGGAAATGGGCCACGGGGTCTGAAGCGACGATCAACGCCGCATCGGCCTCGCGCCTCGCAAGCATGTCGACGGCCGTGAATTCACCCGGGCCGTATCGGGGAACTCCTCCGGCAAGGCTCACTGCAAAAGGATATCCCGTTTGCCAGGTCAAAACGGCATCAGCACCGGCAACGTTTCCGTGACCTCGCATGGCCACCACGGAAAAGCGCGTAAAGGCGTTCAGGTCACGAACCAGGGAAAAATACTGACCTACGTTGAGGTCCCGGCCCGACGTCATGGTCAGCCCCATGCCGAAAAAGGCCACTCCATACCTGGCGGCCTTCATTCGCTCCGCCAGATCGTCCAATTGTGTTCTATCGAGGCCGCCAACTTCGGTGGCGTCCAGCTTTTTCCCCTGCACCAGGGCCCGCAACGCCGTCAGGACCTCGTAATCGGAACCCTGCCTGATCTTGAGAAAAACATCGGCGGCTTTCGAACTCGGAGTATCGCGTATGTCAACCAGAACGAGGGTGCGGTCTTTCCGCCCGCCGGGGACATACCTCCCTTTCGGCGTCAGGGAGTACCGCACGAAATGCCTGCTGTGGGCAACGGCCGGGTTGCACCCCCAGAACAGGAGAAAGTCGGCCCTGTTCAGGACCTCCCCGAGGCTGCAGGTCGGCTCCCCCCAGTTCTGCATGGCGATCCCCGTGGGCCCGTGACAGACGGAAGATGTGGTATCCACCACGGCACCCAGGGCATCCGCCAAAGCGACACATTTTCTCTGTGCTTCCGTCGCCGTGGAACTCAACCCGTAAAACAGGGGGCTTCCGGCCTTTCCCAGGATTGAAGCCGCCTTTTTGAATGCCTCGTCCCAGGAAACGGGTTTCCCCATAACCCTGGGCTGGATTTCAGAAGGATCATAGGCTTCGATATGCCCCTTCCCGTTCGCACAGGCACCCTTGACCTCGACCGTCCCGTCATCTTTGACATCGACTTTCAAGTCGTCACACAGGCACCCGCAAAAGGTGCACACCACGTTTTCGGTGGTCATGCCCCCGTCACCTCCACTTCCAGGCCCTTGAAGGGCGGCATTCCGCAGCCCGCCGTCTTTTCCGGCACGAGGACGTTGACTACCGGTCCCATGGGAACGAATACGAGGTTTTCAGGAAGACCCCGATCCGCCTTTGCGACAAAAATCGCCTCTCCCGCCGACGTTTTCAGGCAGAGCCGGCTCCCTTCACCCATGCCAAGTTCGGCCAGGGTATCGGGATGCAACGCCGCCACTGAAACGGCATCTCTGTAAGAAGAACCTGTTTTCCCGGCGTGCATGCCTTTTGTCTGTTCCTGCGACCTGCCGGTAACAAGCACGAATTTTCGGGAATTCTCCTGTTCAGTCATGGCGTAGTTTTCCCCCCTCCATGGGAACCAGCTCCTCATACACTTTTGCGGCTTCATGCACGAGGAATTCCCGGCACCGGCCCAAGTCTGACGCCTCGGAAAAGACGGTGCACACCGGGCTCCCCTCTTCAAAAACATCACCCGGCCAGGGTACGTCACGCCACCCGCGCCGAATCCAGACTTCCGTTTCCGGCGCCTTGCATCTTTGCCGGGCGTAGACCACGGCTTTCGCCCTGTACCCCGTAAACCCGTTTCGCAGATCGACACCCCGGAGGGTTCTTCCGGAACATGCATCAAGATGACGGTTGAAAAGCGTCCCATCCTGAAATGAATCCAAAAGCTCCATCGATGCCGTAAACCGGGCATTCACCTCTATCACGTAAAGCCTGTCAGACTGGATCATATCGATGCCGTTCAGACCCCTCAAACCGAAACGGCTTGACAGAATCCGGGCATACTCTACCGCGGCCTCCCACAGTTTTCCCCCCTCCGGCGGCTGAAGGAAAACGGGCATGATATTCCCGCACCATTTGAAATCCGTCGCCCCGAATTCAGCGATCCCCACAAGCTGCTCCGACATGCCGAGGATTTCCGCCCCATCCTTGTGGGCAACGAATGAAACGGAAACAGCCCTTCCCGGGAGATATCTCTGCATTACTTCTCCCTCGGAAAGCGCCGGCCCGCCAAAAAATTGAACTCCTGTTCCCCCGCCGGATGCGCATCCTTTGCGCAACCATTTCCCCCCTGCCAAAAGGAGTGATTCCTCTTCCTGCCTTTCGCAGACATCAGCACATGAAAGCGAACAGGTCCGGGGAAAAGGAATTCCCTCCTGCCGGCATATTTTCTGAAGCAAAAGAGGATCCCGTACCCGAGTGAGGACATCGGGCGTATTTCCCGCAAGAAAAAGTCCCTCGGAGATTTTGTCAACCAGCGCCGGGCGGTTTTCCATACCGCCCCCGTAAACGACCATATCCTTGGGAATCCCCGAACACGCCACCTGTATCGCCTCATCACTGAAAGGAAGGCCCAGGTCTCTGCATGTGGAAACGCTTTCGAAGGATTCCGCAAGGTCCCTGTCACCGAAAGCATCCACGACGGTCACCTTGCGGAATCCGGCAGCGGCTGCACAGTGTGCGAGAGCACGGGCACTGAAACCCGTAATCAGAAGAGTCCCGCCGTCCGTTACTTGAACTCCTTGACGATCTTGTATATTTCTTCGGCGTCGAGAACCAGCTCGTTGGACTCGAACAGCCGCCCCACACAGTCCCTCTGTACTTTCATCTTCAGTCCGCCTACCGCTATGGGGCCGAAGATGAACTGGCCGTCCACATCCTTGCCGTCCCAATGAGGCTTTATGTTCTCGATGCCGGAAGGAGGGACGGCGTTGAGATCGCCCAGGGCTTTGAGCGTCGCATGTCCCTTCCATGTGGATTCGGGCAAAAGCATCTTCCCGGCTGCGCCGGTGCACAATACGGCAACAGCCCCTTCAAGGGCCGAGGCCGTGGAAGCTTCGTCCTTTGCCTCGGCGGGATTGACATCAATTTCAAAACGTTTTTTCAACTGCTCGCAAGCGGCCTTCGCCTTGTCCATGCTGCGCGACGTCACTGTCACCTCGGCGCCTTCGCCGGCAAAAAAGGCCGCCGCACGAAGTCCAACGGGACCGGTCCCGGCGAGGACAACCACCTTTTTGCCCTTGACGTCTACGACACCGGCAAGCTTTGCGACGGCGGCAGCCGCAGTGGTGTTGCAGCCGTTCGAGTCGAGCATCACGGAATTCCTGACGGGGCCGAAAAAGGCACCCTTCACAGCCTCCATGACAGCCTCGCCCTTTGCTACGTCTGAGCCGCCGACGAAAACGGCGCTGTTTTTCATCTTGTCGCCGCCCCGGGTGAACATGACGCCGTGCACCAGCGGTACAGCGTTTTCAGGCGTGATCGAAGCATGCTGGAGGATCACGTCAGCACCACCGTCATAAGCGGTCACTGCATCGAACACACTCGGCTGAACATCCGTATCCAGTTGAAGCAGGATTTTTTTCAATGCTCTCACTCCTTTTCAAAGCACATTTCCTGTACAATTATTCCCCACCAAGGGGAGAAAAAACCAGCCCGCAGACGTGTATTTTTTCACCAGTCATAGCAGCCAGCTCAACGGCTGACTTGATCGTCTTGAAAGAAATCGGGAAGGACTCTTTAAAGAGAGACAGCGCCTGATGCAGATCGTCATACTCCGCCTTGCAGGAAAGCGGATTGCGCCCGCCGGACAGTTTTTTTACCCGGACCTCTGCACCTTCGGAGGATCCTTCCGGAAAAATCCGCACCAGGAGTGTGTGGATCGGGGCAAAAGGCAGATGTTCGGGCTCGATGACCCTCATTCCGAGCGTGTCGAGCTCGAGGCCGAGAAATTCACGGAGTTCCTCAAGACAGGATTTCGGGGCATCGATGAAAAAAAGGAACTCGCTCCGTCCCTTTTTCGTTATCGCCGGAACGGCATGAACGCTTGCCGCCCCTCGCTCCATCAGACCGTCGATAAGATAAGGCAAACCTTCACCGGAAACGTTGTCGGCATTGACCAGGACCAGCATTTGTCTCTCCTTTTCTTTTGCTTCCCGCGGGAAAAACGAGGGGGCCCGCAAGGGCCCCCTCGTTACAGGAACCCCTAAACGTCCTTTACGTCTTCCATGTCCTTCATGAGGCGTTCGGCAAACTTCGCGACTTCCCTGGCCGTATCCTTCGCTCCAGGGATGGCGTTGGTGATGCAGGCGCCCTTTTCGGCACACTTGCCGGCATCTTTCCATCCCATCTTGCCTGAGGTCGCAGCTACCGCCGCAGGGATAACCACGTTGACGGTACAGCAGCCGACGTACATAAGCTCCTGCGCTGCAACCGCAGCAACCGTAACGGGAATGCTCCAGTCGGATTTCTTGTTCAGCACCACGTCGGGAGCGACCTTGTGGGAAAGTCCTTCGATGTTGTACTCCTTGCCGTCCACAGTGACCACGCAGTCGATATCGGCGTCAAAGCCCCAGTAGGTCTCCGCAAAAGGATGGCTCCTACGGGCCCCACCCTTGAGCTTGGAGAACTTGATGGTAATTTCCTTCCCGAACATGCCTCCAAGCAGCATTCCGGTCCTCTGCTCGACTTTCTCCTGCCTCTTGACATCGATCTCGTGGCAAATATCCTCCAATGCCTTGCCTGCCTGGAGACCGTCCCAGGTGTACTTGGCCAACCGGTACTCCATGTTGTTGCGGATTCCCTGGGTGCCCTTGATCACCGCGTTGGTGACGGGGCCGCGCATGACCTGCTCCGCCTTGTGTGCCACCATGTTACCTGAAGCGGCGGAAAGTTCGGGGTCGAGCCATTCATTCAGCTTCATGTCATGGATCATGTCCGCTGCGGCTTCTTCATCGCCTTCGGTTTCTATCAGCTTCGTCGAGGCGACAATGCAATCGCTGACAAGATGTGCAAGGGGAGGATTGACGGGACCAGCGCCGAAACCGGCACCTATCATGGGGCCCTCCTGGAAGCAGGCCATCATCTCGTTCAGCGTCATCATGCCAACAACGGTGGGCGCACCAACATCTTTCAAGATCATACCCAGGTCGCCGATAAGCGCCGCCGTGTCATATTCCTTGTTGGTCCCGCGCATGTGAAGTTTTTCAGGCAGGCCCGCAGCTTCGGCGGCACCCTTCCCGGTAAGATAGCCTGTGCCGTGGACGAAGAATTCGCCGTACTCCTCGCCGATCATGCCATCTGGATTGACGATTTCAAGGACTGCCGCTGCCGCGATTGCAGCCGAGAGCCAGGGATTGGGGTTGATGGCGACACCCTGATAGGCCTTGAACATGGCGTCCACAGCGACTTTCGTACCCTTTTTGGCCAGGTCGGCATATGTCATGTCCTCGCCGAGGACACTGTGCCCGTAAATAGCTCCACCGGGAACGAACGGCGGTGCGTCTGCCCCGTTGAACCGGCAGATCTCGCCCTTTTCTATGGCTTCATAAAGGGCCTTTACGGCCGGAAAGCCCGAAATCTTGTTTGTCAGTTTCGACGTCGGAATGGCCTGGACACCGGCTCTGCTGGCCCCGGCTTTCATCCTCGCCATGGAACCGAGTTTCCTGTTCCCTGCGGGGACGCCGGCCCGCGAAGCCGTCCCGGCAACGATATTCAGGAAGGCAGCCACCATCAGGGCCGCGTTTGCCGAATCGGCTCCCCCGTCTTTGGCCGCCTTGATCCCTGCATCCACAATGCAATCAATGGGAAGGTCTTCAAGGTCCGCGTCGGACAGCTTGGTGCTTCTTCCTCTCAGAATCTCGGTGACCATGACGTTGGCCGCACTGTAGACGGCCAGGTTCAGCATACCGTGTCCTTTCGTGATGGCTTCCAGACGATCACTGGTTTCGTTCTCGACAAACGCGTTCGCCGCCGTAATCGCGGAAAAAAGTTCTTTTTGCATACAAGACACCTCCTGGAAAATTTTCTTTCTGGCGTGCAATTCGTGCTCCCCTTTTCCCTTCCGCAAAAAAAAACGCCCATTCATACCCCCTTTCAGCTCGGACCCAGAACACCTCGCCGTCAACCGGCATGAGGTGATGGATTTTATCTCCCAGGCCAAAAGTCGCAGGCTATGTCGGGCGAGAGATATCTCTATTTCTTGACTGACAGGGAGTTTCTCTTTTCCTGCCAGTTATTTGAAGCAAAAAAGGGCGAGTTCGCCTTTACTCCGAAGGTTTGGTCTTCCCCTTTCCGTGGACATGATGTCCATGTTCGTGGTCGCCGGCATGGTCATGGGAATGTTCGTGGACATGATCATGGGGGTGAGGATGATCGTGGCGGTGCGAATGGTCATGGCCGTGGCTGCCGTTCCTGGACGTTTTGCCGGCGTTTTTGGCGGCAAGAATATCCTGTCGTGAAAATTCGTCACTTCTGAGCAGAATGCCCTGCAGCAGGTTCGGCAGGTCCGATTCATGATCGCCAAGCCCGTATCCGGTC
>JBKHBH010000076.1:0-10792 GCA_046542505.1 Thermovirgaceae bacterium | reverse complement strand
TTCCCTCGGGGCGGATCCTGCCCCCGCTTCCGCTGGTGATGATGCCGCTGAAACGGAACCCGGGCAGGAGGGGAGGTTTTTGGTTTTCGCCGCTCAGGATGGTCTCCGAAGAGCCTCCCGCAATTGTCAAAGCGTGGATGCCTCCAAGGGAGAACCCCCATATCCAGAGATCGTTTTCGGGAAAAAGGGAGTGCACGACAGACAATCCTTCAAGGACATCGGCGTGGTCCGCGGCGAAGGTTTTGCCTCTGAATGCAGCCCACGCCCAGCTTTTTCGATCCTCCCCGAAAGTTTCCCTGTCACGTCGGAGGCGGCTGGTTTCAACCACCGCTGATATCGCACGCCTGGCATTGAGCATACGGGCGAGGCGGCCGTATTTGTTCTCAAAGGACACATTGGCGCACCCGTGAACACCGTGCAAAAGAACAACCACAGGCGGACGAATTGCTGAGGCCTGTGGCCTTGAAACATAGACCGGCACCTTTTTGTCGCCGAAATGTCCCTGTGCAGCGTGTTGAGGGCGAAGGAACGTCATTTTTCGCAAAAATTTATTCCGTCTTTGCGATGATGCCTTCGAGCTCATGGAGGACCGGGCGAATCCGGCTGTCGGAGGCGCTTCGTTTCAGGGCCTCGGGAGCGGTCACCTGTTCGCCCCAGTAGGCGTTGTTGGCATTGCGGTCGACCCGGACCACGGCGCCCTCGAGACTCATTCCGGCAAAAAGGCCTTTGGCTATGGTGTAGCTGTAGATGGAAGCCTTGAATCGCGTGTCCGTTCCGGCCTCGGTGTGGCGTCCGACGGGTCCCGCGGCGACGGAAAGGTCCCCGCTGAGTTTCACCTGGTCGGCCATGAATCCTTTTACCCCATCATCGTTGGCGATCACCATGACGAGCCCGATGGACTGGACGCCTATCTGGAGACCCCAGGAAGCTCCGGTAATGGATGCGAAACTTGGACCCGACCATTGGCCCGTTGACGGATTGCGAAGAAGGAGAAAGCCCTCTCCGTGCTGTCCGCCGATAACCAAGCCCGCCTTGACTACAGAAGGGAAGATCGCGACGCCTCTGGATTCGGAAAGCAGCTTCCCCATGCGCCAGGAATCTTTTTCGCCGGCCATTTCACGAAGGACCGAAACGGATTTGTCTATGCGTTCCTGGGGTGTAGCCGCGAGCGCCGCAACGGTGCAGGCAAGCATCAGTGTGGCTGAAACCGCTACAATTGCCATGTTTTTGCAAAAAACCTTGCTTGTACCCATGAGGATCACTCCTTATACTGAATACAGAAGGCACAGTGAGGATGCCTTGGCGCCGGAATCAAGTTTATCACACCTGCGATGCGCAAGAGATCAAAAAAAGAGGTGAAGTCCACCATGCCTGATATTACCCGGTGGCTTGAAGTTCAGGGTTTGCAAGGGTGGCTGGAGGCATTGCCGGTCCTCCTGGATCTTCCCATGCTTGCAGGCCGCGTAACTGGCGGCAATATCTCTGTTGAAGAGGCCAACGACCACTTTTACCGCCTTTTCGGGATTTCCCCCGCAGCATATCCCGCTGTCCTCGAGGATCTTTTCGAGGGGAAAGAACATCCGGTGGATCTAGAACCCTTCCGGGAGAGTTTGAACCTGACCGGAGACTGGAAGCACTGCAACTGGGAACCTGTTCCCGGGGACATGCATATTTCGTGTTTCTGCCGCCGGGATGAAAAGGGCCGATTCCTGGCCGTCCTGGAGGACCGTTCGGAAGGAACCATGAACCGGCGTCTTTTGGAGGTCCGTGATAGCGTGCTCCAGATGATGGACCTGTACGAATCAAGGGACCTCATCAGTCAGATTCTCAAGGAAATGGTTTCGCGAATGGGGATCGACTGGATCGGGGTGTTCCTCTGGGATGAGGCACAGCAACGCTGGATGCTTTCCGTGGACGAGGCGAACGTCGATGGGGGTTCCAGAACGCTCAGGTCCTTCCTGACTTTTGCACAGGAACTTGCCCAGATGCCCGAAGGACCGGTTCCCTATGCCTTTGCAGGACTTCAGGTAGCGGAGGGCAAACGTTGGTCGATTCCCTGGAAGGAAAATGCCGGAAGTTGGGAAAGCATGATGGAAGAAGCAGGCGTGGGCTCCCTTTCCGCAGGTGTTCTCCTCGCAGGAGGCACCCCGGTGGTGCTTTTGGGCCTTTCGAGACGAAGCGGCGGCTTTGCGCGCATCAACGGGGAAGTGCTCACAACCTTCTGGCCGATCCTGATGTCGCTCTTCGAACGAAACAGGGCTGTCGAGGGGATAGCGAGCCTGTATCCAAAAGATCCCGTTACCGGCCTGTACGCTTCGGCCAGGCTGAAAAACATCATTTCCACAGAAACCGAGCGTGCCGGGAGGTACGGATACCCTCTTGCCTTCCTGATCTTCAGGATAAGAAACATGAAGCAATTGACGGAAAAGGGCGGCCCCGAAATGAGGGATGAAACACTCCGTGTCGTCGCCAGACAGGTTCTGGGAAGTATCCGGAACGTTGACATCGCCGGCCGGCTTGAAGATTCCGTTCTCCTCCTCATGCCGCACACGCCTGCCGGCGGAGCGCAAGTGGTCGCCGAGAGACTTGCAAAACGCCTGAAAAGTCTTTCTCCCGTTTCGGACGTACCCCTTGAGGTGGAGTCGGAAATAGCCCTTTTCAGTGATGATGCCTTTGAACCCCGGGATTTCCCTTCCCGCATGGAGCTTTGATCCCGGGGATTTTCAGGAAGAGTTACAGGGACCGCAGCCGTCTCAAGACCTCTGTGAGTTCCTTTTCGGGCGGGACCCGAAGCCTGACGGATGTTTCATCCAGGTCGAGATAGCCTTTCCCGGGTTCGCTTGAGATCCCGGTTGCTGCAAGACGTTCCTGCAGATTTCCCTTTCGCTGCGTCAAAAGCATGATGGGCGTGTCTGGATGGGTTTCGGCCACATTCAGGTCCTCTTTTTTGCCAAGAACCTCAATGATGGCTTTTTTGCTTTCCCTGACGTATTGTTTCGTTCGTTCCAGAAAATCCCTGTTTTTGAGCGCTTCAACAGCGCAGGCTTCCGCGATGGTGTTGACCGAAAAAGGCGGCTGGAGCCGGTAAAAGATTTCCACGAGTTCCGGGTCCCTGATGACTCCGTAGCCGACGCGGAGCCCCGCGAGTCCCCAGGCCTTGGCGAATCCCCGTGTGACGATGCAGTTGGGAGAGTCAATGGTCAAAGCCGATTCTTCTATGGGCAGGTAGTCGCCGTAAGCTTCATCCACGATGACCCAGCATGCCCGGTTCGCGCATTCGGCAACGATATCTTTCAGGTCATCCAGGGAGAGAAATTGCCCAGTCGGGTTATGGGGTCGATCGATATAAAGCACGTGGGGCCGCAGCCGTGCAGCCCTCATCCATTCTTCCCGACCTGCGGTGAAAGAAGGGGCCTTCAACACTACCGGGTGGTACCGGACGCTGTTCATCATGGCCTGTATCGGCGTATCGGTGAACTGCGGCGACACTCCCGAGAGAAGGGAACCTGGAGGGAGCAGCAGCCGTATCAGGGTGACCAGGATGTCGATGGAGCCATGCCCTGGCAAAACGGCCCGCTCTTCGATACCTGGAATTCCCAGAAACTCGATAATGGCTTTCTGGAGATCCACGGCGACGGGAGCCGGATAGTCGCAGAAACCGCAGTCCGCTGTTTTTCGGAGCACTTCCCGCAGGGCAGGCGGGAAACCGAGGGGGTTTGTTCCCAAGCCGCAATCGATGAGCCCCTCGACTGTGTCCTTGTGAACTCCGCTTTCAGCTCTGGCGACATAACTTCGCTCGGCTACGTCGAGAATGTGTCTCGGCAGGCGTCCTCTCCACATGGAGCCCCCCCCTTTTTTGTTGGGATATGGGCCATTATACCGCTGAAAAAGATACAGGCGACGTGGTGATATGCTATAATTTAAAGGAAGTTGGATCGGGAAATTCAGGCCCTGCGCTGTTCGTGAACATGGTGAAGAGCCTTGAGCCAACACTCGACCAAGGGAGGTCGATTTCCGGATCGGCAGAGGAGGCCACAAGCCGACCAAGCTCAGATTCGGTAGACTTCCACATATTAGGATCGGGTCAAGGCCTTCGTGTCACGGCAGTTGCGGGGAACCTTTCAAAAAAGGGTATGAAGCCCTTGTGGCTTTCATACCCTCTTTTTCTACATGACTACTTGACAGCGATGGAGGTGCTGCATGCCGGAGATTCTTCCTCCCTTCTGGCACCCGGTTTGTTCCAAAGGGTTCATCCTCGACTGGGATGGTGTGCTTGCCGATACGAGACTCGATTTCCAGGGCATTCGCGACAGGTATTTCGGTGGCCGCCGTGTTCCCCTCATAGAATCGGACCACCTGCTGACGCCCGAGCAGAGAGAAAACCTGGAAAAGGATCTTTATGATCTGGAAATGGAAGGCGCTTCGCGGGCGATTCCAGTCGAGGGTGCTCATGAGCTCCTGGAGTGGCTGGATAGCGAGCAGATCCCCCGGGCCGTGGTTTCCAGGAATTGCATGGACTCCATCAGGAAAGCGGCCCGCAAGTGTGACATCAGATTGCCGGAACACGTTTTTTCCCGTGATGAAGGCCCGCTCAAACCGGACCCTGAGGCGCTCTGGGCCGCCGCGGAAGCCATAGGCGTCCCGGAGGATCAGTGCGTCGTCGTGGGGGATTTTCTGTATGACCTTTACGGTGCGAGAAGGGCCGGGATGCGGGCCGTCCTTGTGGAGCGGCATGAGAAAGAGTGGCTCCGGTGGACCGACGCAGGTTTCAAGCGTCTGCCTGACCTTGTGGAGTCCCTCAGGAAGCCAAAACCCCTTGTACCCTGGGAATACAAGGACCTTGCCCGCACGAGGGGGAGCGAATGGCTCCAAAAGGCCTGGAAACTCGAAGTCCGCCTTTCGGGCGAACAGCCCGAAGCCTTTCACATTGCCCTGCGTGCAGCCGGGCTTGGCGTCGGATGTATCGTTGTGTCTCCCTACGAAAGGATTTCCCTGGAGCAGTGGAACGAGACGCCTTTTTTGCCGAGGGAATGGACGGGACGCCTTCTCATAGAAGGATTGGCCCGGTTTTTGGGTGAACGCTTTCCCCAGATAAGGATCCGTTCGGGCAAGGAAGGCCTGGCGCTGCCCGCACGGCCTGAAGAGACAGACCGTTTTCTGGCCGGAGTGATTCGATGAGCCGTGAACGAAACCTGTGGGAGACCTACGAAGACGGGGCTTCAACAGAAAAAGGGAAATGGGAAATACCCCTCGCCGAACGGATGCGTCCGCAAAAGCTCGATGGTTTCCTCGGCCAGCCCCATCTGACGGGCCCGGATTCGCACCTGGCGAAGCTTTTGCGTTCCGGGAAAGTTCCCAGCTGCATTCTCTACGGCCCCCCGGGGGTAGGAAAGACGACCCTTGCGCGCATTATGGCATCGGAAACGGGCCGGGAATTTCTCGAGGTCAACGCCGTCACGGCAAACGTCGCCAGCCTGCGCAGCCTTGTGGAGGAGGCGTCGCGACTCAAGAAGCAAAGCGGCCATGCCGCGGTCGTGTTTGTCGACGAAATTTATCATTTCAACCGCCAGCAGCAGAATGTGCTGCTCCCTTCCGTCGAAAAAGGCGACCTTATTCTCACGGGAACCACCACGGAAACCCCCTGGTTCGAAATCAACAAGACCCTTTTGTCCAGGATGATGGTTTTCGAGCTCCATCCCCTTGATGCTGATTCTATTGTCCTGTTGCTTGAAAAGGCCCTGGCCGACTCCGAAAAAGGCGTCGCCGACCTCGGAGTCGGAGCCTCGCGTGAGGTGCTGGAGGAGATTGCGCATTTTTCGGGAGGCGATGCGAGGCAGGCTCTCTTCCGTCTGGAGGCGGGTGTCCTGTCGGTCGCCGCTTCCGGTGGAGATTTTCTCGACTCCGAACAGGTGCGCGGCCAGACCCGTACCGCAGTCCAGCGGTATGACAGGGACCAGGACGAGCACTACAGGACTATTTCGGCGCTGATAAAAAGCATGCGGGGTTCCGACCCGGATGCGTCCGTCTACTGGCTTGCGAGACTCATTGCCGGTGGAGAGGATCTCAGGTTCATTGCCAGACGACTTTTGATATTCGCCTCAGAGGATGTCGGCCTTGCTGACCCGGGTGCGCTTACCCTTGCCGCTTCGGCCGCCTATGCCGCCGACATGGTTGGATTACCGGAAGCCAGAATAATCCTTTCCGAGGCTGTCATTTATCTTTCGTCGGCACCCAAGAGCAACAGTGCCTATCTGGCCGTGGACAAAGCCCTTTCGGCCATTGACGGGGGAGACCTCCAGGAGGTTCCTCCCCACCTTGATCCCCATGGTGCGGGATACAGATACCCTCATCATTCTCCCGAACATTGGGTGCCGCAGCAGTATTTGCGGGAAAACAGGAGGTTTTATTATCCGGGGTCCCTGGGGATGGAAAAAAACATGGCAAGGCGGCTTGCACGCTTCTGGAAGCGTTTCCGCCAGGGAGACAAAGGCGAATAGCTGCCTGTTTACATCTGGTTACCGTGAAGAATTTGATAAACGGCGAGGCCCATGTACTCGCGGAGAGCCAGGATACTGTCGTGAAGGGAAACGGGAAGAAAATCAAAAGCATCCGTGCTGCGCGCGTCGGAAAGTCTTCCCACGGGCCAAGGATGGATTTTTACATCTTTGAGGGTTTTTTCGGCGCACCAGAGACTCCGCTTCATGTGAAAGGCATTGGTCACCACCACGACGGCGTCGAACCCGTACGCGTCGATCAGCTTTGCGGATTTTTCGAAATTTTCCCAGGTTGTTCGTGATTCTCCCTCAAGAAGTATCGCGCCCGTGAAACCCAATTTCCTCAATGTCGTCGCCATGGCCCGGGGGCCGGAGATGTACCCGCTGTCAGTGGGTCGGGTTCCTGTGACCAGTATGGGCCATTCCCGAGATTGAGTGATGAAGAATGCCCCTGTCAGGCGCTGGAGAGTGTATGGTCCGGGCTCCACGTCTTCGGGGTACTCCCCGTAGCGGCTTCCTCCACCCAGGACCATGACGACCGGGTTTCCTCCCAGGGGGAGCGAGGGGCGACACGCTCCTTCAAGGGGCGCAAGAAGGATCCCTTCGCCCACGGGGGCCGAAAGAAACCATAGCACGGCGGCGAACCCCAGCAACGCTGCTCCCAGGAAGGGCTTTCTCGGTTTTCTCAGGGCAAGGAGGGAAAGGATCCCGGCAATTGTGGCAAAAAGCCCCGGAGGGACCAGGGCGCTTTTCGCAAGTTTGTAGAGAAAAAAAGAAAGGTCCATGAGTGACTGCCTCCGTATTCGCTGCGTTGATCAGGCAATTTGCTTATTTACTCAGGAGCCCTCGATATTTTTCTTCCCTTCAACTGTCTCGTCTGGATGATTCCGAAGATACTGGAGCAAGCCCTCCCTAGATCTCTCAAGGTGGATCCGCATGAAGTGTTCGGCCTTTTCCGCGTTTTTTCCCCTGAGCGCATCAATGATTTTGACGTGGTCGTCTGCAAGCGTCGTGAGGGAGAGGCCTTCGACGGAGTAATGTCGACAGAGGTTTATAAGGTCGGAAATGTTCTTCAGCATGGTGTCGAGGTACTTGTTTTTCGAGGCCTCGTAGAGCATGGCATGAAATCTGCGATCTTCATTTAGATATTCGCCTGTTCCCGTCTCTTCGTTCATGGAAGAGAACAGGGCCCTGTACTTTTCCAGCAGGGACATCGGGGGACTTTTGGCTGCCAGCCGGACAGCGAGGACTTCAAGGTGGGCGCGGAGTTCATAGAGGTCCGAGGCATCCTTGACGGTCGGAAGGGCTACATAGGCGCCCCGGCGGGGTTCCAGCGTCACGAGTCCAGTCTGTGCGAGCTGGCGGATGGCTTCCCTGACTGGTGTCCGCGACACGGCGAGCTTGTCGGCAAGCTCCACTTCGGATAACCGCTCACCAGGCTTGATAAGCCCCTCGACAATGGCTTCCTTGATCTTTTCATAAACGATTTGCCGAAGGTCTACATTTCGCGTTGGGGATAGAGGATCCTGTGCCACGTTTTTTTCCTCCCGGAAATATTTCGGTGTTTTTCGTATACTCTGCTCATTATACACAAAATGCCCCGAACGTCGCCAAAAGAGAAGGGAGAAGAGTCAGTTTCGATCGTCCTGACAATCGGACGTGATGTGGTCGGTCCACAGGGCGAGAGCGTAAATGGCGTCGGAAAGCCTGTTGATGTAAGCATAGGTTCCTTCGGAAATTGCGTTTTCCCGGTAGAGTCTGACTGCCGTGCGTTCCGCCCGCCGCGCTATCGTCCGGGCTATGTGGAGGGCCGCGCCCGGCAGGGTGTCGCCGGGACGGACGAAACGCATCGTTTCGCCTGTTGCCGACTTGACACGTTCTATCAAGTCTTCAAGGGGTTCCGGCGATGGTTCCCCGAGCCCCGGATAAAGCGCAAGATGTCCCATGACACTTCCGAGTTGCTCCTCGATACGGAAAAGTTCGTCGGCGATTTCCCGGGCGCAGCTTGTTGCACGGGCAAGGCCTATGGCCGCCTGGCATTCATCCAGTGTCCCGTACAATTCCACGCGGGGATGATCCTTGGGAACTCGTTCGCCGTTTCCAAGACTGGTAGTCCCTTTGTCTCCACCCTTGGTCGTGATCCACGGAGGGGTCATGATTTTCACCTTCCTGTCTGTTTTCCAGTGCTGGCAGCATTGTATCATCACAGGGTTGTGAAAAAAGAAGGGAGCGCTTTCGGGCGCTCCCTTCACACTTGACGTGTTTGTATGTTTTGCTGCTTTTCGGGTTTTAGATTCCGCAACCGCTGCAGTCGCTGCAGCAGCTTTCACAGCCACCTCCCGCCATGGCTTCCATGGCGGAAAATGCGACACGAAGCATCCCGTCGCTGATGAGTCCCGGGGGGACGGCCTGGTAGGATTGGCCTTCTACTTTCAGGGTTCTGCAGCTTCCGGTGCCACAGGAACACTCTTCACCTGTTGATTCCGCCCCGACGATTTCCTCGAGAGGTGTTTCCTCGAAATCCAGGTCCGGACAGGACAGGGTGATGAGATTCCTGCGGTTTTCTCCCTCAGGATCACTTTCAGGAAGCTTTTCCTCTTTCATGACAACCTGGAACCCGATCTTTTCCATTTTGGGTCCCAGCTGTTCCTGCAGGGTCTTGAGTGTCTCCCTCGTCTTGACGACGGGGTCGCAATTATATTCGCCTTCAGCATAGTGCCTGAGAATAATCCTGTTCATAGGTGTCGCCCTCCTTTTTTGTTCTCTTTTGCCGGTGTCCGCTCCGGCGGATTTCACAGTAACAGCAACATCGGTCAAGTCTTTTCCGGAATCACGAAAAGTGCTTTCACGTCAACACAGATCTTCCCTGATTCATCCATGATCCGGGCCCGGGTATGAACTTTGCGGCCTTCCTGTTTTGTGACGTTTCCGACGGCGGTATATGAACTTCCAAGCTTTACAGGGCGCAGATAGCGGACGGACATGTTCGCCGTATAGCCGAAACCGCCGACGCCCTGTTTCAGCGCCCAGGACATGGCGTCGTCGGCAAGGGCCGCGAGAATCCCTCCGTGAACAATCCCTTCGAAACCACACCATTCAGGCTCTGGTGTGAAGGGTATCTCCGATCGTTCCTCCTCGGTATTCCAGTAAATGGCAACGCCCAGGGCTTTTGGATTCTTCCCGCTCCGATCACAGACGAAGCAGCCCTTATAACCGTTCATCTCTTTCAGGCCCACAGCTATCGCCTCCAGGTTTTGCGCCTACCGGACATTGTACTTCACTCCATGGGACAAACCAATACGGCAGTCCTCACAAGAAGACTGCCGTGTTGGTTGAATGTTTGCGGTTTCATTTTCGGCGTGAAAGCCGATTTATTGCTTCTTTTCCTTTTCTTCCTCTGAGCATGTATCTTTCTTTTCTTCACCGCAGCAAGGTTTATTTTCTTCTTTTTTTGGTTTGCCACAGCAGCCCATTGCATTTCCCCCTTTAAATGGTATTTCGGATATTATATCATAAAATACCTATTCAGATCTTTTCGCTTATAGAAAAATCCGGTTTATCGCCATCAGGCCCGCTCCAGTATAAGCCCGCACCTTACGTGGGCCGGTTTCATGAAACACTTGAAGTCTTTACGAAAAAAAGGAAGTTACGAAGACCCGGAGGCCGGGGCCTGCGAATTGCAGGGATTATGTTCGAATACCGAGGTTGACAAACATTACCGGGCACAACAAAATAGTTTCTGCGCCGGAGTGGCGGAATGGTAGACGCAGCGGACTCAAAATCCGCCGGGCCAGAGGCCTGTGGGAGTTCGAGTCTCCCCTCCGGCACCATTCCAGTAACACCAAGGGTTTCCCGACATCCACAATGTTCGGGGAACCCTTTTTTCTTCCTGAAACATCGCTTTTTCGTCGTCGAATCCGCTGGGGTTGAATTTTCACAAATCCAGCGGATTCGCAAAACCCCCTAAATCGACCCCAGAAAAATGTTAGGGGGGTTTGTAATGTCAAATGTAGTGCCTTTCCCTTCGAAATCGGTTTGTCTTAGGTGGCAGGAAGCTCTTGAGTATTTCCTTCTGTATAAACGTGGCGAAGGCATAAGCTCGAGAACTCTCAAGGATTACGAAAAGCATGCATCGAGATTCTTCAAAAAATTTTCAGTTGATCTCGGTGACGAAAACCTCAGGAAAGCCCTTCTTGAGTATCGGGTGTGCGGACGTTTTCAGTTTGCAATAAACACCCACTGGCGCTGTGATGGATCAGGCCTTTTGCGTCTTCCCGGGCGTACAGCGCCTGCTCCAG
>JBKHBH010000075.1:0-10834 GCA_046542505.1 Thermovirgaceae bacterium | reverse complement strand
TTTAAATTGAGCCACTTTCTTTTGCCTTTCGGCGTTTCGTCTCGGCCAATCGGTACGAGGCGCCATTCATGTCGAGAATATGTGACCGGTGAGTGATCCGGTCAATCATCGCGGCCGCGAGCATGGGGTCCGGGAAAAGCTCCGTCCATTTTGAAAACTCGAGATTCGTCGTGATCATTACGCTCCCTTTCTCGTTCCGCGCCGACAAGGCATGGAACAGGAGTTCCGACTGGCTTTTCGTAAAGGACACGTAGGACAATTCGTCCAGGATCAGGAGATCGACCGTTTCGAGTGTCTTGAGAAGCCGTCCCAGCATCTTGTCCTCTGTGGCTTCGGAAAGCTCCGTTGCCAGCGACGCGGCCTGGGTGAAACGGACCGAAAATCCCTTCTCGCAAAGCCTTCGTCCCAAACCGATGGCCAGATGCGTCTTCCCGGTACCGGGATTTCCCACGAGGATGACGTTCTGCCTGCGATCCACGAAATCTCCGGAGGCGAGGTCCCACACCGTGGCCTCGGACACGTTGGGAAGCCGGCTCATGTCGAATTCGTCGAAGCTTTTCGCCAGGGGGAACCGTGCCGTTCTCAGCCTTTTTTGCCGTGCCTTGTCGTCCCGCTGCTGGGCCTCCTGTTCAAGGAGCAAGAGCAGGAAGGCCTCATAATCCAGACCCTGTCCACGGGCTTCTCGCAGGAGTGGATCGCACTCACGAAAGGACGGGATCCGGAGCCGTTTCGCGAGGATGGCGATGCGTGCAGCAACGTCGGGCTTCATGATTCGACGTGCTCCAGGAGCCGGTCGTAGGAACCCAGGTCCACGGGTTCGACTCTGACGTCCGGCGCAGACAGGTTTTCTTCCACCCTGTCCCCGTCTTTTTCCCACAATGCCAGGCGAAGGGTGTCAAGTGAAAGCGCAGGCCCACGTCTTGCGGCCTCGGCGACGCGTTCAATACCATGATCTGCGCAGAGTTTGAGAATACGGACCATGGTCCTGTCAGGATCTATTGACCGCGCTGCCACAGCCCTCAATTCCGCCGGAATGTCGAGTGTGGCTACCGGCGCAGCGTTGTTGACAGAACGAGGTTTCTTTTCAAGGAGCGGTATGTAGTGCTTCAGCTCGTACAAGGTCTGTTCTCTTCCAAAACATCGCTCGTGACAGGCTATGTTCTCCCCCCTGGAGAAGACTTCCATGCCAAAGGCGGAGAGTTTAACCGTAACATGACGTCCAGCGTGTCGGACGGGAACGGAGTACCGGTTGCCATCGATGCCGACGGTGCTGAAGTGATCTACCTTCACCTTCTTCACCTTCGCGGTTTCGAAGATCCGTCGGGGGAGCGGGAGCAATGTCTCCTGCTCGGCTTCAAAGAGTTCCGCAACGCTTGTTTTTTGTCCCCGGATTCGCCGTTTCTTGTAGATGTCGCAGTGTTCGGCAAGCGACTCGTTGACCTCGTTCCATGTGTCGACATGAGGAACGGGGACGAAAACTGTCCGGCGGGCGTATCCCACCAACCCCTCGACCAGGCCTTTCTCGTTGCCCTTGCCGATGTTGCAGAACCGGGGCGTAAAGGCATAATGGGCCGAGAAACGCTCGAAGTCCTTCTGACAGACGGCTCGCTTGCCCCAATCTTTGCGCACCGCCGTGCGGAGGTTGTCGTAAATGATGGTGCGAGGGACGCCTCCTATGCGCTCGAAGAACCCTCTGTGCCCTTCGAGAAAACTTTCAAGGTCCTTCCGGGGATATGCCCGAACGTCTATGTGCCGGCTCCCGCACAGCCTGAAGCAGAGCAGGTTCGCCCGTGTCCTTTCTCCACCCAGGTAGAATATGGTTTCTCCCCAGTCCGCTTGGGCGGCTTCACCCAAGGCGAATTCAAGAGGCATGAAAGCTTCGATGGAGCATTCTTCCCTGAGATGGTTCACCCACCTGCGGATGGTGGACTCCCCACCGGTGAACCCCTTTTCAGAAACGAGCCGCTCGTAGATCCGGCGGGCCGTGTGGTGTTGTTTTTTGGGGATGTCCGGATCCTTGTCGTGTTCGAGGCAGGAACGTATGAATCGCTCGATGTCCTGGTTCACGATCCCTGGTTTTCGGTCCCGCTTCGCTGATTCCCATGGCATGTGCTCTCCCTTGCAGTATCTGGCCACGGTGTTTCTGGATATGCCGAGTCGTCTTGCGATCTCCCTCTGGGAGAGTCCGTCTTCTGCCGCCATTTTTCTGATACGCTTGTACTGGTCCACCCCAACCACCATCCTTGTTCCTCCTCCCTCATGCGTCGTGTCCTGATTGCATGATAGGAGGAATTTCGGTTGGGGTGGCTCACTTTTACGTGAGCACTACCACCATTTTTGGCCCAGTTTTATGTTAGCGTTTACAATAAGGAGATTTTTATTAACCGAAATGGTTCGGCTTTCACTTAACCGGCAGCCAAAGGCGGGAGGATCTCGAGCCTGTCCGGCGGGGGGACGAGGGCGTCGTACCGCACGGGTCCGTCAGGTCCCAGCACGACGCCGACATCTTCCGGATCAAGGCCGGCCCGCTCAAGGAGATCCCTCAAAGTAACAGGGGTCTTGATCTCCAGAGAGACCTCTCGCTTTTGGCTGCCCCTGGGGTTTGGAATGACCACTGTAACCTTCGTCACGCCAGGAATTCCTCCAGTCCCAGCCTGAGGCAGGTCGCTTCTGAGGGAACGCCCTTGATGTCCCAGCCCATGATATCGAAAAACCTCCTTTTGGCGTCTTCAAAGTCTTCCCTTTTTATAGCCTTGCCCTGGAAGGGGCCGTCGGGAAGGGGCTCGAAGAACCGTTCCGGAAGCCTGTCCTCCTCGGGGCCGATGCCGAGCCTTGCATTCAGAATCCGCGACACGGCGATGCCCCGTTCGGCGGCTTCGAGCAATTCATGGAGGGATGTCTCCCAGCCTGTGGCCGCCTCAACGAGCTGAGGGATTTTCGCGACGGGGTAATGACTTCTTGGTGCAAAGACGAAGAGGCATCCTCCCAGGTGGTTCATGAGGGCCCAGTGTTTCCAGAGGGCGGAAATGGTCCGCAGCTTCTGGTTGTCGAAGGACAGCAAGTCCGGCGGATCAGTAATGCCCAGGCATCTGACTTTTTTAAAGCTGTAGGAATCGGGATTGGCGATCATGGTGTCGTGGGCGAACTGTACGTGGTCTGCCCCCACGGGGGCCAGGGCATATCCCAGAGAAAGGCCCGTCTTGCCCCTGGGTTCGTGCATGGGGACTTCCTGCCCCTTGACATGCATGGCGAAGGCCTCGCTCTTTTGGTCCACCTTTTTTGAGGCCCTTCGGATCCCCTCTGACAAGAGGGCGCCAAAGCCCTCTCCGGCTGCGATGGCATCGACAGCGGCCAGCATGCCCCTGCTGTCGCCGAAGCCGGCGACACCCGCTTCCGATGTATCGAGAAGGCCCTTTTCCACGCATTCCATGGCCCACGAGATGGCCACGCCGGTTGAAATGGTGTCCAGGCCCAGGGCATTGCAGCGTTCATGGGCCTTGCACACGGCGTCCAGGTCCTCCACGCCGCAACAGGCCCCGAAGGCGGCCAGTGTCTCGTACTCGGGTCCGCCGTACCTGGGGTCAAGATCCATGGGACCGCCCTCGACGACGCGCTTGCACTTCACCATGCAGGAAAAGCATCCGTGTCGCTCTATCAAGAGCCTTTCATTCATGGCGCGGCCGTCCACCTCGGCGGCCTTGTCGAAGGTCCCTTGACGGAAATTCTTCGTGGGCAAGAGTCCCGCCTGGTGGTTGTTCAAAACACCCCCCGTGGTGCCAAGCTCGTAGAGCCCCGCCGCCATGGGGTTGTCCTTCCAGTCGCGGAAAACCTCGTGGCATTCCCTGAGGAGCGCCGGATCTGCGGGTTTTTCCGGTTTCGGTGCCGGGCAGGCCAGGGCCTTGAGCTTCTTGGATCCCAGGACGGCTCCCATGCCCGTCCTGCCGTTGGCGTGACGCAGGTCGTTGATGACGCAGGCATAGCGGACCATCCGTTCTCCGGCGGGACCGATGAAGATCGATGTGATCTTTTCGCCCTGTTCTTTTTTCAGCTCTTCGAGTGTAGGCCCCGTCTCCTGCCCCCAGAGGCCTGAGGCGTCACGGATCTCGACGGCGCCGTTCTCGATCCAAAGATAAACGGGATCCTTCGACGTCCCCGTGATGACGATCATTTCAAGGCCCTGGTTTTTCATTGCCGGTCCGAAGTATCCCCCCGCCTCGGACTCCCCGTATGCGCCCGTCAGGGGACTTCTGGCATAGAGGCCGTACCGGCATACGCCGGGAAAGGCCAGGCCGTTCAAAAGCCCCGCGGCCACGATCAGGGGGTTGTCGGGCCCCAGCGGGTCCGTCCCGGGATCAAGGTGCTCGAGGAGGATCGGCAGGGCGAGGCCCTTCATGCCTCCCCACTTCCGCCCTTCTTTCTCGGGAATCTCATCGTATGTCACTGTTCTTTCGGCAAGATCAACCCAGGCTCTTCTGCCTTTCCAGGTCGACATAAAAATCACTCCACTTCCTTCGGTTCTTTTTTTTGTCTGTTTCAAATTATCAGAAAACCCAGGAGCGGCACAATTTTGGGAATTGTTCGCAAAAAACCGAAATCTGGTGGGGTCGGATCTTCGATTTGGGGATTTTCCCGTCCCAGATGATGGATCTTGCGTACCACAAACATGTTCACGGGTTGTATAATTGAGAAAAATTATCGACTGTTTGTGCGAGGAGTGTCCACATGACCGATTTCGAAAAACCTTCCTTTTTCTTCCGTCTCGAAATGGAGTACATCAAGCCCTTTATCCTGGGGCCCAGGGTCTACCGTCCGTACGTGGAAAGCCTGGATCTTTCGGGAGGCGAGCGTGTCATGGACTACGGCTGCGGAAACGGCGTTTGCCTCGGGTATTTTGCCCTGGCCCTGGAACAGTGCGGTACCGCCGTTGGTCTGGACAGTTCCCGGTACATGGTAGAGAAGGCGAAAAAGAGGCTGGCTCATTTTCAAAACGTGGAGATTGTCCACGGTGACGCCCTGAACGCACCCTTTGAACCGGCGACCTTCGATCTCGTCAGCATGATTCACGTGTTGCACGATATTAAGGCGCCGGATCGTGCCGGAATCATCGAAGGCCTAGCGGAATTATTGAAGCCCGGCGGGAGGATGAGCCTGCTGGAACCCACGTCGCCCCGCCATGGCATCGCCCCTGAAGAGATCGGAGGTCTTCTGGCCGGGGCGGGGCTTTCCGTCACAAAGATGATAAAAGCAGGCCGGCGGGTGCAGGTCACGGCTTCGAAGAGAAAAAACGGGACCGCCTTCTGAGGAAAAAGACAACACCCGCCCCATATACCCCTTAAGGTATTTGTTGACAAAGCACCAGAGGAGTCGTAAAATCATTATAATGATACCTGTTATCAATAAACCTGCAGATACGACGTGCCGGCAGGTTCAAAGGAAGTCTGGGAGTGGTTCAAATGCCGTGGGTACGAAATGATCTTTGCGCGGGGTGCGGAGTGTGTGTAAATTCCTGTCCCGTTGACGCCATCGACATGAGTACGGGAAAGGCCGAAATTATCCAGAACCGGTGTATCAACTGCGGCAGATGCCTTACCGCCTGCCCGCAGGAAGCGATACGGCCCAACGCCGAAAATCCGGAACTGGCGGGCCGTTTCAGGCGGATGCCGGGAGCGGTTCCCGATCCCGCCCCAGGACCTGGAATGGGCCGGGGGATGGGACGAGGCGGAGGATTAGGCCGCGGCAAAGGCCGGGGTCGCGGGGGAGGTGGCGGTCGTGCCATGGGTCGATGAAAGCCGCTGTACCGGCTGTGGAATCTGCGTCGAATCCTGTCCGGGAAACGCCATATCCCTTTACGGCGGAGTAGCCGTCATTGACATGGATGCCTGCATCCGTTGCGGTGAGTGTCACGAATTCTGTCCTCAGGATGCCATCCGCCACGACGGCGACCTGACGGAATGGCGCATCAAGGAGGCCGTCAGGCGGATTGAAGAATGCATGGCCGCCTGCGAGAAGCTCCAGGACGGGCCACAAGCGGCGCAACGGTGCCTGCAGCGCTTTTTCAGGCACTACCGCAATGAACGCCGGATCATCGACGAAGTGATATCCGTCATGGAAAAAATGGAAACGGAAATACCGGAAGAGGGGATCGGGAAGGAAAGGAAATAAACGGTTCCAGGCGGCGGTAGCGCGTCTGGTGCGGCTGAGGGAAAAGCAGATCCTCCCTCTTGCCCTGTGCGCAGAGGAGTGACGGAGGAAAGTGAAACTGGAGGCCATCCCGGTCGGGGCGGCCTCCAGTCGCTTGAGGGAGAGTTCTTGGGAACCCGTGAACGATCAGTCTTTGAGCTTGGCCAGTGCGTCCTCTGCGGCCTTGACGATCTGGTACCCCACGGGAGATGCTGTCAGGTGCGGGTGTGTTCCGAACTGGACGGCATAGAGCTCAGAGGCTGTCAAGCGCTTCTGGACGGCCAAACCGAGAATGTTGGTCATCTCGCCGACACTCTTGCCCCCGGCGAGCTCGGCACCAAGAATGGATCCCCGGTCTTTCGAGAAGACCAGCTTGATCCTGACGTTGGAGACGTCTTCGAACTTTCCGGGGTGCCTGTCGACACCGTCGGCCATCCCAGTGACGATCTCGAAACCTTCTTCGGAGGCCGCGGTCTCGGTGAGGCCTGCCACACCGAGGGCCAGTCCGGCGATGTCCGTGGAGTAGATCCCGATGTTCCGCTTGCTCTCCTTCACGAGTTTGATATTGAAGAGGTTCGCCCCGGCGACGCGCCCTTCGAAGGTCGCCGTGGAAGCCAGCATCTGGCCGCTCGGTTTGCCTGTGAAAAAATCATGAGGCTCGGCGCAGTCCCCGATGGCGAGCACGTCCGGGTGGGATGTGCGCATATACTCGTCGGTCCGGATGCCGTTTTTGCCCGTGTCGATCCCGGCCTTGGCGGCCAGGTCATCATTGGGGCGGTAGCCGATGGAAAAGATGACCATGTCGGCCTTGATCTTTCCGGATTTTTCAAGGTCGACACCGGTGATCCTGCCCTCGCCCTCCAGTCCCAGCAGCTTGTCGTGTACCATTTTGACGCCGGCCTTTTCGAGGGCTTCCTGGGCCATGTCACCGAAATCAGGGTCGAAGCTTTTGCGCAGTATGCGACTCCGGTAGAGGACGGTCACGTTTTTTCCCAGCTTGTTAATCTCGTCGGCTACTTCCAAAGCGATGAACCCCGCGCCGACGATGACCACGTCCTGAACATCCTTGAGGCGGGAGCGCATATCCTTGAGGTACTCGTAGGTCTTCGGAACGGTCAGGACGTTTTCAAGGTGGCATCCGGGAACCTTGGGGAGGACAGGCCTCGAGCCCGTGGCCAGAAGGAGTTTCCCGAACTTGATGGCCTTGCCGCTTTTGGTGAAAATGGTCTTGCAGTCCAGCCCGATCTCCGTGACCTCGTCAACAAGAAGGTTGATTCCGGAAGCCTCGAGGGCCTTTTCCGCCGGGAGCCTGTTGTCATCGATGCTCTCGAGGGTGCCGAAAATGTAGGGGATTCCGCAGGGGATCATCGAGACTTCTTCCTTGTCGATCACCAGAATGTCTTTGTCGGGGTACATACGCTTCGCAGCGGTGGCCGCTGTCAAACCTCCCGCGCTCTTGCCGATGATGACAGCGTCATAGGCGGATTTGAGGGCTCCTTCCTGTTTTTCCATGATCAACACCAACTCCCTTAATTGGTATAGAAATTATATGAAAAAGCCTTTTAAAAACTTAGGGATAAGAATCTTTAGAGGTCCGAAAAAACCGGGAACATTGTAACACGATATAGATATTCATTTTCAATAAAGGCGCAGCCGGGAAACCTGAGCAGGATCATTTTTCTCCTTTCATGCTATTATCGCGTCATCAAAACCTTAACAAGGAGGCGTTACGGTCAATGACCAGCGTGAAAGAAAGGGCTCGGGCCTTAAACGACAGGATCGTCGAATGGAGAAGACAAATCCACCAGAACCCCGAAATAGGGCTGGAAACGCCCCGGACGGCCTCCTTTATCGTGGACAGGCTCAAGGAGACAGGGATCAGGGATATCCGGACCGGTGTGGGGAAAAACGGTGTAACGGCTCTCATCAAGGGGAAGAAACAGGGCAAGGTCTTGGGAATCCGGGCCGACATGGATGCCCTCAATATGAAAGAAGAAACGGGTCTTCCCTTCGCCTCGGGGAACGACTACATGCATGCCTGCGGCCACGACGCCCACGTGGCCATGCTCCTGGGTGCCGCGCAGATTCTCATGGAGAACATCGAGGAGTTGAAGGGATCCGTCAAGCTTGTCTTCCAGCCTTCCGAGGAGACGGGTGAAGGCGCCCCGGCGATGATCGAAGACGGGGTCCTTGAGGACCCGCCCCTGGACGGCATCATCGGTCTGCACACGGGGAACCTCTGGAAAGGCCTGACCTCGGGCATGATCGGCTACAGATACGGCGCCTTCATGGCCTCCAATGACTGGTTTTCCGTCACCTTCGAGGGGAAGGGGGGGCATGGCGCCACACCTCACCTGACGGTGGACCCGGTCGTGATGGCCTGCCAGGCTGTTTCCGCCATCCAGATGATAGTGAGCCGGGAGACGAACCCCTTCGACGCTGCGGTGGTTACCGTCGGCAAAATCCAGGGCGGGACCGCCCCTAACATCATTGCGCCGACGTGTACCATCAACGGGACGATCAGGACCCTGGACCCCGACATGCGCAAGATGGCGCGCGAACGCGTCAGGGACATTTGCGAGAGCGTGGCATCGGGGCTTCGCGGCCGGGCCGATGTCAGGTTTACCTTGGGTCCACCGCCGGTGGTCAATGACCGGGAAATGACGGAAACGCTCCGGAATGTGGCGGTCCGACTCCTGGGAGAAGACGCCGTTACAGAAGTCCCCGAGCCGACCATGGGCAGCGAGGACATGGCGTTCTTCCTGGAGAAGGTGCCGGGGACATTCTTTTTCCACCCGTCATCCTTTGACGACGGAACGGATTACCCCCATCACCACCCGAAATTCGACGTCAACGAGGACGTCCTGTGGATCGGCACCGCCGCCCTGGCCGGCTTTGCCATGACCTGGCAGGATTAACCAACCCCCCTGGGGTCAAGTCTTTACTTTTTGGGTTTTCCGACACCGGGCAGGATGACTCGGCTAAAACAACCATCCCCGTCGGTCCTGCGACCGCGCACTGGTATAATAAAAGGAAGAGCAAAAAAGGAAGGTCGGTGTTGCGCAGTGAAAAGAATACGGGAGAAAAAGCACGGCCGCAGGAGAATCCAGACCCTGGCTGTCACAGTCGTCGTTCTTGTTTTCTCCGCCATGGCGCTCCCGGCCGCCGCACAGCAAAGTGAACCGCTGAACCTCAGTGATGTGGCGGTGCGGATGAATCCCGAGACGCTGGAAAAGGTTTCCAGGATGATTGTGGAACCCGTGCAAAAACGTTTTTCCGACAGGGCGGCCACGGAGGACATGCTCGGTGAGCCGAAAGAGCGGAGAGCTACGGAACACCAGAGCATCCATGATCCTGATTACACCTTTGAAGAAGTAGTCCTTGATTTTCCAGCGTGCCGGGTCTCTTTTTTCGTCTTCCCGGACAGGGAGGTGTTTAGCGCCTTCGAGGGAGATCCTGCCGAAGCTGGCGTCGAAGAACTTGAAGTGGGGCAAGCGGCCGGTGAGATCGAAAACCTGTTGGGCAAATCGGTCAAACGGCCACAGGATATGCTGTACTCCGATGGCGAATGGTGGCTGGTGCGCTTTGTCCTCGACAGCAACGACCATCTCCGGGAGATGGAGCTGTATATCTTTTTCGACTGATCCCTAAACCTCTGGGGGTCGGATCTTCGATTTACTGACTTTTACTCCGAAGTGACCCCTGTCATCACGAAAGGCAGGCGTGCCGTGAGAAAACTGCTGCAGCTTTTGGTCGTTGTGCTCATCTTCCTAATTGCCACGGGCGCTGCTGCCGGGCCGCTGGAAGAAGTCCTTTTCCAGGAGATTCCTCGAAAGGGTAATGAAAACTGCTGTTGGCGCGAAGTGCTCATGGATATCACCGTGGGGACGAGTGACGGCATGTTTTCTGAAGAGGATTTCCTGCGCCTCGCACCGTCCTGCCCCGCCCTGTCGAGCGAAGCGGCGCGGATTTTCTTTGAAGGGCAGCTCAAGGTTTCCCGCAGGTTGTATGAAGAGGCCCGCAAGACAGGGAACAAAGCCGATAAGGATTTCTTCGGCGCCGTCATCGAGGGGATCCAGAAAACCCTTGGTTTCATTTCCGTCGGCGAGGAAGAGCGCAACGAGGCAAAAGAGTCTTTGGGACCCGTGCAGGGAAAGACGCAGTATCGGCTTGGCTGGAAATACAAGACCGGCCAGGACGTGCCAAGGGACCCGAAAAAGGCTTTTCACTGGTTCGAGAAGGCAGCAACGCAGGGACACCCGAAGGCGCAGTTCGAAACGGGCAAATGTTACGAATTCGGTGAAGGTGTCCAGGAGGACGGGGCAAAAGCGGCTCAATGGTTCGAAAAAGCGGCCATGCAAGGGCACGAGGAGGCCCCCTTTTACCTTGGCGGCCTCTATTGGTTTGAGGATGGACCCGGTCGCGACGAACAGAAGGCCTTGAACTGGTGGTTCATTGGGGCAGCCAGGGGAGAGCCGGACTCCCAGCACAATCTTGCCGCGTATTATTTCGAGCAGGCAAAGGTGGACCCGGCAGGTTTCGACAAGGCCTACTACTGGTATCGACAGGCCGCGGAAGGCGGATTGCCCGGAGACTTGTACATGGTCGGCCTCTTGTCCGAGAACGGCTGGGGCGTGAGAAAGGATATCCAGGC
>JBKHBH010000074.1:0-10920 GCA_046542505.1 Thermovirgaceae bacterium | reverse complement strand
TGGCCAAAGAGGCATCCACCGCTCTGAATTCGGGGGCCATCGTCACTTCCGGATCCGATGCACCCGGCATGGCTGCCGGCTCTGATTCGAGAATCACAAATTCGGGTATCATCCAGACAGCCGGGCCCCGCTCAAGCGGCATGGAAGCTTTAGACAATTCTGTAGCCACCAACTCCGGATCGATAATCTCCAGCGGCACTGGATCAAAAGGAATGTCAGCGTCAGGACCCGGTGCAGTTTTGGAGAACTCCGGCCACATCCAGGGCTCTGGTGGCAGTTCCTTTGGCATGCAGGCAATGGACAAAGCTTCAGTACTCAACAGCGGCGACATCTTCATGTTGGGTGAAGGCAATACCGGTATGACTGTCGTGAATGAGGCCGACGCGTACAACGAGGGAAAGATCATCACTACGGGGAACCGTTCGATTGGAATGTGGGCCTCATGCCTTTCAAAAGCCCACAATACCGGTGTCATCGTAACGGAAGGCACTGAATCAACAGGCATGTTGGTCGAATCCGCTTCCTCTGCAGAAAATTTCGGGGACATTCAAACTCTTGGAGAGTCGTCCTTTGGCATGTTTGCCGAAAGGCATTCCTCGGCAAGAAACGCCGGCATAATCTGCACCAACGGAACCGGCTCGCCGGGGATTTCCGTCCTGGACGAATCGGAAGCCGTCAACTCGGGCACCATCATGACCGAGGGCACAGGATCCCCGGGCATCCTGGCCAAAGAGGCATCCACCGCTCTGAATTCGGGGGCCATCGTCACTTCCGGATCTGATGCACCCGGGATGGCTGCCTTTGCTGGGTCGAAAATTACAAACACCGAATTGGTCGAGACCAGCGGAGCCAACAGCTACGGCCTGATCGCCGCAAATGCATCATCCCTTTCTAACTCGGGAAGCATCACCACATACGGAGAAGCGGCCAACGCAATTGTTCTTGCCGATGGTTCGACAGGAAACAATGCGGGCGTCATAAAGACACAAGGCAAATCCGCTTGCGGGATGCATATTTTGGAAGGTTCAGAGGGGGAAAATAGTGGCGAAATCCACGTTTCGGGGCATCTTGGAGACGCTGTACGCGTTACCGCGGGCCGTTTCGTCAACACCGGGACCCTTTCGAGTCTCAACGGATCTGCTCTGACAGCGGAAAACGGCAGTAGCGTGGAGCTTCTTGACGGGACTGACCTTCGAAATTCAACGATCCTCAAGGGCGATGCTACTTCAAGTCTTCTTGTGGACATGAACACGGATATCACTGCAGAATTGCAAAACTTCGGACGCTTCACCAAAGCCGGCACCGGTACTATGTTGCTGCAAGGTCATTCCTCTTGCGGCGACACGCTCGTCAAAGAGGGCACCCTCAAGCTCGACCAAAACGGCCGATTCGTGACGGAAACTTATACCCAGACTCCTGATGCCACGTTGTTTCTTTACGCTGGCTGCGGTTCAGGCGAAAACATTTCCGCCTGCATTCCCTTATGGGTCGAAAACACGGCAAATCTCGACGGGGATGTTGCCATTGACGTCTCCCAAGTTTCCAATCCCGGCTTTTTCGAATGTATCAGGGCCTCAGACGTCAAGGGCCGTTTCGACAAAATTTCCTGCACCGGAGCAAGCCCTTATCTTGATTTTTATCGCCCCCGCTGGATCGAGGGCGGGAGTCTCCATTTCACCGGTATGGCGGGGTATTCCTTCTCTGAACAGGCTCTCGGAATTGCGGCGGCCATCGACGGATGGTCTGTCTTTCGTCACTTTGCTGCGAACCGCCTGCACAGCGCAGAGGAAGGCAGCGCCATGACCCACGAGGACAAAACCTCAATTTATTGCGACTTTTTGGTGGATGAATCCCGCCGCGATTCCTTTTACAGCCGAAGGGCCGGTTTTAATTCCGAAACGAAAGGTCTTCTTTTCGGTACCGAAAAAGGCTCCAGGGAGGCTACAAAATGGGGGCTTCTCGCCGGCTACACCGAGCGGGAAATTGATTTCACCGGTCCCTGCCAAGTGGCCGCCGACTGGGAAAAACAGGATACCTGGCACATCGGGGGATATTACAGCAGGCGGATCGGGAACTGGGTTCTCGCCGACGCCCTGGCCTTTCATTCTACAGCACACGAAAGTTACAGAAAACAGGCAGGACATGACGCGAAGGGCAAATTTTCAAGCCGGGCGGTAACCAATGACATTCGCGCCATGTATGCACCTCAATCGGAAACGACCGGCCGGGGCTGGCGGATCGTTCCTGAGGTGGGGTTGAACACCGGGTACTTCATCAGGGATGGTTATGAAGAAGCTAAAGGTTTCACCTATGGAGATTTCGAAACCACTATCGCAGAGAGCCTGCTCGGCGTCAGGTTGATCAAAGAAAGTGTCATCGATGAAGGAATCCGATTGAACACCCAGCTGCGACTTGCGTGGATCCACAATCTTTCCGGGTCCGACATCATCATCGACCGGAGCTGGGGCGGTGATACTCGATGGTACACGGAGACACTCGATGAGGACCGTTTCTCAGTGGAATTCTTGCTTTCCGCCCGATGCGGGTCGAATCTGGACATATCTTTGAGTTATGAAGGATTGTGTTCCGACCGTTTTGAATCTCATGGTGGCCGCCTTACCCTTCAGTGGTTTTTCTAAAGAACCACCAATACCTAATGTCTACGAAGGAACTTATCCTGTGATTTTCTGCCTGTTCCTGGACCAGAACTCGGCGATAAAGGCCAAAAAGACGGCCAAAAACAGCCCGCCGACAAATCCCAGCGCGACAATGAGCTTGACGTTAGGGGACACAGGATTTTCCGAAAGTCTCGGATTTGCGTACACACTGGTTGTAATCAGATTGTCTAGCTTGTTTTGATCCTGTTCCATGCTGATGGCAATCTGCTCTCTTGATTCTTCCAATTCCAAAATCTGATTCTGGATTTTCTCGATTTCTTCATCCCTTTCGGGAGAAAGGGTCAAAAGTCTTTCCGTTTCCTCTTCTTTTTTCATCCGTGCTTCCCGGATCCTCTCATCGAGCGTTTGCAGTTCCTCACGGAGCTCCTTGATTGTCTGGGGAATTTTCACCAGCAAGCGTTCCCGCATTTGCGAGAGAAACACCGTTTCGGTGTTTAACAAAGTCATTTCCGCAGAAGTTCCTCCTGTGCCTGATTCTTTCCCTTTTTGCAAAAGCTGGCTATAGCGCTCCTCGACTTCCTGAATTTTCTTTGACAACTCTTCCTTTTCCAATTGTAATGATTCCAAATCTGTTTCGATTGCTTCCTGACGCGTTTCTGCCTTTTGGATTGTTCGCTCCAGTTCATTAATACGACCCCGTTGCGCATCCATCCGATTCTCGTATTGATCTTTTACCTTTGCAATTTTTTCCGTCAGATTTGAGATCGTTGAATTCACTGTTCTTATTTCCATTTTTTTGCTTGCAATTTCAGCTCGGATCTCGTTTTTATATTGTTCGAAAAAATGAGTGTATTCCTGGTTGAGTTTGTCATTTACCCGAGAAAGAAAATCCAATCCCTTATCCGTGGCGTCTTCGGCAACTATCAGGCCAATTGTGGCAACATTCCCGTCTTTTGGCACGTCAACTTCAAGACCCTCTTTGATTGAAAAGCCAAGAGTCTCCGTTTCTTTCGACATTTCCAAGGCTGTCAACTTCACCAGAGAAGAAATCCGGTTTGCCACGGCATCGGAGCTCTCAACTTTCTCGTATTTTCCCTCTATTGGAACCTGCCCTATTTCCACCATGGTTTCGGCCTTGAATTTTTTTGGCATTATCTTCGTCATTCCAAAGGCCAGGATAATAAAAAGGACGGTCGCTATGGCAATGAATTTTCGCCGCCTGTACAAAACGGCAAACAAATCCGCAAGGTCGATCTCGTCTTCCTCGGGAGGATACGATCCGTAGGGTGCCACTTGGATGTACTGGACAGGCTGCTGGTCCTGGAAATCTTTTTCGTCTTTGCCGGAAGTGTTGTTTGTGTCTTTTTCGGGCATTTTCGATCCTCCGTCTTATGAAGTCATCTCGTCAAAAATTTATCACCCGCTGTATTTGTGTGAAAGTATCAAATCATTTCACAAAGAAACAGCTTGTCTGTCTCGCATCTAGGACCATCCTGTTCATGGTCGCCCAGTCAAAGGTTTTCCATGCTCTCTTTGTGCCAAGTTCCGCCTCGCCGGCAGCAAACCAGAGGAGCGGCAGAGTCATCCCCCCACACTCTCCTTGTCAGAGTTCATGGAGATATACCTCACTCAGGAAAGCTTTTTACCTTTTGTCGTCACATGCAGGCATTGATCTCTTCAAGAGTCTCTATGATGTCACCGTGAATGACACCGTTGGCACCGTTGTCGACAGGCGTGGGTGTCTTGTTGATGATATAAAGTTCGGCACCGGTTTGTTTCGCCAGGGAAGGATACCAGTTGGCCGGTGAAACCTCCAGGGATGATCCCAGCACGAGGAAGCACCCGCAGGATGTGGCCAGTTCCTCCGCCTTTTGGAGGGCCTCTTCGGGGAGATACTCGCCGAAGAGCACCACGTTGGGGCGCAAGGGGCCACCGCACTCGGGGCAGTCGGTCCGCTCCAGGAGCATTCCGCTTCCGTATCGCTTCCGGCACCGTGAACACCGGATCTCGCGGAGCGTTCCATGAAGTTCCCAGACCTTCATGGATCCCGCCTCCTGGTGAAGCTGATCCACGTTCTGGGTGATGATGCCCTTGAGGTACCCTTCCTGCTCCCACCAGGCGAGTATCCCATGTCCCCTGTTGGGCCGGACCTCCAGAAGCGCTCTGATGCGCATGCGGTAGAACTCGTAGAAATCCTCGGGACTGTTTTCCATGGCGGCAATGGAGGCAAGTCGTCTGGGATCACGGTTTTTCCACAGGCCCTGGTCGCCCCGGAAATCAGGCAGGCCGGAGGCCGTGCTCATTCCGGCACCGGTCAGCACAACGACGTCTTTTTTCAGAAGATGGGCGGCGATGCGTTCCGTTATTTCCATGAACCAGTCACCTCCAGGGAAAGTGTATCACGTTGACGCGGGGAAAAAAGAGAGCGGAACACCCCTGGCCGGAAAAAACCGTCAAGCCCGTTGGATTAACGATCCGGAACACCTTGCAAAGGGATGTAGAAGCGGTCGGAGACTAAAGAAAAATCCCGAAATCGAAGATCCGACCCCCGGGTTCAATGTCTTTCCCGGCCATGAAACACCAGGGCGACGCCGCAGAGGATGACGGCCATGGCGGCCAGGGCGATGGCCGAGACATGTTCCCCGGCAAAAAGTACTCCCAGGAAGGTGGCGATGATGGGGTTCGCCAGGGTGTAACTCGTGGCCAGCGCAGGGCGGACATTCCGCAGAAGCCACCGGTAGATGGACATGCCGATGACGGAGGCAAAGACGACGAGGTGGACCATGCCGGAAGCGGCTTTCGGCGTCAGCGGTCCAATCCGCTCCCCCGTCACAAGAGAAAGCAGAAGCAGCATCGCCCCGCCGGAGATCATCTGGGCCGCCGTAGCCATGGAGCCGTCAAGCCAGGTCATCCGGCGGCTCAAGGCCGACCCGAGTCCCCAGCTTGCCGCAGCTCCAAGGATCCAGAGCGCCCCCAAAGGGTTCCCGCTGATGCCCTTTTCGAGGTTCAAAAGGGCCACGCCGAAAATTCCTATGACCAGTCCCGCCCACTCGAGCCTGTTGGGCAGCCGCTCCCAGATCCCGACAAAAAGCACCGTCCACAATGGCACCGTGGCAATGAGCGTTGCCGCAAGACCGGATGCCACCCATTGCTGGCCAACGGTGAGCGAACCGGCCCCTCCGACGAAAAGGAGCCCCCCCACAAGGGCCGACCCTCCCCAGACCTTCGGCGGTGCGTTTTGGACACCTCTCGATCTCAAAATCACATAGAGGATCCCCCCGCCCCCCAGAAAGCGGACAGCGTTGAGCAGAAAGGGCGGAAAGCTTTCGAGGGAAAAGTGGTTCGCGAGAAAGACGGAACCCCAGAGGGCATACAGGGCGAAAAGCGCTCCCCAGGCCGCCGTTTCGGTGTCTTCCGGTTTTTTCCCGGCTGTTCTCCAGTTCACTGCGGGACCTCCAGCGGGAAAGTTTTCGCTCTTCATTGTACGCCAAAACAGTGACGGCCCCGCGGGCTCCGATATTAGGTCAAAATAAGTCAGCCTCTATGGACACTTTTTGACCACCGGAAAGGTCATCTCTTTGCCTTGAGATGCCTCAGTCTCGGGGCGATCCTGGCCGCCACGGCGGCCACGGCGACGGCCTTGACTCCGTCCGCTGTAATAAAGGGGATGATCCCGATTTCGAGGACGGTCCGAAAGGACGTGGCTTTTCCGGCCACCACGTTCAGGTTGAAGTACAGGCCCGCCGCACCCATGGAATAGATCACGGCGATGCCCATAAAACAGGCCATAAGACACGTGAAGAATGAAACCCGATCGAAGGCGTCGATAGCTCGCCCGATGACCCAGGCTCCGGCGATAAACCCCAGGATAAAGCCGATAGTCGGATGAAGCAGGTATTGGGGTCCTCCCCCACCGGCGAAAACGGGCAGCCCCACAAACCCCATCCCCACATAGAGAATCTGCGAGAGGGCGCCTCCCCGTGATCCGAGCAGGGCCCCCGACATGAAGACGAAAAGGGTCTGAAGCGTCATGGGAACCAGCGGAAAGGGAATGCGGATGTAGGCGCCCACGGCGGTCAGGACGGCGAAAAGAGCGGCAAATGTCATGGTTTTCACGGGAATTTTCATACCCTGTCCTCCTGTTTTGCCTTTTTGTCACCCTATTTAAATATCTGGTTGACATTCATGTCACGATTATACTCTTTTGCCTCTTCTGGACAACGGCAAAAAATAAGGGCGGAGATCCAAAAAGCTCTCCCACCCTGTTGCGTTATGTCCTGTTTTACACATGTTTTCATTTCAGAAACACCCGAGGATTTTTTTCGCCGGGCTTTCCACTTTCCCTTGTGGGTACCCTTTTGGGGTCTCACCCAGGAGATCTATGCATCTTCCCATCGCCAGGAAGCGATAAGTCCACGGCCCAGAAAGCCGCCGAAAAGTTCCTCGGCCTGTGACGCAAAAGACAGCGGAACGGGAACATCAAGGGTCACTTCCGCTCCGTATTCGGCAGCGACGGATCCACCCTCTACCTCGACTTCCTTGAGCATTGCCAGCACTGTGTTCTGGTGTTCGTAGGATGTCATGATGCGCGCCATCCGGGCGAGACGTTTTTTCGTCGTTCCCGCCTTCTCTACGGCCAGGGATGCGCATTTCCCATAGGCCTCGATGAGTCCCCGCACACCGAGCTTGACTCCTCCGAAATACCGGGTGATCACGATGACCGTGTTGGTGAGGCCAACACGCTGGATGGCCCCCAAGATTGGCTTGCCGGCTGTTCCGGCAGGTTCTCCGTCATCGGAGAAATATTCCGTAGCTTTCTGCGAGCCGACACGGTAAGCCCAGCAATTGTGGTTGGCCTGGGAGTGCTTTTGGCTTACAGAGCGGATGAACTCTTTTGCCGCCTCCTCGGTTCCGGCAACGGCCAGCGAGGCGATGAACCGGGAACGGCGCTCCTTCAACTCAGCTGTGACTTTGCCTGCCGGTTCCGTGATGAGATCTTCGTCATTCATAACGATCCCAGGCTTCCCGGAACCTCCTGTACGTATCTTCCAGGGATTCAGGCAGGACCCTGACGTCCGCCGTGACGGGCATGAAGTTGGTATCTCCCTCGAAACGGGGGACGATATGAAGGTGGACATGGCCGGCGAACCCAGCCCCGGCGGTTTTTCCCATGTTGACGCCCATGTTGAAGCCCTGGGGCTTCATGAGGTCCTTCAAAAGCCGGAGGCACTGCCGGGCCGTGGTGTGCATCTCGAGAAGCTCGGTGTCGTCGAGCTCATCGTATTCGCCCACGTGGCGGTAGGGGGCGACCATGAGGTGACCGGGGTTGTAGGGATAGACATTGAACATGACGAATACCTTTTCCCTTCGAGCCAGAATCAGACGCTTCTCGTCGTTGTTTTCTTCGGGAAAATCACAGAAGATGCAACCCTGCTGCCTGTCGGCGCCTGCGATATAGGCCATGCGCCAGGGCGCGAAAAGATGTTCCATGAAAGGCATCCCCTTTTCTTTGCGTGCTTTCAGCCTTTTCTCCAGCTTTGGCGAAGGAAAAGCCATGCCTGCCAGGCCCCGACGGCTCCCCCCAGCAGGATCGAAAGGGGAACAATCCATCCGGGCCACCCTGCGTTTTCCAGCATTTTCCCCAACTTAAGTCCTATAAGGATGGTGCCACATAAGAGGAGCGCCGCCGAGATGACTTTCCCGAAAGCCAGTAAATCTTCATAGGGTTTTTTCAAAGGTCTCACAATCCTCCGTTTGCCGCATCAACCCGAATCCTGTACCGCATGGAGTGTCATTCACCGGGGAAAAGCCGTTCCCCCTGATCTTCTAAAAGCTCGAACAGTTCCCGGGCCTGCTTCTCATTCAATCCCTCGAGGACGACCCGGAGCTTCGAAGGATTTCCCGAGAGTTTCACCGAAACACCCCATTGTTCACTGAACCGCCTGGCGGGTTCGGGCAACCTCATCGTGGATGTTTTCCGCTTTTTCCCCATTGTCGCTCCTTCGGCAACCCTTCGCACGGCCTGTTCGAGTTCGCGCACGGTCAGCCCCTTGTCCACGGCGAGTCGGGCCAGGTGAAGGCGGTCCTCTTCCTTCTTCAGGGCCAGAAGGACCCTGGCGTGACCCTCTGAAAGATCCCCCGCGTGAAGCATGCCGAGCACCGCCTCGGGCAGCTGGAGCAGCCTGAGAGTGTTCGTCACCGCCACCCGGCTCCACCCGATCCGTTTCGCGGCTTGTTCCTGGGTGAGCGAAAAGCGGGAGATGAGTTCCTCGATTCCCCAGGCGGCCTCCAGGGGCGAAAGATCTTCACGCTGGAGGTTTTCCACGAGGGAAATCTCCATGACTGCGTGATCGTCGGCCTCAATAACCTTGACGGGTATTTTTTCGAGCCCTGCCAATTCCGCTGCTCGCCAGCGCCGCTCCCCGGCGACAATCTCATAACGGCCGTCCGACGCCCTCGCCAGGACAGGCTGGACGACACCATGCTCCTTGATGGAATCGGCCAGGGAGTTTAGCGCTGTGCTGTCGAAGGTCTTCCGCGGCTGAAAGGGGCTCGGGGAAAGACTGGAAATGGCCACTTCCCGCACTCCGCCATCCCCGGAAGGCTGTCCGCCGTCCCCGTTACCTCCCGGGATAAGGGCTCCCAGCCCCCGCCCTAGCGCCTTTTTCCGAGCCATCGTCGGACGACCTCCTCTGCCAGGTTTCCGAAAGCTTTTGCCCCCGCACTGGAGGCGTCGTAATAGTAGATGGGCTTGCCGAAGCTCGGTGCCTCGGAAAGCCTGATGTTCCTCGGGATGATGGTTTCGAAAAGGGCCTTTTTGAACTGGCTTCGTACTTCTTCAGCGACCTCTCTGGCAAGATTCGTCCGGGAATCGAACATGGTGAGCACCACGCCGTCGAGTTCGATCTCCTCATTGAGGTACCGCCGCACAAGGGTCACCGTCCGCATGAGCTGCCCCACGCCCTCCAGGGCGAAGTACTCGCACTGGATGGGAACTAGCAGGCTGTCCGCCGCGACAAGGGCATTCACCGTCAAAAGCCCGAGGGACGGGGGACAATCAATAAAGCCGATATCAAAATCCCTGAAGGCGTTTCTGTGCCTGGCAAGCCGCGTTTCCCGGCTCATGACGCCTGCGAGCTCCACCTCGGCTCCGGCCAAATCCAGCGTCGCTGGAAGCAGCCAGACGCCTTCCCAGGGGGTTTCAAGAATCACATCGGGAGGTTTCGCCTTGTCGAGGATCAGGTGGTACATGTTCTTTTTCAGGCTCTTGGCGTCCACACCCATGGCGCAAGTGCTGTTTCCCTGGGGGTCGATATCCATGAGCAGAACCTTCCAGCCCCGTCTTCCGAGCTCGGCGGCAAGATTGACGCAACAAGTCGTCTTGCCGACGCCTCCTTTCTGGTTCGCGACAGCGACGGTCTTCAACAGGGGTCACCTCCACCAATGCTGTTTCTGGGCCCGGCCGGGCCTTCGAGGAAACCGGTCCGGACAGTGTCCCGTTTTTTTCCACAGGGCAAGGAACAGGTCCCTGCCGCCGTGGCCGTATGGGCGCAACACCGGTGTGTCCAGTCCCAGCACCTCCCATTGCGCCCCGATTTCCCCGATTTCGTCGCGAACCTTCGGTCCCTTGAAGCACAAGAGCCGCCCGCCCGGTGCGACCAGGGGGGACATATATTCGGCGACGACTCCCAGATGCCCTACGGCCCGGCTCACGGCAACGGTGAAGCTCTCGCGGCTTCGGGTCGCAAACTGCTCGGACCGCGCGCATTCGACGATCACATTTCCCAGCCCGAGGACGCGCACGATCTCGTCCAGGGCACTGCACTTTTTCCTGACACTTTCCAGAAGGACCACCGTCAGGTGGGGGCGGCACACCGCCCAGACGACTCCGGGGAGCCCCCCGCCGCTTCCCACGTCTACGGCACGGCCGATTTCAGGGGCGAAGGGCAGGGAAAAGGCGCAGTCCAGAATATGCTCTTTCCAGATGGCATCGGGATTTCTCGGCCCCGTCAGTCTCGCGGAACGGTTCAGGAAGGCGAGCGTGCGGGCATAAACGTCAAGGCCATCGCGGTGTGCGGCGAGATCGTCGGCGATTTCATCGAAAGAAATATGCCCCTGTGAGGAAATACCTGCCACCGCCCTCCCGTTTTACCTTGTATCAACGGTATAATAGCATTCCGGAGAGTTCTACGCACGGAAAACCCTCCGAAAATGCTCTCCGGAAGATCTGGAGGTGAACGGCATGACTGTTCATTTTTCGAGAAAGGGACAAATCGCCGCACTGCGCTTCGAGGACGGCGAC
>JBKHBH010000073.1:0-11058 GCA_046542505.1 Thermovirgaceae bacterium | reverse complement strand
GCCTGCCTGTCCGGGTCAACGTCGTAATCGATCTCGAAGGAGGGGATGACCTTTTTGATGGACGCGGCGATATCCTCGGGAGCGAAGCTCATGGCCGAGATGTTGTAGGCGTTGCGGTTTATCAGCCTGGAAGGGTCGGCTTCCATAAGCTGTACCACCGCCGCGAGGGCGTCGGGCATGTACATCATGTCCATGCGGGTGCCCTGGGCGATATAGCTGGTGTACCTGCCCTGCGAAAGGGCCTCGTAGTAAATATGAACAGCGTAATCCGTGGTTCCGCCTCCCGGGAGGGCCTTGTAGGAAATGAGCCCCGGAAAGCGTAGGCCCCGGGTGTCGAGGCCGAATTTCTTGTGGTAATAGTCGCAGAGGAGTTCCCCCGTCACCTTGGCGACACCATAAATGGTGGACGGCCGCTGTATGGTCACCTGGGGGGTGTTGTCCGCAGGCGTGGAGGGGCCAAAAGCCGCGATGGAGCTGGGGAAAAAGAATGCCGCGCCGTTTTCCCTGGCACATTCAAGGGCCGTGAAGCAGCCTCCTGCGTTGATGTCCCAGGATTCCGGCGGATTGGCCTCGCCCTTCGCTGAGAGAATCCCGGCAAGATGGACCACGGCGTCAACCTTGAAAGTGGACATGAGCCTGGAAAAGGTCTTCCCGTCCCGGACCTCCAGCAGCTCAAAGGGGCCGCCCTCCGAAACGGGGCCGGGCTTCCTGCTTCGGGCAGTAGCCAAAATGTTTTCCGCGCCGTAAACCTTCCGCAGGTAGGGAACGAGCTCGTACCCTATCTGGCCGTTGGAACCGGTTACCAGGATCCGTTTCATGAAATGATCCCCATTTCTCTACCGACTTCCTTGAAGGTCTCCACGGCGCGGCTGAGGTCATCCTCGGAATGGGCCGCGGAAACCATGCAGCGGATCCTCGCGGTGCCCCTGGGGACCGTCGGGAAGGCGATGGCCGTGGCAAAGACGCCCTTGTCGAAAAGGCGTGCGCTGAAATCCTTGGCTGCCTGGGCCTCGCCAATGATGACAGGCGTGATAGGCGTCTCGCTGTTGCCCGTGTCGAAACCTGCCGCCTTGAGCTCCTTTTTGAGGAACCTCCCGTTGCTCCATAACTTGTTGAAGCGGTCTTCGGTTTCCGTCAAAAGCTCTACCGACGCCAGGTTTGCCGCCACATCTGGAATGGTGAGGGCACTGCTGAAAAGGTTGGGCCGAGCCTTCTGGCGGATGTAGTCCACGAGGGTCTCACTTCCGGCGATGACGCCGCCCATGACGCCGAAAGCCTTTGATAGGGTGCCCACTTCCACGTCAACCCTGCCGTGCAGATTGAAGTGGTCGACGATTCCCCGGCCGCCTCGGCCAAGGACGCCTTCGCCGTGGGCGTCGTCGACAACGACAATGACACCGTATTCCTCACATAGGTCGACGATTTCAGGAAGTTTCGCAATGTCGCCGTCCATGGAAAAAACGCCGTCTGTTACAAGAAGTTGCTTGTTTCCCTTTCCCTTGTACTCCTCAAGCTTTGCCTTCAGGTCGTCTAGGTTGGAGTGCTCATACCTGACAACCTTCGCTTTTGAAAGGCGGCACGCGTCTATGATGGACGCGTGGTTCAGGGAGTCGCTGAAGATAACGTCTTCAGCCGCAGGCACCAGCGTGGGGATCACGGCGAGGTTGGCGCAAAATCCAGACTGGACCACAATGGCGGCCTCGGCCCCCTTGAACTCGGCGAGCTTCCTCTCGAGTTCGATGTGGGGCGTCATGGTTCCCGCAATGGTCCTGACGGCGCCTGGGCCCACACCGTACTTGTCGACGTATTCCTTGACCTTCTCAACCAGCCTCGGGTCGTTGCAAAGTCCGAGATAGTTATTGCTGCAGAGGTTGATATAGTCCTTGCCGTCGATCTTTACCCAGGCCCCCTGGGGACTTTCGATGGTCCGGATCGTTCCATACAGACCTGCCTCTTTCAGCGCCTCAAGGTCTTCGGTGAGGAATCTCATCGGGACAGCCATGGAGCTCACTCCTTGTCCTGTAATTTGTGGTAGTTTGAATATAGTATCCTGAGGGTTGCAGGGTGCTGTCAAAGGGCTATAGTATCGGAGGCTTTTCGTATATTTTCCTTACAAAAAATATATTTTTTGGAACCGCGAAAGGGGACTCTGGAAATGCCCGGGGAAAAGGCAACCTTGAAAGATCTTGCGCGAAAGATGAGCGGCGACAGCAGCGCCCCCCATCATATCGCCAACATCCTGCGCGAGGCCATCTACAGAGGCATTTTCATCGAGGGAAGCCCCCTTCACCAGGCTCAGATAGCCATGAAGCTCGGGGTGAGTCCCATCCCCCTGAGGGAGGCCCTTCGGCTTCTTGAAACGGAGGGGCTCGTGGAATTCAGGGGATACCGGGGCGCCTTCGTGACGGAGCTCTCCCTGGAAGAAGCCCGGGAACTCTACGAGATGATCTCCGCCCTAGAGACGAACCTCATGAGAATCGCCTTTGACAGGATTACCCGGCGCATCGTCGAGGAGGCGGAAGACGTACTCGACGCCATGGAAAGGGAGACGGACTGCATCCGGTGGCGGGACCTCAACTTCCTTTTTCACGCCCTGCTTTACGAACCGGCGGACCGGCCGCTGACGGTGGACACCGTTTCCAGACTCAGGCAGAAAACAGACAGGACAATCCGGGATCATCTCGGTTCAATGAGGAAGGAATCGGAACGACAGCACAGGGAGATACTTTCCGCCGTGGCGGCGGGCAACCTTGAAGCCTCCCTGGCGGCTCTCAAGAAACACCTCGAATACACCTCCAACGACCTCCAGTCGTGGATGCGGAGCGAACATAACCCGAAGCAAGGATCAAAACCCCGAACGCCGAAAACACCTGGGTCACGCTGATTCCGATTGATGGCTTTTCGCGCATTCTGGTACAGGATTTCAGCAGAAACCAGCCAGGCGCACCGCAAAGGCATGAAAACCGTCGCGGTTTTCCCTGGCCCTGCTCCCGCGATTTTTCAGGACGGTGCTTGTTGTTCCCTGAAAGCGCTCGGGCTGACGCCCGTTTCCTGTTTGAAGAGGGTGCTGAAATAGGAGATATTGCCATAGCCCACGGAAATGGCGACATCCCTTACGCTCATTCCTTCCAGAAGAAGGGCTTTCGCCCTTTCGATCCGTATCTCCCTCACAACATCGACAAAGCGTTTCTTCAGGACTTTCTGGAACAACCGGCTCAAATGCTCCGGGGTAACATGCACGTAATCCGCCGTGGTCTCGAGGGAAAGGTCATCGTAATTTTGCTGTATGTAATTCATGGCGTTATGGACAACGGAGGAATGGGACTGGAGGACTGACCCCCGTATCTGCAGGGCTTCCTGAAATGCAGTTTCCACCACCGTTGCAAGCTTCGTCGGGTTGGTGCATGAAAAGATTTCCAGGGTGTTTCTCCTTCCCCAGCTCCTGATTTCAGAGAAATCGCAATTAAGTTCCAGAAGGATTTCCGACACACAACCAAGAATGGACAGATATCCCAGTTTCGCTATCTCCAGGTCCCTGGATAAAACCTTGTCCGTGTTTTCGGCGATGACTTCGAGCCCCCTGGAAAGGTAATAAGGCTGGTTGTTCCGGACGGCATCAAGGATAAGAGATCGGGCCTTCTTCAAGGCGAAAACGGCAAGGTCAGTTTCGGTGCTTTCTTCTTCCTCCTCTTGAGCTTTTTCCCAAAGGGCTCTCCCGGTTCCACCCAAAAGACTTTCATCCAGTCTTCCTTCAACATCGGAAACGACGTCCGGGAGAGTTTGCAAATCGGCAACACAGCCTCCGTAAACGACGTTTCCCTGAAGGCTGTTTCGCGATATAGCCTCTAGAATCCTGAGGGAAAGGTCTTCCGGCGAAACGGTCACACCATCGGTGGGTACGAAAAGAAGGACGGAATGGTTTTTCCAGGGAAAAACGGTGACATCTTCGCCAAGGATGTCCTGGATGGCATCAATGAGCAAAAGATGTTCCCAGTAAGCCTCCTTCTCATCACCCGGAAGGGCGATGATTCCAAAGAAATGGCACGGCCTCGCCGGCGGAAAACCGATTTCGCCGCAGAGTGCAGCCATCTCCTCTTCATGGCCCGGCTGCCGTATCAGGTTCGTCAGGATATTCATCGCAATGGGCCCCCTGTTGGCCCGGAGAAACTGATGGGCGTTCAACAGCCTTTCGTCCTTCCCCCGTCTTGCAATGAGGGTTTTCATCGCCTTTTCCAGGGCCTCGATCATGAGGTTGGGGCGAATCGGTTTCACCAGAAAAGACGAAGCCCGGACATCCATGGCGAACTTCGCATAAGAAAACATGTCGAAGGCAGTAGTAACAACCGCTTCATTCATGAACCCCTCGTCCCTGAGAGTCTTCATCGCCGTCAGGCCGTCACCGCCGGGGATCCTGATGTCAAGCAGGATAACGTCAGGATCCCACTCCCGGGCCGTTTGCAGCATTTCCGGGACGTTCCTGGCCTCCCGGATCGTTACGTCCTGCCGCCACTTCCGGATGACGCTCCCGTAAGCCTCCCGGGTCAGCGGTTCATCATCGACAACGAGAACCTTTACGCTCACTGAATCACACCCCTTCGAAGGGGATCCTGACGAACACGGAAGTCCCCTCTCCAGGCTTGCTCTTGATGTCAAGATCAGCCGAGATTCCGTAATGAAGCGACAGCCTGTCACGAACATTCTGAAGACCGATACCACCGCGAATCCGGTCCGGGTCACATCCTGTTCCGTTGTCCCTGATTGCTATAACTACTGAAGAGCTCATCACTATCGCCGTGACCTCGATAAAGCCCCGTTCCAGGGAAGGTTCTATTCCATGCAGGACGGCGTTCTCTACCAGAGGCTGCAGGAGCATAAAAGGGATTTCCGCTTTTTCGGCCCCTTTTTCGACTGTCAAATCGTAGATCAGCCTGTCCCTGAAACGGATCCGGTAGATTTCCAGATACCGCTCGATGCATTCCATCTCAAGGGAAAGCGGAACCAGTTCCTGCCTGGATTGTTTTCTCAGGACATACCTCAAGTATTCCGACAGCTGATATGTCAATTCCTGGGTTTGCCCAGCGCCCTCCAACATCGCCAGCTGGGAGATGGCGTTCAACGTATTGAACAAAAAGTGAGGGTTTAGCTGGCTTCTTAAGTCCCTGGCCTGGATAAGCTTGAGGCTGCTTTCAAAATCCCTTTCATCACCCGTCCTTTTGCTCTTTCCGGAAAGCTCCCTCATTTCCAGCTCGTCCCGCTGGTACATCTTTCCGACATGTGCCGCCATCATCACCAGCCGGTCCTTCATTTTCCCGATAAAGGCCCCGTCCACAACGGGTATGTCCCTGAAACGCGCGAGAATCCCCTTTCTTGAGGTGCAAACGTGCAAACTGCTTTCGAAAATGACCTTCAATTCCTCTTCGCTGTACCTCCTGAGAAGGAACTGCCCGCACACAACGCAGCCCGTTGTCTTTCCCCCGATGACTACAGGTACTGCCAAAAACCCCGCGCCACAAAAACACCTGAAAAACAACGGCTTCCCGCTTTCCATCGAGGAGACCGCCCCGCTGGCAATGCTTTTTCTGCAGGCATCTTCAAGACCAGTGCCCGCGTAGCCCTCGGCACAGGGAGGCATTCCGTATCCGCAGATTTCGAGGGGTCGGCCATCACGGGTGTAGAAAAACACAGGGAAGTCAAAGGTCGAGGAAAACCCCTCCACGAATTCCCTGAAACGGTCTGTACCCGCAGTTTTTTCGAGCCATCGGGTAAAATGGTCAACAACAGGATGATTCATGGCCATCTCCCGGGGTGCGCCGTCTTGCAAGTCACAGTCACAGGATGAACATTTCGAGTCTCCATTATGCACTCCTCTTCATCAAAGATACCCCCAAGATTGATGCATGAAATCGCGGCCTTGCAAATCGATCAAAAAAACAACAACACGCCAAAAACGTTTTTGTGGAATAGCACGGGCTGTGGAATCCGCCAAAAAAACAAAGATCATCTGAATGCAGGGCAACGTTCAACCGATATAATTGCCACAAGAATCAGACTTTTTCGGCGGCATCTTCTTTACGACTCCCCACCTCCGCCAAGGGAGGGCCTTCTTCGTGGAAGAGTTTTTCCCTGTCATTTTGTTCCTTCTGTTGGTTTTTCTCCGCACCCCTGTCGCGACAGGAATGGGGATTGTCGCCTTCCTGGGCATGTACCTTGCGAAATACCCGCTGCCCGTGCTCGTCATGGCCATACAGAACACCGTTGAGAACGTAAACTATCTTGCCATCATTCTCTTTATTCTCGTCGGAAACGTCGCCAATTGCACACGGTTGAGCGAGAGGATTTTCGATTTTGCCACGGATGTTGTGGGCCACCTCAAGGGTGGGCTCGCCCAGGCGAATATCCTGGCCAGCATGGTCTTTGCAGGGATGTCAGGTTCAGGAATTGCGGACTGCGCCGGGCTCGGGATCATCGAAATGAAAGCGATGACAGACCACGGCTACAAGAGGGACTTCAGCGCCGCCGTCACTGCCGCTTCTTCCGTAGTCGGCCCGATCATTCCCCCCAGCATCTCGCTCATCATATACGGAGTTCTTGCCAACGTCTCCATCTCCGAAATATTGATCGCGGGCCTCGTCCCCGGAATATTCATCGGCTTTTCCCTGATGGTTGTGGTCTACTACCTGAGCGCCCGGGGACTTGTCCATTCACCGGTAACCCGGCGTCTCGACTACAAGGAAAAAGCTGTTTCGTTCAGGAAAAATTTCACCGCCCTTCTTGCGCCGCTCATCCTTTTGTCGGGCTTCGCTTTCGGGATGATCAGTCCCAGCGAAGCGGGGGCGCTCGCCATCTTTTACATCATTCTGATCGCAGTGATGAGGAGAGAAGCGAGCCTCGGACAAATCCTGAAAAACGGCTTCGCCACGAGCCTGGTCCCCATTGCGCAGATCATGTTCATCATGGCCGCCGCAGCCGCCTTCACCTGGGTTTTGAACCGCGAGCAGGTATACGTCCGCCTTGCCGAAGCGATCGTCATACTTTGCCAGGGCAACAAGTGGCTTTTCTGGATTTTTGTCAATATCTTCTATCTGCTGAATGGCTGCTTTATCCCGAGCATCGCTACTCTCGTGATCACCATCCCCATCTTTGTCCCGCTCCTTCCGGTCTTCGGGATCGACCCTCTCCATTTCGGGGTCGTCATCGTGTTCAACGACATGATCGGAATGATCACGCCGCCGGTTGGGTCGGGAATCTTCGTCATGCTGAGCGTGGCCAAGGTGAAGTACCATGAACTGGTCCGCTCCCTGATCCCGTTTATCATCACCCTCTTCGCCGCACTGGTGTTACTTATTCTATTCCCGTCGCTGACGACATTTCTCCCTTACCTTCTCTTCAGATAAAAAAGCGGAAAGGAGCATGCCCATGGGAATCGTCCGAAGCCTGACACGAGTCACCGACATGGTAACTGATGCGTCATTCCGACTCGCTGTCGCAGCCTTGGCGGGTCTTTTTGCGCTCGACGTCCTGAGGATCATCTTCAGGTACTTTTTCTCGATCCCCATGAACTGGGTGCCCGGAATCGTCGCCCTCCTCGCGAACTGGGCGGTCTTTTTGGGTGTCGGTGTTTACCTTTACCGCAACGAGGTCATTGTGATCGATTATTTCTACGAGAAGCTCGTCCCAATAAGGGCCCGCAAGTATGTCGACAGTTTTGTGGACCTGCTCGTGGTGACTTTTGCCATACTCATGATCCGGTATTCCTGGGGGGTCATCCTCTCGGGAGACCACAAGTCCTCTCTTTCCACGATCGAAATCAGCTACTACTGGTATTCGCTTCCGATGATGCTCGGCATGATCCTGGCGCTCACGGGAGGATTCAAAAGGCTGTTTGAACGTTTCCTGCCGGAAAGGACAAAACAGTGAAGATCGCCCTGGTCCAGATGAACTCCGACGAAAGGAAGGACCGAAACCTTCAGCGGGCCGAATCCCTGGTCAGAGAAGCCGCCGAGATGGATCCCGACATTGTTGCGCTGCCGGAAAGCTTTCCGTACCTTGCACCCGAAGAGGAAACACTGCCCTTCGCCGAAAAAATCCCGGGACCTGCGACGGACATGCTGGCCGGTCTTTGCCGGGAGTATGGTTTTTACGTCCTCGCAGGCAGCATTCCGGAGAAAACGAAGGACCCTGAGCGATATCTCAACACCTCAGCTCTCATCGGCCCCGACGGGAGTATCAGGGCGAAATACTCCAAGGTCCACCTCTTTGACATCGATATTCCCGGGGAAGTCACGAACAGGGAATCTTCCCATGTCGTGCCGGGCCATCGGCCCGTGTCCGCCGAGGCGGCCGGCTGCAGAATAGGGTTTTCCATATGTTACGACCTGCGTTTCCCGGAGTTTTTCCGAGTGCTCGTGCTCGAAGGGGCTGAAATCTTCTTTGTCCCTTCAGCTTTTGCATACTTCACAGGCCGGGCTCACTGGGAGGTCCTGCTCCGGGCAAGGGCCATCGAGAACCAGGTGTTTGTCGCGGCCCCCGCCCAATGCGGCCGACACCAGGCAAAAACCTGTTACGGCAACAGCATGATCGTCGACCCCTGGGGGACCGTCATCGCCAGGGCCGGAGACAGCGAGTGCGTCCTCTTCGCCGAACTGGACATGGAGAACCTGGAAAGGGTCCGCAGGCAGAACCCCTGTCTTCGGAATATCCGCTCCTGCATCGGGGAAATCGAATGGATTGGAGATGAAAGCAGGCATGATAGTAAACCCAAACGGAAACCGTCTTGATGTCGAGCTCCTCAAACGCCTCGGTGATGTCGAACCGGCAACAGTCGGGCATTTTCTCCCTTCGGGATGCCTGCGAAACGAGTTCAGGCCTTCCCTCGAAGACGAGCGGATCGCAGGACATGCCGTAACGGTCAAGATCCCCTCTGTCGATTCGACCTTGTGCCACAAGGTCGTGGAAATTGCCCGGCCGGGTGACATCATCGTCATTGACAGGTGCGGTGACATGACCCATGCCTGCTGGGGGGCGGCCATGACGCTTGCGGCGTCCGTCAGGGGCATCGCGGGAGCCGTCGTGGACGGAGCCGTCACAGACATTCTTGATATCCGCAGGATGAATTTCCCCGTCTTCTTTCGCAGGCTCTCAGCACTGACGACAAGGATCCTGGGACTGGAAGGAGAGATAAACACCCCGGTGCAATGCGGGGGTGTGGTTGTCAATCCGGGAGACATCGTCATCGCTGATGTCAACGGAATTTGCATCCTGCCCCCGGACCTTGCGGGCTCTGTCGCCGAACACGCATTGATGGAACAGGAAAAAGAAACGGTCCAGTTTGAAAAGATGCGGCAAGGTGAAACCCTGGCTGCATTGTCCGGCGCCGATTCGAAAATACCGCCCGAGGCATACCGTCAGGGGCGTTGAAGGTGTGACAAGAAGGTTACGGGAGAAAGAACAAATCCTGAAGAACAGAAGAGGAGGTATCATCATGAGATTTGATACGAGAAAAGGGGTTCTTTTGGTGACGGTCCTGGTTTTGAGCCTTTCGCTGCTTGCGGGCTGCGCCTGCGCCAAGGCGACCTACGAATTGAGCCTTGCCACGAAGATGGGCCCACAGAGCCCCGAATACAAGGCGTTCCAGAACTTCGCAGACAAGGTCGCGGAGAAAACCGACGGCGATGTGCAGATCGACATGTTCGGGTCGGAAGTTCTCGGGTCTGACGAGTCGGTTTTCAAGAGCATGGGAATGGGCGCCGTTGACATTGTCGCAGGAAGCCCGGTCCTTGGGGCTCGAACAGTGATCCCGCAGATCGACTACATCACGCCCCCCTTCGTCTACACCGACTTCGAACACTTCCAGAGATTCCTCAAGGGTGAATATATGCAGCAGCTCTTTCAGGAACTGAGCGACGAGGCGGGGGTCATCCTGCTCAACACCGACTGGACATGGAGACGGGGGCCCTACAGGGTGCTTTTGACGAAAAAGCCCGTGGAATCCCTTGAGGACATCCAGGGACTCAAGCTCCGTTTCTATCCTTCGGAACTCGAGCTGGCTGTTTGGGAAGCCCTCGGCACGAACCCGACGGTCATTGCCTGGTCGGAAACATACCTGGCCCTGCAACAGGGAATCGTGGAATCGGTCACATCCCCGGTCACATTGATCTATGACACCAAGTTCGTGGAAGTCTGCCCCTACATCACCGTAACCGATGAATACCCCCAGACGATCGTCTTTTACATGAACAACGACAAATTCGAATCTCTCCCCGAGGAATACCAAAAGGTCCTCATTGAAGCCTGCAATGAGGCTGGAACAGAGTTTACCAGCCAGCTCGACGCCATTGCCGAAGAAATCGTGGAAAAGTCAAAGACCGATTTCGGAGCCTCTTTTGCCACGCCCGACATGGCGCCTTTCCGGGCAAAGGCGGCGGAATTCTACGAAGAACTGAAAGAGAAAGAAACCATGGAAGCCGATTTCTGGGAGGTTATGGAAGCAATCGAAAAGGCCCGCTGAAAAACCTGACGATGGACCGCAAAGGAAGCCCCGGGAAACCGGGGCTTCCTTTTTTTTTCAGGGTAGCGGATGTCTCTATCCGGTCAAAAAAACGAAAGGGCCGTTACAAAGAAATGGCTTCTTTGGATTCACGACGTAAATCCGACAAAAAAAGCAATGCTCCATGAAATGACCCCGCAGATCCTTGAAGGTAGATTGAGATTGTCCGAACAAACCGATGGACGATTCGAGGTGAAACGTATGATCAAGGAACTGGCATTCCCGAGAATGCATGAAGAGGAAACGGAAAAGAGGGATTTTCTTCCGTCCCTGTTCCGGAAACTCGACAAGCTTACCGATGCAAGGATATACCTGGAAGAAGGATATGGAGGGAAGCTCGGGATCCCGGCGGAAGAATACCTCAAGGCACACCCGAACCTCTCTTTTATCCCTCACGAAGAAATCTTCCAAAAGGACGTGGTTATAGTCGTTCGGGTGCCGAAAAAGGAAATGCTCCGCAGGATGAAGGAAGGCGCCGTTCTGATCTCGATGCTTCATTACAACACACGGCC
>JBKHBH010000072.1:0-11062 GCA_046542505.1 Thermovirgaceae bacterium | reverse complement strand
TGAAGAACATTATCCAGATATCTGAAGCGGCTTCCCTTGCCCTTCATGGCACGGGGCTTCTTGCATACAACGACCGGCGCATGAGCATTCATGAAATATCTGAAACTATCAACGCTTCCGAAGCGCATCTCTCGAAGGTCTTTCAACGCCTCGTCAGAGAAGGCCTGGTCCGTTCCGTCCGAGGACCGGGCGGAGGCTTTGAGCTCACCCGGGCTCCCGAGGAGATCACCCTTCTCGAAGTGTACAGTGCCATAGAGGGTATCCCCTCTTCGGATACCTGCCTTCTGCGATCGGGAACCTGTCCCTTCAAAAGATGCATTTTCGGGGACCTGATAAAGGACCTGACGCAGCGGTTTCTGGTGCACCTCGAAAGCACCACCTTGGGGGAACTTGTCAGACAGAGGAAAGAGCCCGTTCAGTCAGGCAAGAACTCCGCCTGAAGGCGGACGGATTCTGGCGTCGTGAAAAGCAGGCCCACCAGTTTCTTCAAACCGACGAGGCTTCCAGCTCGTCCCTGAAAAATGACGCCAGCATTTCCGTCATGGCGTTGATGCATTGTTGACCTATCTCAACGTTCATGCCTCGGGGGTCTCCCAGAATGCCGCTGGGTGACACTGAGTTAAAACCCTCCTGAAACAGCCTGTCCAGAAATTCAGGTGTGGGCTCTTCAACACAACCAGGTACCGCCTTGTCCTTTCGAACTGTTTCCGGGTGCAGGACCAGCATGAAGGAACTCTCCGCGATATCCGCATGGCCGCCGACGGTGTCGCTTCGCCCCGACCTTTCCTGGACAACCCTCTTCCAGACTCCAATGAATTTATCCAGGTCGGTCATGCAAAACACTTTCGTTTCGGGCCCTGCCGCCTCGCGGAGCCGCTCAAGCATGTCTGCCAGAGGGGCCATGTTACCCCCATGGGAGGGAAATATGCATATATGACGAAATCCATGCCGCGCAAGGCACCTGACGTAATCCCGGCAAACCGCTTCAAGGGTCTCTTTCTCAAGTGAGATAGTCCCGGGGAAAGCCATGTGATGCGCAGAACACCCGAATCGAACCGTCGGGGCGGCCAGTGCATTGCCCAGTTTTGCCGCCACCTCCAGGGCAAGCCTGTCCCCGTGTTCTGAATCAGTAAAAAGCGGCAGGTGAGGCCCGTGCTGCTCCGTAGCCCCGCAGGCGAAAACCGCCGTTGTGAACCCCTCATCAAGAGCTTCACGCACCTCCGGCCATGTCATTTTTTCAAGCAGTATGTTTTCGTGCATTCTCCAGCCTTCCTTCCTTGGGAGACATTTAGCCCGTGCAAAGGGGAAGCGTGCCCGCCTTTTCGAGGTTATTCACCCATGACCTTCACGACAACCCTCTTGCGGCGCCTGCCGTCACTTTCAAGGTAAAAAACCTGCTCCCAGGGCCCAAGGTCCAGTTTCCCCTTCGTAACAGGGATCATTGCCTGGTGATGGGCCAGGATGCGCTTCAGGTGGGCATCGCCATTGTCTTCACCTGTGCGGTGATGTTTGTAGTCAGGCTTGAAAGGCGCAAGTTCTTCCAGCCATTCCCAGATATCCTGATGCAACCCGCTCTCGTTATCGTTGACGATGATGCCGGCCGTAATGTGCATTGCGCTTACGAGAACAAAGCCCTCGCCGATTCCCGACTCCTGAACAACACGTTCCACGTCTTGAGTTATTCTGACAAGCTCACGTCTCTTTTTCGTATTGAACCAAAGGTATTCGGTCTGAAATTTCATGGGAAAGTCTCCTTTCTGCAGTACGCTTCAGGGACAGGGTTCCCCGATCAAATCTGTCCTGTGCGGCCTCCCGGCCCGTTGCCATTACCGGTTCATGGTTCACGTTCCGGCTGTTATGGACAGCTCCGATATAGTTTAACCCTTTGAATCGAACCCGCAAAAACTGTCCCCGGCCTGAAATCGTGAGAATCTCGATCATGGAGAGTTTTTAAGGCCTGTTTTCCATTTCCCTTCCCGACCTCTGTGTCAGGAGGATTCCGGCGCATCCAGCGACTTTCATACCTCGCCGTGCTAATCTTGTGAATATTCGGATAGTTCCCGTTTTATATTTCCAGAAGCGTCCCTAACAGGGAGAGGAAGTGTTTCACATGTTTAACAGGAAATCCTGGGTTGTTGCTTTTGCTATGGTTTTGCTTTTTACAGGCGCATCTTTTGCTTCCCTAGGCAGTAATATTGTCGGAACGTACAGGGGTGTTTTTACAGGACCCGAAGACTTCGGGGTATTTCTGGTTACGGTCGATCCGGACGGTTCCGTTACCGGCACAGGGCGCTCGCAGGTTCATTACAGTGACCTTGTTATGGAAGGTACTGTACAGCCGGACGGCACTGCAGAATTCTACACCATTGATAAAGCTGGCTCTCAAATACATTTCAATGGAAAAATCGATTTCATGAACAGGCTGTTGGGCAAATGGAATAACCATGACACGGCCGCATGGGGACCCTTCAACGGTTTGATCGCGCCGAATTAAAAAACAACTGGAGAGAACCCTTGCACCACGATTTATTGCTTTAACCTGATGCAGGTTTGTATCGCGTTTCAAGGAAGGGTGCCACTGCAGGTTTCACAAAGGCTGTGGCGCCCTTTTGCTGCCCGCTGAAGCAGATATCCCTTTTGCCCTATGGGCATCGAATGCTCAAAGCGTTTCCTTCATGAAAGATCCCTGCGGCCGGAAATAGCGCTCCTGCCTCCTGAAACCCTGAAAACCAAAAACCGGACAAATAAATTCTTCTGGATGAAGGTCAACTGAATGATACCCCGGCCCGCCTCGACCAGATTGCCGTCAAGGGCGTCACGTCAATCTGTTGTCAGAAATAAAAACACCAGAGCCCGTTTATGCCCTTTCCCTCTTTAGCCACTGTTTTTTGCCGACGACAAGCACAAAACTACCTGCTTTTCCTGTGAACATTGACGGTCAAGCTAAAAACCGCTCTCCCGCCACAAGTTCGAGGCAGGAAAATTTACTGAAATGCATACCCGGTCTTTGTAATGTCATCATGCTAAATATTCTTGTGTATAATTATAAGTATTGGTATAATATTATTAGTTTATTCTGATAAATAAGTTCACCAGATTCACTGATCGTAGGGGGAATTGGCATGGTTACCAGGAGGAATTTTCGATCCATAGGAGTTTCGTTCGCAATGATTTTCCTATTTGCGACAGGAGCCTTCGCGGCAATGGGTGAAGTACAGGATTTCACTTTCAATGGTTTCGGACCAGGTGATACCGTCGGATCCGGCGAGCAGAGCGGCCCGGACGGGGAGCCTGACGCACGCTTTTCCGCAAGGATATCCGGTTTTGGGGCTCTTACGGGCCTCATATTGAAGTCGCCCGACGAAAAATCGATGTGGGATACCACCCCCGGCAATAACATATGGGGGATGGAAGTCAGGGATTCCTCGGGCAAAGTCTTGTCCCGCAGCAACGAGCGACTGTCAGTCGTTCCCTTCCTTGGCGGATTGGGAATAGAAATCTCTGTAGCCGACAACGGGGCTATCGCCAATGGAGGGAAGTTTACACTAACCGCCCGGTTTCTCGATAACTCCGAAAGCAGCGCATCCATTACACTGCAACCTGTTGAAAGCCAAAAGACGGAAACTGCGACAGACCAGCCAGACGATCTCGAAGTGACCTTTATGGGAAAAGGGGAGCGGGACATTGTCGGACGGGATGAAAGACGTTCGGGAAACGGAAAAATGGACTGGAGGGTGGACATTGACCTTGAGTCCCCGGGAACAGTAGTAGGTATGAGGATAGCCAACGTCGAAGGCCCAGGCGGTGAATGGGATACTATTCCAGAAAACGGGAAATGGCTGATCGGCGTAACACGGCCGGATGGAGAAATCCTCAACCGTCCGGACGGATCAATTAGAATCCCTGTTACAGACTCGCGTAATTTCGTTTTGTGGCTGGAAGACAACGGGTCTCTCGATAAGGCCGAGACCAGGTCGGTCCTGACCGTGATCTATGATGACGGCAGAAAAATGGAACAAGAAATACAGGGTTTTTCACTCGCACCTGGCTCTGATGATGGTGACTTCCTTGAAGCCAGGCTGGCTGGAACCGGAAACGCCGATTACGTTGGGAAGAACGAAAATCTCGAAGGCAACCAGAACCGGGATTCACGTTTTGACATCAGGTTCAGGGGCACCGGGATATTGAACGCGATCCGCCTGGTCAACCTGACCAAGGGTGGAGAGTGGGATACCATTCCCCGAAACGGGAAATGGCTCATCGCCGTGAAACAGCCCGGTGGCTCGATACTCAACGCCCCTAACGGCTCGATAAGGCTTTCAGTGGATGGCACCGCATCGCTTGAACTCTGGGTGGAAGATAACGGGACTCTTGATGATCCCGATTCCTCTTTCAGGGTTTCGCTTGAATTCAGCGATGGCCGTGTCCTCGAAAAAGAAATTCCAAGCAAGAGGGATCAGGATGTTCACCTGACTGAAGATCGCGAACTCGTTCTCTCGAAACCCTGGCAGGCACAGAGCGACTATGTAGGACCTTACGACCAGATGGAGAGAAACGGGAAGGGCGACCAGGTCTTCACGCTGAAGATCAGGGGCAAGGGAACTATAGATTCAATGACCCTCCGGGATGTGAACGGCTCTGGGGTATGGGACACCATCCCTGGCAACGGCCGATGGGCCATGGCTGTACGCGGGCCCGGCAACAGGCTTCTGAACCACAGTAACGGATCCGTTTCCTTCCCGGTTCCGCCCAATCATAACCTGCATATCTTCGTAGAGGACAACGGTTCTTTCCAGCTTGACCGGTCACGCTACGAACTGACTGTAACCTGGGATGACGGAACGACGACCAAGGTGCGCACCCCGAAGTAATGGCGGCACCCTGCCGGGCAGTATATACTGCCCGGCCTTTTTCCCCGGGACTGTACCATGAGACCGGGCCTTGGATATCGTGGAAAGGTACCGGCAAAATATTTTGTTCCTCCCTACCCGGAAAAACGGATCGTCCAGCAATGAAAACCAAAGGGATACTGAACTGAAAGGATTCAGGCATTTACAGCAACAGGGCAGAAGCAGCCTGAGGGGAGAAGTTGAACATGAAGTTGAATATACGAAAAATGACTTGCGCGTCGATATTTGCCATGGTGTTTGCCCTGCCAGGAATGGTTTTTAACGCTTCACCATCATTTGCCTTGACACCGGACGAGCGCCTCGTTTCAGCAACAGAGGTCGTTCGGGGAATGGTCGGCCAGGAAGATGTCGGTACGATGGCCGACATGGTGAAAGGATCCCATGGAGTCGTTATCATCCCGAGTTTCTACAAGGGTGCAATAGGTTTGGGAGGATCCTACGGGAAAGGAGTCGTCCTGAGGCACGACCCTTTGACGGGAAAATGGTACGGCCCGAGTTTTATGAATATCACCGGGATGTCTTACGGCCTGCAGATTGGCTTCCAGTCTACTGCTCTTCTTCTTGTCATATCTAACAAGGCGGGCATGGAGCATTTCTACGGAGACACGGTGAAGCTGGGTGCCGATGTCAGCGTCGCAGCCGGCCCGGTAGGACGTAGCGCAGGAGCCGCGACAGACGCAAACCTGAAGGCCTCCATCTACAGCTATTCGATCAGCAAGGGCCTGTTCGCGGGAATTTCACTGGGCGGAGCAGTAATGGCAACAGATGAGGAAGCGAATTCCTCCTATTGGGGGGCGGGGAACTACAATTCCAGGGAAATTCTTCTGAAACCTGCCACGAAAAACACCGTTCAGCCCCTGCTGTCTTCCCTGATGGCCCTTGTCGAAAAGGCCGGCAAGTAACAGGGGGCTTGTCGCTGAACTCACTCTGCATTATTTCTGTACCTGCTCCCCTACCCAAGGGAAGCTCGGAAATAGTGAGGTGAACGAAATGTTGACAATAATTGTTGTAGTTTTGATCGTCCTGTGGCTTTTGGGACTTGTGACATCGAACACCATGGGGGGCATGATCCATGTCCTGCTGGTCATCGCCATTGTCATGTTTCTGCTTCGGTTCATCAAAAGATAACATTTTTGACGAAGGATCACAAAAAAGTGCGCATGAGAATTTTGGATTTTCCTTTTCAGAAACAAGTACAAAACCCTCGTCGATCCACGCCTTTTGCACGATCCGATCCACATCCCCCGGGAGAGGGATGAGTTCTTGTCTGTTTTTTCGTACTGACCAAGGGGAATTCGGCGTGACATTACATGGCTGGCCCTCCTTTCTCCCGGGAAATTTCAAGCCCGTTCTTTCATACCATCAAACCGCGTTGCATAAAGACACTCTCACTCAACGCATTGGGCAAAACGCTTTTTTCTGTTACCTGTCTACCCCTTTAATTTTACGCTATGCGAGTCTATTTTTTGTACTTGAAAACACTATCAAAGAAAGGAAGTGCATCATCATGAAAGAAAGGAAAATGTGGATCATTGCTCTTGTAGCGATAATGGTGTTCGCCGCCACTTCTTTCGCAGCCACCGATGAAAACTGGGTTGGGACATACAGGGGGACTTTCGTCGGAAGAGACGATTACGGGGCCTTTGTCATCAGCATAAACCAAAACGGTTACATCGATGGAACCGGGCGTTCGCAGGTGTTCATGTCACAGCTTGACATTGAAGGTGAGGTCCGGATGGACAAATCGGTCGAGTTTTATGTCGTCCAAGGTGGAGAACGGCCGATCATCTTCACCGGCACGATCGATTTTATGAACAGAATAATCGGTAAATGGGCCTACAACGACAACTCTGCCCAGGGTTCTTTCTACGCAATGCCCAACATGGATTAAGCGCGAAGGGCCTTTCCCGCAAGGACCAAAAAAGGGGCGCTTTCAGGCCGGGGGCGCTCCCCTTTTTTGACTCCCCTCTTTCATCAAAACACGGCGAAAAAAGTAACCAAAGACTTTCATTGCTCGCCGGAACAGGAAAAAACCGGAAATCCCTGGAGCGCAGCATCGGGTACACCAAAGCCCCGAAGGGACATCACCTCTGCCTTTTTTTGTCCTTCCGCAGCCATTCGATCAGAACCTGCTGTCTCTCCTGACGGATCTCCTCCAGCTTTTCCGGGGGCCATACATAAATTCCCCGACCTGTGGAATACCCAAGATCTCCCCTTTTCACGGCTTCGGCAAGAGTCGGAGAAATCTCCGTGGTGTTGCTCAATTCCGGGAGAAGCATTTCACTGATTGCGGCAAAGATATGGGTTCCTCCCAGGTCCGCCGTCTCTATGGGCCCTGTGATGGCCAGCCTTCTTCCGATTCCGGATTTCACCGCCCTGTCCACATCCTCCTTCGAGGCGACCCCCGAATCCACCAAATGCAGCGCTTCCCTCAGCATTGCATATTGCAGCCTGTTGCCGATATAGCCTGGCGTTTCCTTGTGAAGGACGACAGGGTCCTTGCCGATCCTTTCCATGATATCCTTCGTGAATCCTACTGTTTCTTCGGCAGTCTCCTCTCCCGGCATGATTTCCACGAGAGGCAAAAGGTGCGCGGGGTTCCAGAAATGGGCCGCCAGAAACCTGTCCTTTCTCTCAAGGGCTTTTGCAATTTCTGTAGGCCTCAGGCTCGATGTATTCGTCGCAAAGACCGTCTCCTTTGCAAAATGTCCCTCCAGCCGCCTGAAAACCTCCCGTTTCGTTCCCAGGTCTTCAGAAACGCATTCAATGAGAAACGGCATATCCGTCGAGGCGGCCTCGATTTCAGTCAGCCCTTGAATTCTGTTCACAACCTGGGAAACACCATGAGGCTCCAGGAGGCCGTTCCCCACAAGAATCCCAATATTCTTCTGAACAAGCTTGATACCTTTTTCAAGGCTCTCCGCCGACCTGGCATAAAGCTCCACTTCCCAGCCTTCCCAGGCAAAGTTCAATGCTATGGAAGAACCCATCGTACCTGTTCCGATGATGCAAACTTTCCTGACATCACGGGCAAACATTAGTAAACCCCTTTCTCGAAAAGCTTGCTTCGTGCAGTATGATTCTCACTGATCACTGTGGAATCAGCAATAATTCCCACAGACCTCTCCATCCCGGGCCGTCCGATAAAGTCTTTCCCGAACCATAAATCCCCGAGGCCTGGTCAAAGCTCCTGCTTCTGGTTGCATGGTAAACTATATTCTCCATTCACTTTCTGCCGAAATTTGATTACGTGGCCGGTCATCGCCGGAAAACCCGGATATCAGCGATTTTCGTGTTTTATAGGTGCTTCTATAATGATATAACTCTTTATTATATCGCACAATAATTTCCGCCCGCCTGAAAAACTCTCTTTCACTTTACCTCTTCCAACTTGAAGAGAACGCCGCTTGAACTCATGCTTTCCACCAGAGCTGCCAATCTGAAGGCATCGAAAGCGGTAAAATGTACGCATACATACTTTCTATGACCTCTTGGCTATAGAGGGCACGGAAGTATATTATTGCCTGGTACCTGTCTTTAGGTGGACAAAGCCCGCTCGGGAGGACGAGCAGATGGTTCAGAACAAGCACTTCCTTTATGTAGTATGTTGGTGCCTTCTCCTTGGTGTTCTTTTTTTCCCTCCCACTTCCCGCTCATGCTGGAAACACGAACCAAATCACCTCGGAGACACTTTTCGAGGCCTTCCTGTCTGGACTCCGCCCTGAATCAATGGAGATGATTCTGGATGGAACTTTTGACGAAAACCGCCGGGTGCGACGCATCTACCTGGATCTTGAAGGCTGCCTCGTGGGATGCGTCCGCATCGAAAGACTCCAGGTCGATGCCATGGACGTAACCTTCACACATCCTTCGACCTGGGATGAAACAGGCCCAGGCGTGGAACATGCACTCCTCGTCCGGACAAAAGTCCTGGTTTGCGAGGACGATGTGGATGCTGCTTTTCGTTCCGGCATCTTTGGCGGTGTTGAAAAAAACTGGCAAGACATTCGGTTGAGGTTCCGGGACGGGGGCGTTTATGTCGAGGGATACAAGAAGGTTCTCTTCCTGAACGTTTTTTTTCGAACTGCAAGGCCGGTTCGACATCCGCAATGGACGGGAGATATGGCTCACCGACTACTCCATGCGGATCGACAATGCCAATGCCCCGGAAGGATTGGCGAAAAGAACCGTTTCCCAAATCCAGCCACTTATAGACTTGGGGACATTCCCTTTCCCCCTCAACCTCAAACGGGCCATCCAGAGAAAGGATTGCCTGATCCTTGAAAGTCGAAGCTCTCCCGAGTCTTTTGAGGGAAGGCTTCTCAGATATTCAGGGAACGAAACCCCGTGAGTCTTCCGGTACACCATCCATGCCCCAAAAGGGTACATTCCGGCTATCCGGGTTCAATCCCGAGATTTTGCGTGCCTGTTACTGGCCGGGAACATCGAAGCCGGCACGGTTTTCATGCTTGTAGTAGGCCTCTATTTCCTCCGGTATCCTCTCCACGTCATCAACCAGCTTGAACAGATGCAAGTTTTTCGTGGAAATCGTGCCCTGCTCCATCAGCGTATTCTTCATCCAGTCCACCAGTCCTCCCCAAAAATCCGTTCCCACAAGATACACAGGGAAGGGGTGGATCTTGAGCGTCTGGATCAGCGTCAGCGCCTCGAACAACTCATCGAGAGTGCCATAGCCTCCGGGGAAAGCCACGAAAGCCCTGGCGTACTTGACGAGCATCACCTTCCGGACAAAGAAATAGCGAAAGGAAACCCTGTCTGTCTGATATGGATTCGGCGACTGTTCGTGCGGCAGGTCTATGTTGAGACCAATGCTCCGGCCACCGGTCTGAAAAGCGCCCTTGTTTGCCGCCTCCATGACACCCGGGCCGCCTCCGGTCAACACCGCGTATCCGGCTTTCGCCAGGGCCTCACCCAGAATTTCGGCCTTTCTGTACACTTCCGATTTGAGGGAACCCCGGGCCGAGCCAAAGACTGTAACGGCCGCACCCAGCCCGCTCAAGGCCTCGAACCCGTCGGCAAACTCCCCGATAATACGAAACATCCTCCAGGCGTCCTCCGCCATCGTGTCCACCACGAATTGTCTGTTTCTCTCGTTCTGGTCCACAATTTTCACCTGCCTTGATATGAGATGAATCGCCTGTTTGTAAAAAAAAACAGGCCACCCTGAGGCGGCCTAGAACATCGTCGAGGAACAGGTCATGTCTTTCCCCTGCTTTTTCGCCTGATACATCAGGCTGTCCACCTGCCGGAGAAAGCCCTTAATGTCAAACTGTCTCGCATATTCGGCGACACCGATGCTCACTGTCAGGTGCACCCGCACTCCCTCCGCAGGCGAAAAGCCCTCCCTTTTGAACTCCGTACGTATGCGCTCCGCCGCGACTCCCCCGTCTTCGCCTGTAGTCATCGGCATGAGGACTGCGAACTCCTCGCCTCCGTAGCGGAAGGCCAGATCCGTTTTTCTCAGGCATCCCTTGATGACCTGTCCCATCCGTTTTAGAACCTTGTCACCCTCGACGTGACCATAGGCATCGTTGAACTGCTTGAAATCGTCGAGATCCAGAAACATCAGGGAAAGGGGGTATCCGTACCGCGCCGCCCGTTCGACTTCCATGCCAAGCTGCTTGAAAAAATGCCTGGCGTTGTAAAGCTGCGTCAGCTCGTCAATGATACTGAGTTCATGAAATTTTTTCTCTCTTTCCTCGAGAATCTTTTGCGTTCGGTTGCGCTCAGTGACGTCCCGACAGACGCAGAAAATCAGCTTTCTGCCCTTGTACACGGTGCCGCTGTTGCTGAGCTCCACGTCGATGACGGTTCCGTCTTTTCGACGATGCCTGGTCTCAAGCATGACACCGCCCGGATCCACCGTCCGGACCATCTCCTGCAACTGTGCCTGCGAGTACATGCAATCCCAGTCCCACACATGCAGTTCTGTGATTTCCCCGATGGTGTACCCCAGCATTTCTGCAAACTTCTTGTTGCTCTTGTAAACTTTCCCGTTTTGGTCGAGGATAACGATCCCGTCCCTGGATTGCTCAAACAACAGGTTCCACATGGCAATCTCGTCCTGTAGCCTGTCCTTCATCTGTTGCAAGTCATGCTCCGGCTTTCCCGGACGATCTATCCGCTGTTTC
>JBKHBH010000071.1:0-11175 GCA_046542505.1 Thermovirgaceae bacterium | reverse complement strand
GGCGTCACCCAGCAGGGTTTCCAGGTCGTTGGTCATGATATGGGTCTGGAGGTTCATTTTTTCTTCCACATTCGATTTTTCCGAATTGTAGATGGTATAGCTCGCGACGCCGAGCAGCACGATGGTGACGAGCAGTCCCGAAACGACGATTGCCGCCGCTGTCTGTTGCCAGAGTTTTTTCACCAGTCTTCACCCCTTTGCGAAAGACAAATTGCCTGTTGTACCTTGTGGCATCCGTATAAAATTAAAATTGAATACCATTCATGTTCCCATGTCAGACACCCCGCGCTTGCTGTTGCCGGAAGGCACAAGAAGAAGTTTAAGAGCCCAGGGGGCTGTAATCATGACGATTTGCATTAATTTTTATCCAACACCTTGGGGTCGGATCTTCGATCTGCTGATTGTATTCAATTTGCCGGACAACCGGAATCGCTCTGAACCCAAAACCGAAGATCAAGCCTCGCTGTATTTCGAAAAACACGGCAATGACGTCCTGCGGCATGGGTTCAATACCTTGCGGGACCTGGCAGTCCATGCGAGTGGCAGGCATCTGGTGAGGGGTATCGTGTCCATTTCCCGCTCATCATTGGTCGAATGAAGTGGAGCAAAAGTCTGATGGAAATGGAAAATCAGTAAATCGAAGATCCGACCCCGGCGGTTTTGGCCCCCGGTGGTTTTTCAGCGGTATATACTGGGGTCGGGAAGCCTGGCCCGGAAGGACCTCAAAGGAGAAAGGCGCCGTGATTCGTGAGCTTTACGATCGCTACCTGCTTCCGTACTTCATTGATATGGCCGCCGGGGTGACGCTCCTTGAGCGCCAGCGCAGGATCATTGTGCCGAGGGCCCGGGGGCGGGTGCTCGAGGTCGGGTTTGGATCGGGGAGGAACCTCCCCTTTTACAACGCCTCCCGGATGAAGGAAATAGTAGGACTCGAACCATCGGAGCCCATGCGGCAACGCGCGCGGAAACGACTGGAGCGATCGGCCCTGCCTGTGACACTGGTCGATGCCGTCGCCGAGGAGATGCCCTTCAAGAGCAAAAGCTTCGACACGGTTCTTTTGACTTTCACCCTTTGTTCCGTTTCGGATCCTCTGAGGGCGCTGCGGGAAATGCGTCGTGTCCTCAGCCCTGGTGGCCGCCTGCTCTTTTGTGAGCACGGGCGGTCTCCCGAGGGTTCCGTCAGTCGCTGGCAGGGCCGCCTCACACCCTGGTGGAAGAAAGTTTCCGGTGGGTGTCACCTGGACCGGGATGTGGTGGAGCTGCTTCAGGTCGCAGGCTTCGAGTGCCCCGTCCTGGACAGGTTCTACGCATCGAAACTCAGGCCCTGGACGTGGATTACCCGCGGCGAGGCTGTACGGAAGAGGTGAAATGATAGTGAAAACAATTCTTGGAAATAAGGGCTTGCTGGAGAAAAAGGGGAAGGGGCGTCTTTGAAAAAAGAGAACAACCTTGACTTTGATATAGATAGGAGGCTAGTTTTTAAACATGTTTCGTGGGCAGTATTATTATTGAACAAGACAGGAGGCGCGCCCCTTCCCGTCAAAAAATTTTACAAATTTTCTTTTGAAAAGGAAAGCCCCCGGAACCAATGGGGTCGGATCTTCTATCTACTGATTGTATTCAATCTGCCGGACAACCGGAATCGCTCTGAACCCAAAACCGAAGATCAAGCCTCGCTGTATTTCGAAAAACACGGCAATGACATCCTGCGGCATGGGTTCAATACCTTGCGGGACCTGGCAGTCCGTGCGAGTGGCAGGCACCTGGTGAGGGTCAAGTGGTCCATGGTTACAAGAGGCGAAAACAACAATAACCGACAACTCCAGCATCTCACTGAAAACCCTGCTGAATCTGTAACAAGCTCTTGAAAATATAAGCGGAATGTTCAGATCTTTGATTTAGGGGTTTCTTCAGAACCTTTTCCTGCTCATGCCGGATGAAGTGGAGCAAAAGTCTGATGGAAATGGAAAATCAGTAAATCGAAGATCCGACCCCGGCGGGTTTTCGCAAATGATGGGCCGTTACAGGCAAAAGGCAAAGATCAAGCTGCGGCCGAGATGACCGCAGCTTGAAGAACCTCTTCCAAACCCGGTTGTCTTCTTTGCCTATATTCCGATGTCCTTGAAGCGTTTCGTCAGATCCACAATCGCACGTTCCGTGGGGATACGTTCACCGCTCGACCCGGCCACGTAGCCGACGGCCGATGTCTGCCTGATGGATAATTCAGCCGATTCCAGATCCTTGATGGGACCTCCATGGGTCACGACGTATGTATTCGGGTTCACGTCCCTGACGGCGTCGCAGATTTCACGGATCCGCTGGACGGCTTCTTCAAGGGATGCCGTTTTGCCCGCCCCGGTAAAGCCGCCGGAGGTGACGCCGATCATGGCGCCGATTACGTCCGCCCCGGCTTCGGCCATTGCCTTCCCTTCTTCGGCGCTGAAGGCCCAGGCCAGTGTGAAGACATCCCGCCTGCGGGCGGTCCGGACCAGTTCCACCTCCCGGGAGAACCCCATGCCTGCCCGCTCGAGTTCCGTGCCGAAAGCCTCGCCGTACATGCCTGCGAAAGGCTCGTTGGTTACCCCAGAAAACCCGTGGGCAAGAGCTTCCTCGACGAGATAGTCAAGGTCGAGCGTCGGGTCGTGCGCTCCAAGTCCGGCAATGCACGGGGCTTCCTTGATCATGGGCAGGATCTCTCCGGCCATCTCGAAGGTCGACTGGTTACAGTCTCCATAGGGGAGCCAGGCGAGCAGCGAAGGGCGGCCGCTCATGCGGCAGCGGGCCGTGGAATACACGCAGATCAGGTCCGCGCCGCCTTTTTCGGCGCATTTGGCCGTCAGGCCCGTGCCGGCCCCGAACAAAAGGAGGGCCTTCCCTTTATCGACCTGGCCCTTCAGGCGCGCCAGGACCTCCGTGCGCGGATACTGTTTCGCCATGTCAACTCCACCCGTCGGGGCCCTCATCCAGGGGAAGAACGTAAGGCAGGTTTGAGTGGCTGCCTTTCTTCCACGTCCCCTCGAGCATCTCTTCGAGGATCTTCGACATGAGGTCGGCGACCTCGGGTTCGTTCAAATGCTTGTCCACGACGACGATCTCCAGGTTCGGCTTGTCTAGGTCGAGGTGCTCTTTCAGGGCGTCCAAAAACTTCCGGCTCCGGAGGGACCATTCGGGCCTTTCCTTGTCGGACAGCCAGACGGGACCGGGATCGGGGCCCGCCCACCCGAGTTTTTTGTCGGGTTTGCCGAGGTCACAGGCGCCCCATCCTCTCATGGGGACACAGACGACGGTGGGTCCCGTTGCCTTGTTGAGTTTTTCAGCCATGTGTTCAGCGATCATGGCCGCTTCGTCGGGGGACACGCCCACGCAGGTCACCGTCGGGTTGTGGACGTAGAGTCCCTTCCCCGGCTGGTTGGTCTTTTCCATGTGTTCTTTCGGGACCGTATCCTTCGGTCCGAAGTTGATCAAATCCAGACCGCCCGGCGCGATGACCTGGGGGATGCCCTTTTCCGCGGCGGCGGTCAGCCTGTCCGGTCCCGCGCTGAGAACCCCGCCAAGCAGGTAATCTCCGATTTCGTGGGTCGTGATATCCATCAGTCCCGATACGAGGCCGTCGCGGATGAGCTCTTCCATGGACCGGCCGCCGCTGCCGACGGCATGGTTGACGATCACGTCGTAGCCCCTGTCTTCGAAAAATTTCGAGCTCCGCAGGACGCAGGGCGTGGTGACGCCGAACATCATGCAGCCGATCAGGGGTTTCTCCTCGATGTGTTCCATCGACGGGGCCTGGGCCATTCCGACAATGGACGCCGCCGCGTTGTTCAGGATCATGCGGGTCACCTTGTTCAGGCCGGCTTCGGCAATGGGATACATCATGCAGATATCCTTGGTTCCCACGTAGGGGCTCGTGTCGCCGCAGGCCATGGTGGTGAGCATCAGTTTCGGGAAGCCGATGGGAAGCGCCCTCATCAGGGAGGTCGCTATGCTGGTCCCCATGGATCCGCCGTAGGCGATGATCCCGTCAAAGGCTTCCTCTTCATACATTTCGAGAATCAGCTTCGTCGCCGCATCGATAATGATATCGGCGGCCTTGCCGCGGTCCAGGGAAAACACGTCTTCCGGCTTCTTGCCTACTTTCTTCAGGACTTCGTCGATCCCGATATCGGCCCAGCCGACCTGGTCTCCCACGCTGATTTCCAGGATCGTCGGCTCTCCGCCGGCCGCCTTTACCCGATCTGCGAGGAATTTGATCTCGTCCCCCTTGGTATCAAGAATCCCGGCAACAATAATTCGCGATTTGTCAGACATCACGTATCTCTCCTCGTCTTTTTGGATCCGGTTTCTCAGATGTTCCGCCTGATAAAAGGGCGGCGCCCGAGCAAGGGGCGCCGCGTTCCTGCCAGATTACTTTCCCAGAGGGATGTTCTTGAACTTCTGCGTCGCTTCTTTAATCGGGTTTTCCACGGGGATGCGCTCGATGCTGGAAGCCCCCAGGAAACCGACCGACTCGGTGTTCTTGTATATGTACTCCGTGTCCTCCGGGTATGCGATGGGACCGCCGTGAGAGAAAATCGTGATATCGGGATGACCTTCCCGCGCCTTCGCCGTCATCTTTTTAATCAGCTCGGCGCATTTTTCGAGGCCGATGCCCTCGGCTTCCTTGGATCCTATGGCTCCTCCCTTGGTCAGGCCCATGTGGCAGATGAGCACGTCGAGCTTTGCCTGTCCCACGAGGGCGGCTTCCTCGATGGTGAAGGCGTATCCCAGGGTGAAAAAGCCGATCTCGGCGGCGAGCTTCAACGTTTCGATCTCCTTTGCGTACCCCATGCCCGTGCTTTCGAGCTCCTTGCGGAATTTCCCGTCGATGAGCCCGACGGTGGGGAAGTTCATGACCGCTGAAAAGCCCAGTTCGTGGAGGTATTTGAGATAGGGGCGCATCTCCCTGGTCGGGTCGGTCCCGCAGATTCCCGCGATCATCGGTGCTTCCTGAATCTGGGGAAAGACCCTGTGCGCGAGGTCGATGACGATCTGGTTCGCGTCGCCGTAAGGCATGAGCCCCGCGAGGGAGCCGTTCCCGTCCATCCGGTAAAGGCCGGAATTGTACACCCCCACGAGGTCCGCTCCGCCCTTTTCCGCGAACTTCCCGGAAATCCCCGTACCCGCTCCGGCGATGATGACGGGCTTGCCGCTGTCGATGGTCTGTTTCAGCCTCGCGGCAACCTCGTCCCGCGTGTACTGTTTCGCCATATTGAAAACCTCCCTTTCAGATTCAGTTTTTATCAAGCTTTTAGGGTCACGCCCATTCGGTCCTGGCGGGTCCGTCAGCTTTTGAGATCGTAAATATCCTTCTGGGCCCCGGCAACTCCCCATTTTTCGAGAGCGGCATCCAGTTCCGGATAGGTTCCGGCCGCCTCGGACAGGTGTCCCCCCTGCATGACAACTTCCACGGACTGCCTGAAGGCCTTCGCCCCCGCCGTCGCCCCCATTGGATGACCGTGCATGGCTCCGCCCGCTGCGATGATGATGTCCCTGCCCAGGTCCTCGACGAGCTTTTCCGTATGGCCGGGGTGCGTCCCGCCGCCCGGCATGGGCCAGGCCGGCTTGATGTGCCCGAGGGGGCTCAAAAAGGCCTGGCAGCACTGCTTGAACTTGTCCGGTGTCAAGGGGAACTTGCCGTAGGGGCTCAGCACGATGCCCATGTCGAGTCCGGCCAGACGCGGCAGCTTGGACTTTATGAGCTCGGCGCTCATGCCCGTATCCGGTGAAGCGTACACGGCTCCGGTGAAATCCGGGTGGCTCAGGAGTGGCACATTGATGTCGGGGTCTTCGGCGATCATTCGGACACCGTCGAGGCCGATGGTCAGAAAATTCACCATGAGGCAGTTCGCCCCAGCGTCCAGGCATCGCATGGCGTTTTCCTTGAGCTTGTCCACCCTGTCGGTGATATTGACGGCGTAGAGGGTCTTCTCGCCCTTTTCATCATTGGCGCGCTTCAGCGCTTCCATGACTTTGGCAACCCGTTTTTCCAGGGGAGAGTAGCCGGCGTCTGCGATCAGCTCATCGTCCTTGACGATGTCCGTGCCTCCCACGGCCACCTCGTAGGCGAGCTCCGCCGTAACTTCGGGAGTCAGGCCCGCACAGGGCTTGATCATGTTGTTCACCAGCGGCCGCTCAGGCACGCCCAGAAGATCCCTTATGCCGGGAACGCCGAATTTAGGCCCCTTGAGCTCATCGAGCCAGCACTTCGGGAACTCGATGTCCAGCAGCTTCACCTTTCCGCCGCTGGCGATGTTGCCGAGAACGGTGGTGAAAAGCATGGCGAACTGAACGGTGAAATTTGCCACCGGGAAAGCGATTCTGGTGACGAACTGACGTTCCGTGACATCTTCGGGGATCTCCCAGGAGTAGTTGGGAACCTCGTAGACGCCTACGACCCGGGCGATGTGTTTCTCCCGCAGCTCCGGTGTTTCCGCCGGGACGGCGAGCCAGGTCCCCGTACTCTGCTCCACGGCAAGGGCCGCTGCATATTTCAGTGATTCCACGGTCCTCTTTCCGGCAACGTAGTATGTGCCGATGAGGTATTTGTCCCTGTCGATATTATCGGGCAAATCAAACAGAACAGGATCCATGAACCTTCACCTTCCATCTTTTTTGTTAATTGCTCTTCCCGAACCATTCACGCAGTTTATAGTGTATTCCTTCACTGTTTTTCCTTCAAGAAGAACCCGTGATGCGGGCGGCGTTGTGGTTGACGGAAGGGAGGTTGGGGCGAAATCCCGATATAATGTTTGCAAGGAGGATCGGAGTATTCCGCGAGACGCCGCTTGAGAGGAAAAAGCCCCCAGATAGCCCTGGGCGGGTGGAATTCAAGGGAGGTGGCCAGGATGAAAAACTACTACGCCGGAAAGCTCAACGCAGGGAAGCTGGAGCAGGTGTATGAGACAAAGATACCCAGGGTGCGGCAATACCTGGATGCCGAGATCGAGTTCGTCGCCCGGACCCTTGACGGGTCGGAAAAGATCCTCGAGCTCGGCGCCGGGTACGGCCGTATCATGAAGCGCCTGGCCCCCTTCGCCGAATCGGTGACGGGTATCGACATTTCCCATGACAACGTTCGTTTCGGGAAGGAGTACCTGCGGGACGCCCCCAATTGCCGCCTCCTCGTCATGGATGCCCACGGGATGGAATTCGACGGCGAATTCCACATCGTCCTCTGCCTCCAGAACGGCCTGTCAGCAATAAAGGGCGACCCCAAAAACCTTGTCATCCGAAGTGTCAGGGCCCTCGGGCCGGGAGGCAGGGCTTTCTTCAGCACCTACAGCAGACGCTTCTGGGAGCACCGCCTCGAGTGGTTCCAGGAGCAATCCCGGAAAGGCCTTTTGGGCGAGATCGATATGGAAAAGACCAGAGACGGCCGCATCGTCTGCAAGGACGGATTCACGGCTACCACCTTTGCTCCGGGGGACCTGGAAGCCCTCGGCCGTTCCTCCGGCTGCCCCTGGCGCATCGAGGAAGTCGACGCCTCGAGCCTTTTCCTCATCCTCGAAAAACACTGAAACCCCACGGGGTCAAGTCTTTGACGTCAACAAGGTATCCAACAAATCGCAAGTCGAATCCACCGTGCCTCTCGCGATGGAGGCCCGCCGTGCGGCCATTTTATGGTATCGTCGCATTTGCGCCGGTTTAACGAAATACCATTGGAGTGATAGATATGAAACATTTCAAGGAGCCCGGCCAGGGTCAAAAAAAACGCGACTGGTTTGCCCCCTCGGGTGTTTCCGACATCGTGGCCGAAATCATCCGGGACGTTTCCGAGCGAAAGGATGCGGCCCTCGCCGAATACGAAAAGAAATTCAGTCGAAGCGACAGAACCTCCTTCAGGGTGAGTGCAAAGGAAGTGAAGGCTGCCTACGGTGACGTGCCCAAGGATCTCGTGAAGGCCGTACGGACCGCAGCCGAAAACATCAGGGACTTCGCCAGAGCCCAGCTTGAAACTGTGAAGGAACTCCCCTTGCGAGAACTTCGTCCTGGAGTGTGGCTCGGCCATCGCATGATCCCCGCGGATTCCTGCTGCTGCTATGTCCCGGGCGGAAGGTACCCTCTCTTTTCCACGGCCCTGATGCTCGCCGTTCCCGCCAAAGCGGCGGGCGTCAGACGTGTCTTCTGCTGTACACCCGTTGTCAAGGGAAGCGACCTGCCCCACGCGGCCACCCTGGTGGCCCTCGACATCGCCGGAGTCAACGAGATCTATGCCGTCGGCGGGGCCCAGGCCATAGCCGCTGCAGCCTGCGGGACGGAGACCATCCCGGCCGCAGATCTCATCGTCGGGCCGGGCAACGTCTATGTCACCGAAGCCAAGCGGCAGGTTTACGGCAGGGTGGGCATCGACTTTGTGGCCGGACCGAGCGAGGTCCTCATTATCGCCGATGAGACGGCGGATCCGGAAATAGTCGCAGCGGACCTTCTGGCCCAGTCGGAACACGACCCGGAGGCCCGGGGCATCCTGGTGACCACCAGCGAGGAACTGGCGGCCCGCGTGGCCGACGAAACGGAGCGCCTTCTCAAGGAGATCGATACGAAAGCGACGGCACGTCTGTCCTGGAATGCCCGAGGCGAAATCCTCGTCGCAGGTTCCCTGGAGGAGGCGGTGGAATACTCCAACAAAATGGCGCCGGAACACCTCGAGGTCAACACAAAAAACCCTGAAGCCCTGCTCGGGGATTTAAAAAACTACGGGGCCCTGTTTCTGGGATCCGGATCGGCGGAGGTCTTCGGCGATTACGTGGCCGGAACAAACCACACACTCCCCACCATGGGAGCAGCGCGATACACCGGCGGCCTCTGGGCGGGAACCTTCCTGAAAACCTGCACGTACCAGAAAATCACTTCCGAAGGCATCGAAGCACTCGCACCTGCGGCTGAAATCATGGCTCAAAACGAGGGTCTTTCGGCCCACGCCCTGGCGGCCAGGCTTCGACGGAACCGGAAAGAAGGATAAAACCTTTCGAGAACCAGGAGGGTCAGGTCTTTATTTTTTGGCTTTTCCATCGGTTTGCGGTTTGAGGAAAATCAGAGAGCTACGAAGGCGAACGAGGGTGACCTTGAAAATACTAAAAGTAAAGACCTGACCCCAAAAGGTTTGGGGTTCGGAATGTGAAGGAGGGGCAGGAATGAGAAAAGCGACAGGTCTGGCAGTGCTTGCGGCGGTGTTTCTGGCGGCTTCCGTTTTGGGTGCGGCTGAAAATCAGGACAAGGACATGCGGTTTACCTATGATTTCTACGGTCTTACCTTCGACGTGGAATTCGTCGAAGACGCGGCGATCCTTTACTTTCCCGACGGTCCACTGGAGCTTCCCCGGGCGATTTCGGGTTCCGGCGCACGCTATACCGACGGCGAGACCACCTTCTGGATCAAGGGAGACGACGCCCGGCTCGAATTCACCGGCTCGGTGAAGTGAACGCCGAGAAGCCACCTTCGCGGCCACGCTCCAATCCAGGCTCGAACGTTTGCCTGATGCGTTCCACATATAATTACAGAGTGTGTAGAGACCGAAAAAAAAGAGCTGTGAACACAACACCGGTTTTCGTCTGGAAGCCGGGCTTGCGAGCTGCGGTTTTGGGAGGAAAAAACATGCCTACAGGTATTCCCAGTCTTTACAAGGAGTGAGCGTAATGGCGCCAGGTGAGAAAGAACGGGAGCAGGCACGGGAAGAGGAATTTACGAAACTCAGAAAATATGTTCGAACGCCCTTTTACACCAGGGCCGGTATCGCCCGCGGATCCGGTGGCCCCTGGACCGAGGCCGAAGTCCTGGACATCAGCCTCGGGGGAGTCCATTTGCGTTTCGAGGGGCCCACAGCTCCCGAATATTCCAGGGAGGATCCCTGCTCCGTGAAATTTCACGCCAAAGGAGAGGACAAGATCTACCAGGGGTCCATAGCCTGGGTAGAGCCGGCGGCGGCTGAAGAGGGAAAAAACACCGACAATGCCTGGGAAATAGGCGTCAACTTCGGTGAACTTCCCAGAGAAGAAAAAAAGGAGATCCTCACCGTCTTTATGTGGACCAAGCTGGAACAGTCCGACCAGTAGCCCCGGGCAAAGACCCTTTCAGGAGGCGTGCCATGAAAAGAATCGGTCTGTTTCTTCTGCTTTTGGCAGTGACAGTGTTTCCCGCTCCGTTGGATGCGTGGGCGGAAGCGCCGGATGGAGAAATCGCCCCCGACCCTGTCGAGGCCGCCGGCAACTTCATCACGGGCCTGACGGGAAGCTCGCCGCAGACTTTGGGCCTTGCCGGTGACGCCAAGGATTTGACGGCCATAGGCAAGGCAGTACTTGAAGGCGACTTCGCCGGCGCCACGAACAAACTCGGCGAGTTCACGGCGGGCAAGATGATAAGCTACACCGCTCCAGCCATCGGGCAGGTCATCGCCATCGGGAACCTGGGCAAGATGGCCGGCGACACCGCGGCGAATTGGGTGGGCCAGAAGAACTTCGAGAATATCTACACCACCATGCTCGAGACGGTGGGCCCCGTGGAGAAATGGCCCGAGACACCGGCTCAGGCGAAACGGGACGAATTCTTCCAGGCCACCATGGCGGCGGAATTCCGGTACATGGAAACCTGGCTCATCAAGGAAGGGTACGCCGACAACACGGACGAGGCCTACGACGTGGCCGTTGAAATGATCCTGGCCAAGGGGAACTTCGAGCGCCTCTGCGACGAATACGGACTCGAGGGCAAGGACCGCACCTACGAAAACCTCCAGCGGGAGATCCGGATCGAGGCCGAGGTGGCCGCCGAAATCGCCCGGGAGCGTGAGATTGCCCGGGCCGAGCGCCTCGAACAGGAGCGCCTGGAACGGGAAAAGGCCGAGGCTGAAAAGGCAGCCGAAGAGGAGGCCGACCTCGAGGCGGAGCTTGAAGCGGAAATGGCGGCCCTGGAAAAGGAAAAACAGCAGGCCCAGGCCGAAACGCCTGAACCGGAGCCCGAAAAACCCTCCGCCCCCAAGCCTGATGATGACGTCGTCGTGGAAACGAAGCCCCAGGAGCAACCCGAAAGCACGCCGGAACCCGCCCCAAAACCGAAAAACGTTCTGGCCTGGGACATCGCCCCCTCGGCGGGGGACGACCAGACGGCCTTCGCCGTCACGGTGACGAACGTCTCGAACACACCAGTCA
>JBKHBH010000070.1:0-11250 GCA_046542505.1 Thermovirgaceae bacterium | reverse complement strand
GGGAAGAAAAACACCAGGGCACATATGGAGTCCACCGTCGCTTTTGCCCGGTCGGACAAACGATAGTAGAAAATATCTACGCGGGTATGGGCCTGGTGAAGGTGGACGTATCCCCAGGAGAGGGCGTACATTGCGGCTCCGGTCATGATAATAAGTTCGTATTCCCAGACGGTGGACTGATGCAGGGCGTACCTCCTGACCACACCGATCACACCGATCAGCATCAGGATCACGGAGAGCCAGCGCGTCTGCAAACCCGCGAATTCATTGATGCTGTCGATGAGCTTGAGCACTTTCCTCATGGCATATCACGTCCCTTTCGCATTCTGGCACTGAATTCAGCCATGCCGAGGGGAAACCGGTTCTTGCACTTCACATCTTTTCTTCGTTTCACCTCTTTCGACGGCTTTATGCCTGACAAAATGCCTTGCAGGGTACAGCCCTGGATAAACGGGACCTGTGGGACCGCCGCAAGAGGAAGTCCCCGGCGGCCCCGATCCTTCATTCCTGCTCTTTCTCGAGGACCGCCCCGGAGGTCCCGGAGGTCACGAATTGGCGGTAGCGCTCGAGGAAGGGGCTGTCCACTTCCTGGACATTCGGCCTGAAGGCGCTTTTTCGCGCCTCGAGTTCTTTCTCGTCAACCAGAAGATTGAGCTTCCTGGCCGGAATGTCGATTTCAATGAGGTCGCCTTCTTTCACCAGGCCGATGGGTCCTCCCGCAGCCGCTTCGGGCGAGACATGGCCGATGGAGGCGCCTCTTGTCGCTCCCGAAAACCGCCCGTCGGTGATGAGAGCAACCGATTCGCCGAGTCCCATGCCCGCAATGCTGGAGGTAGGACCAAGCATTTCCCGCATTCCCGGGCTACCTTTGGGACCTTCGTAACGGATGACGATGACATCGCCCGCTTCGACCTTGCCGGCCCTGATGGCCGACGAGGCATCCTCCTCGCAGTCAAAGACCCTCGCCGGTCCCTTGTGTTGCAGCATTTCGGGTGCGACGGCCGTTTGTTTCACCACGCTTCCCTCGGGTGCCAGGCTCCCCTTGAGGACGGCGATGCCCCCCTGGGCATGATACGGATTATCCAGAGGACGGATGACCGATTCATCCGTGACGACGGTGTTTTTGAAGTTGTCCTCCGCCTTATGGGTCGTTACCGTCAGCACATCTTTGTGGATGAGCCCGCCTTCCGCCAGCCTGGCCATGACGGCCTGGATGCCGCCGGCGGCGTAAAGGTCCTCTATGTGGTGGGCGCCTGCAGGGCTCATGCTGCAAAGGTGAGGCGTCTTCCGGCTGATCTCGTCCATGTCGTCAAGAGAAAGCCTGAGGCCGGCGGAATGAGCGATAGCGGGGAGGTGCAGTGCCGTATTGGTGGACCCTCCCAGGGCCATATCCACAGCCACGGCATTCTCGAAGGCTTCACGGGTCAGGATATCCCGGGGTTTGATGTCCTTTTCGACAAGGGCCATGACCGCTCTTCCGGTGTCCTTGGCAAGCCGCTCCCTGGCGGCGTAGACCGCCGGGATGGTGCCGTTTCCCGGAAGGGCGAAGCCCAGGGCCTCCATCATGCAGTTCATGGTATTGGCCGTAAACATGCCCGCGCAGGAGCCGCAGGTCGGGCAGGCGATCTCTTCAACTTCCTTGAGTTCCTCGTCGGTCATCTTCTTCGATGCGTACTTCCCGACGGCCTCGAAGGCGTTGCTGAGGTCGATGGCGCCGCTTTTGATCTTCCCGGCCAACATGGGCCCGCCGCTGATAACGATGGCCGGGATGTTGAGCTTCGCCGCCGCCATTGCCATGCCCGGTATGATCTTGTCGCAGTTGGTGACCAGCACGAGCCCGTCCAGACCATGGGCTTTCGCCATGACCTCTATGGAATCCATGATCAGTTCACGGCTCGGGAGGGAAAACTTCATCCCCGGATGATTCATGGCGATGCCGTCACAAACCCCGATCACGGGAAACTCGAGAGGGAACCCGCCGGCTGCATAGATGCCGTTTTTCGCGGCTTCAGCAATCCTGTTGAGGTGGGTGTGTCCGGGAATGATGGAGTTATAGGCGTTGACCACGCCGATCCAGGGCCGTTCGATCTCCCAGTCGGTGAAGCCTCCGGCCTTCAAAAGCGATCGGTGGGGCACCCGTTCATACCCTTTCTTGACATTGTCGCTGTTCATGGAAGCAACACATCCTTTCTTATATATCCTACACGCATTTTTCCCGGACAGGGTCCCGGACGTTTTTTCAAAAACACCGAGGGCGAAAAACCGCAGGACCGGTGATCAGTAAGTCTTCTCCCTGACCTTTATCAGTTTCGTGATCACCCTGTTGACGGGTGTTTCGACACCCAGTTTCTTTCCTTCTTCCACGATGGCGCCGTTGATGACGTCTATTTCGGTCTTCCGCTTTTTCGTCACATCCTGGAACATGGAGGACATGTTTTCTTTCGTCCGACGGCAGACATCCTTCGTGTGCTCCACGGGATCGCAGCTCAGCTGGATTCCCTGCCGTTTTGCGACTTCCCGGGCCTCGCTCACGAGGGATTCGAGAAGCTCCTCCGTTTCGGCGAAATCAAGGAGCTGTCCGTTCCGAAGCCCTGTCAGGGCCGTGAGGGGATTGATCCCGATGTTGACAAGAAGCTTGTCCCAGATCAAACCGACCACGTTGGATGACAGGATGATGCTGAACCCGGCCTTCCGGAACATTTCGGCCACCTTCTCGAGCCTTTCCGTTTTTGAGCCGTCAAGCTCGCCCAGTGTGGTGTCACCCGAACCAGCGTGCCGGATGTGCCCCGGGCCAAGCATCGTCGAGCCGTGCCCAGTAGTCCCTGCCATCACCTTGTCCTTCCCAACGACGGCACCGATTTTCTCGATATTCCCGAGACCGTTCTGGAGGGTCAGCACCACCGTCTTGTCGCCCACGAGCCCCCTGGCCTCTTCCATGGCCTCTTCCGTAATGGTCGCCTTTACGAAAACCACGAGCAGGTCTACAGTGCCGAGGGACGAAAAATCGGTGACGGCGGAAATATCCTTTATGACCCGGTCCCCGGTGACGCCCTCGATGTGGAGCCCATTGGAGTTGATGGCATCCACATGTTCCTTCCACACATCGATCAGGGTCACATCAAACCCTGCTTCCGCAAGGGAACCTCCATAGAGACACCCCATCGCTCCCGAGCCAAGCACAGCTATCTTCATCTGGGAACAGCCACCTTTTCAGTCTTTCAGGCTTTCGATGTCTTCTCTGGTCAGTCCTCCGAAAACATGCCGCTCTTCGGGGAACTCTCCGGATATGACCTCATCCCTGTATTGCTCAAGAGCCTTCACAATCTCATCGCCGATTTTGGCGTATTGCTTGACGAACTTCGGAACAAACTTGTCGAACATGCCAAGCATGTCGTGATAAACCAGAACCTGGCCGTCACAGTACCGGCCGGCTCCGATCCCGATGGTCGGAATCGTTACCGCCTCGGTGATGGCTCTTCCGAGCTCTTCGGGAACACACTCCACCACGATGGAATAGGCTCCGGCTTCTTCAATGGCCCTGGCATCGTCGATTAGTTTTTTTGCGGCGTCAAGGCTCTTTCCCTGGACCTTGAACCCTCCAAGCATGGACGCCGTCTGGGGAGTGAGCCCGATGTGCCCCTGGACCGGAACCCCGGCCTCCACGATGGCCTTCACCACGTCGGGCCTTCCTCCTTCCAGCTTGATGCTGTCGCAGCCGCCTTCTTTCATCAGGCGGCTGGCGTTGTGGATGGCCTGGGCCAGGCTTTCGTTGTAGGATCCGAAAACCATGTCCCCGACTATTTGCGGTGTCGGGGCCCCTTTCACCACGGGCTTGATGTGGGCGATCATCTCCTCCGTCGTCAGGGCGATTGTCCCTTCGTGGCCGAGTAACGTCATCGCAAGGGAATCCCCTACCAGAATAATGTCGATTCCGACCTTTTCGGCGAGAGAAGCCTGGGTGTAGTCGTATGCCGTGACCATGGTGATCTTGCGCCCGTCTTCCTTCATTTTCTTTATTGCCGGGATCGTTACCTTGGCCATATCACTATCCTCTCCCTTTCCTTTTCACATTTTCGGCAGGGAAAACACTCCCCGTCGGGTCAAACCATGCTTTGGGCAAGTCCTTTCAGGGCCAGGCTGAGTTTTTCGGCGACATCGACGACATGGTCCCTTGTTTCCTGAAATTTCCCGGGATCGCCATCGTATCGGAATTTTGGCAACGCAACGCTTATGGCTGCCACCACATCGTTCCCGATGCCGAACACGGGAGCCGCTATGCAGACGATATCCTGGACATATTCCTCGTTGTCCCAGGCATAGCCCCGTTGCCGTATCTCTTCAAGTTCATCCATCAGGGAGGCGAGATCACCGTGGGTGGTCGAAGTAAAGGATTCGAAGGTTTCACCAGAGTAAAGTTCCTCCACTTCCGCTGGATCCATGAATGCGAGAAGGGCTTTCCCCAGCCCCGTGCAGTACATGGGCATCCTTTTCCCGACATGGAGATCCACTTTTATCGTGGCCTGGCTCTCTATCTTGTCAAGGTACACGACATCCCTGCCGTCCTGTATGGCCAGGTTCACCGCTTCGTTGGTTCTTTTGGACAATTCCTGCAGGAAAGGAAAGGCCTGTTCTTTCAGCCCCATGTTTTTCACCACGTTATTTCCCATTTCGAAAAGCCTGAATCCGTTGGAATACCTGTTATTTTCAGGATCCTTCCGGACATATCCGCGAAGCTTCAGGGAATTGACAAGCCTGAAGGCCGTGCTCTTTTCCATGTCAAGCTTCCCGGCGATCTCCGTGACGCCAAGATCCGGTTCCCTATCAAGAAGTTCCAGAATATCGAGAGCCTTCAATACCGACTTGACGAAATATTCCCTTTTGGCCAAGGTCCTCACCGTTTTTTTTCAGGCTTTTATCACGAACAGGACATTTTATCGGGCCGAACTCCCGGCTGCCTGATGATCCGCAGTCGGAAAATGAACAAGTCAAAATGGAGGACGATTTGTTCCGCATTATGGCACAGTGTTATACAATAATCGACAAATACAGCATAAACCCTTGCAACTTCAAGTGTCAAGGCAACGTTTTACTTTGACAAATGAAAAAATAACGATCTCCTCTAATCCTCCACGTCCCTTTGCGTTGGCCGGCTGCCTCTGTTTTCATCCCGGGTTTATCCGGGAAAAGTGCGTCAAAACCTGACGGGCTGAATGACGGACACCGGATCAAAAAGAGCTGCTCAACCCTCCGGATCTGGCACCTCCATTTCCAAACAGTCTGGCTGTCAAACAAATTGGGAAACGCTTTGCCTTGCAAACAAAAAACCCCCGCGCCCGGAAATCCGGTACACGGGGGTTGGACTTCTTTTTTTAAAATGGATGCGTCGGGGTTGTGTCTGGGCCTTCAATGGCTCGCCCGTGGTTTCGCAGGCTGAACGCCTTCATGGCAAACTGCAGCCGCAACTAGTCTTCCATCAGCCCCGCATATTTGTTGACGATATTCACGGCGGCCACAAGACTCTTGGCGCTCAGGCGGGCGTATTCCTCGATGAGGTTTCCGTCGTTGTCGAGGGTCCCCAGACCTGGGCCTATGAACATTTTCCCGGCATAGATCGTCGCGGGCTCCACTCCCATGGCAAGCTGCGCCAGCACAACGGGGTTGGTGTCGGCCCAGAGGTCTTCCAAGGTGTAGATGGGCATGCCCTGGCGGTCGTCCCAGGTTCTCTCGTAATTTATCTCCGTGCCACCAAGCTGGTACGTCTTGACGAAAAGAAGCTTCTCGCGGACCCATTCGGGCTCAACTGCCTCGAATTCCTCGACGAGGATCTCATGGTACCTGTCGATGGGGTCGGTGACCAGGCGGGAATGGTCACGCAAGGTCCGAAGGTAGGCCACGAGGCCCGCCACGGTGTCGCGGCCCGGATCGGCGAAAGTGTAAACGGCCTTCCCGTGGGACGACAGTTCGCCGAAACGTTGCCCGCCAAGCCCCATGCCCTTGCGGATCTGGGACATGGCCTCTTCCCTGCCGATCATGAGACCGGAGCAGGGAGCCCTGCCGGCCTTGTCCATGCTGTATGTGATCACGTCGCAGCCCATCTTCCGGGGATCGGCCCCCACGAAGGGAATGGAACTCCCCACGTCAACCATGAAGGGAACGTCATATTCTTCAGCGAGGGAAGCCATGCCCTTCAGGAAAACGGGCGTTCCGTTCTCGTCGAGCTCCCCATGGCCGTAGCTCGGCGTGTCGTATCCCACGGCGGCAAAACCCGCGAGATCCCTGGCCTGCCGTTCGGCGGTTCTGGCGAGCCGGTCCAGCGATTTCCCTGCGTCGACTTGCGTCAGAAGCGGCGTGGGGTTCCAGCGTACCCCGTGGCAGTCATAGGTGGCGCCGGCGAGCTTCACCAGCACGATGTCCAGGTTGAAAAGGCTCTTTCCCTCCACCCCCAGCTCCCCGGCGGCGACGGTCCGATCCACGAGGAGGTTCTTGTACTTCGGCGGGAAGAACCGCCCGTACCCGCCGACCCACTCGATGTCCTCGGCGTAGGGCATGATCACCCGGCTCCGGTAGGCGTCGCCAAGCCGCATCGTGGGTGGCTGGAACAGGGTCGAGAGGGCGATCCGGATGCAGGCCTCGCAGGTATTGGCCGCGACTGCATCGTACTCGTCGCCGTAAACGCTTTTCACCACGTCCCGGAGCTGGTCCTCCAGGTTCCGGAGAGGCACCACCTTGCCCGTGGTATTCGCCTTGACGATCTCGTCCAGCACGTATTTGGGCAGGTTCCCGGGCCGCGAGGAGCTTCCCGCGTACATCCCGATGTCATCCTTCAGCTTGCCTAGACCCAGTTTTTCGCCGAATTCCCGGGCCTCCCTGACGATGTCAGCCGTTTTTTCGTAAATCTTCTGGTACCACTGGTACTTGGACAAAGCCTCCATCCAGATCCCTCCTTGAAATCATCCAGCTGCCCGTTTCATTTTCCATTCAGTCTTATTCTACCTGTGCTGCTGCCGCTTGTGAAATCTTCAGGATGCTGAATCCAGGCTCGGCAAATCATCGCGATTGGTTTTCCCCTTTTGCAGGTTTTGACTGAAAGGGTACGCCTGCCTTCTTTTTCCCGGCAGATGTAAGCCTTTGCCCCTGCATGTCGTAGGCACGCTCAACGAAGTCGTCTTCCGTTTCGAAAAGCTCGAGCCGTTCCAGCTTGAGCGTTCGGGCAAGCCGTTTTTCCGACTCTGCGAGGCTTTCGAGGCTGCCATCCTCGCGGATGTGCCAAATCTTCATCGTTTCCCGGCGGAGCGCCCTGCAGATCAAAATCATCCGATGGCAGGTGACGGGGTCCTTCTCGGCACACATCATGGCCACCCGGTGTTTCTCCATCCCCCTGCGGAGCCTTTCGAGCCCCTCCCTGAAAAGCTCCGTCTGCGCGATGCAAGGGTAGGGCGATTTGCCCTCCACGTAACAGTTTGGCTCGTGCCCCCTGGGCCCAAGCTCCATTCCCAGCCACACGTAGGCGATCCCGGCATCCTCCAGCGAGTTTTTGAGGGTCTCCCTGTTGTACTGGGGATTGAACCTGCTGTAGGGCACGGACCGCACGTCGGCGACGGCGGTAACACCTTGCATCCCGAGAAGCTCGAGAAAACCCTCCAAAGGGTGCGTCGAATGCCCGATGGTGTAGAGTTCTTTCATGATCCCCAACCTTTTTTCCTGAATTCAAAACCGTGACTTCGATTCACAGTACATCTTGTTTTGTCGGTTCACAAATATGCAATACACTGGATTTATCCAAAACCTTTCAAACGGAGACTCTTCATGCCGCAGGATAATGACATGCAGCTGTTTTCAGTCAACAGGCGTCTTCCGGAACTGGATGCCACGCGCGGTCTCATCATGGTGCTCATGGCCCTTGATCACACCATGGGCCTGGTGTGCCACAAGGGCTTTTTCGAGTTCTGGGCTATGCCCGTTCCGGACTACGGCACCCTCCAGGCCTTTTTCACACGGTTTGTCACCCACAGCTGTGCCCCCGGGTTCGCCCTCATCATGGGGGCGGGAATGGTCTTTTTCGCCAAAAGCAGGCATGAAGCGGGGTGGACCGAGGTCAAGATCATCCGCCATTACTGGACCCGGGCTGCCGTTCTGGTCGCCATCATGCTGACCATGGAGAATCTCGTCTGGTCTTTTGCATATCCATCGCAGGCCGACAACCCCGGCATTGCCCTCGAATTCGGTGTGCTCTATTCCCTTGCCGGATCCATGGCCCTCGGGTCTTTGTTGCTTCGAGTTCCCGCGAGAGCCCTGGCCGCCCTCGGAATCGTCCTGGCTGTCATAACCCAGTGGCTCGTCAACGTCCACCTGGGCTTTGCCGAGCCCATGGAATCCGTCAGCCTGCCTGTGATGTTTTCCTTCATTCCCTCGGGGCTAAAAACGGAGTACCTTCGCGTCTTCGTCCTCTACCCGGTGCTCCCCTGGTTTGTCTTCGCCCTCTTCGGCATGGTGCTCGCCCGCCGTCTCCAGGCCGAACGCGTCAAAACGGAGCATATGCTTCCTTTCGTCGGAGCAGCCCTCGTGGCAGGTTTCGTCTTGCTTCGCCTTTCGGGCGGCTTCGGGAACACCCATCCCGTCGAAGGCGAAGGCGTCATCGCCTTCCTGGCGGTAAACAAATATCCGCCCAGCATCACCTACATGCTGCTTTTTTCCGGCGTCGCGCTGCTGGCCATTTCGGCTTTCTCCAGGGCCGGGCGATTCTGGAGCGACAGCAAAAACCCCCTGCAGGTCTTCGGGAAATGCCCCTTTTTCTTCTACATCCTGCACCTGTATTTTTTCCTGCTGGTAGGCAAAATTTTCCCCCAGCCACCAAGCTACGAGGTTGGCTACCTCTGCTGGTTTCTGGGGCTCGCCGCCCTTTACCTGCCCTGCAAGGCCTTCGTCGGCCTCAAAAGAAAAAGCAGCCTCAACTCGATCATCAGGCTGTTTTGAGGAAGTGCAACGGTTTAGTCTATTGACCACGCGAGCCAAGAAGAAAGCATGTTTCGATCTGGAGGACAAAGGAGCACCTTGTTTTGGAACTTCCTGATCCCACTTCTTATGTTTAAGCAACGCTATGATGGCTTGATTTCTCAGTCGAATTCAGACATAATGTTATCATTTATGAACAAATAAGTACATTTTGTCTGGAGCGTAGAATGAAAAAATCACCTGAAGAAATTTTCCGCGAGCATAACGGCAGGCTCAGGATGAGTGAAGCTTTAAAGCTTGGCATTACACGCTATACACTTTATTCTCTCAAAGACAAGGGGATCATCAAGCGTGTCAGCAGGGGAGTATATCGACTGGTCGAACTTCCGCCGATCAGCAATCCCGATCTGGTTACAGTGAGCCTTCGATTTCCAAACGCCGTAATTTGTCTCGTCTCCGCACTCGCATTCCATAACATAACTACCCAGGTTCCCCATGCCGTTTCGGTGGCAGTGCCAAGAAAATCGCGTGCACCATATCTCGATTTTCCTCCAATCCAGGTCCACAAATTTTCGACTGAGACATACAACTCCGGTATCGAGGAACATCTGATCGATGAAGTTTCCGTAAAGGTCTATAACCCCGAAAAGACCCTTGCCGACTGCTTCAAGTTTCGCAACAAGATCGGAATGGATGTGACACTGGAAGCGCTCAAGCTCTACAGAACACGGATGACACCAGATTTTGACAAACTGCTCAGATACGCCGGAATTTGCCGCGTCGAAAAAGTTATGTGGCCATATCTGGAGGCAACTTTCGCAAAATGGCTGTGAGAGAAAAAGCCTCTTAAAGGATGAACTTCCGACATGAAAGAGGCCTCTTCCGACCAAAAGACACAGAAATATTACAAAAACAACGCCAGGGCCCTGGCCCAGAGATATGCACGCGCCAGGGGCGGGATCGAATTCTGGTTTGCCGCGGCCTTTCCCAAGGGATCAAAGATCCTCGACGTCGGGACCGCCGCAGGCCGTGACGTGCTCCTTCTTCTTGAAGCCGGCTACGACGCCTTCGGCGTGGACCCCTGCCGGGAGCTCGTCACCGAAGGCTTCAGAAGAGACCCCGTCCTCAAGGACCGCCTCGCCTGCGACGCCCTCCCCGGCCTTGAGACCATCGGCGACCACAGCTTGGACGGCATCCTCTGCTCCGCCGTTTTGATGCACCTTCCGGAAGAAGCCCTCTTTGACGCCGCCTTCGGACTGAGGCGTGTCCTCAAGCCCGGCGGACGCCTTCTGGTGTCGCTCCCTGTAAACACAGCCGGCGAACCCATCCAGCGACGGGACGAAAGGGGCCGCCTGTTCAACGGCCTCTCGCCCGACAGGCTCGAACTCATGCTCACCCGGCTCGGTTTCACCTGCATCGGCCGGGGAGAAAACTACGATTCCCTCGGCCGCGAGGAAAGGAAATGGATCGTACAGCTTTTCGTCCTGGAAACCGACGGTGCCGAGCGGAGCATCGACAGGGGTTAGACTTCACCTCAGTCAGCCAGTTTCCCCGCCTTTTCAAGCCGCTCGATCACATCATCAAGGCCCAGTTCTTCCAGGCATCGTCTCGTCTGCATCCCCGTTTTTTCCCATCCCCAGAGCTCGTAGAATTCGTCGAGCATCATGTTGTACTTGTCCTCGTCCGCTTTTTCCCCGCGATGCGGACCGGAAGCGATCCCTTCCCTGCGGAAACGTTCCGGCGGAAGGTCGTCTTCCCTTCCCATGTCCGTGTGAAGGGCGTTGAAGGCCTTTTCCAGGTTCCGCCCTACCCTGGCGTAGTGTTCCATGAGATCATCTTCATCGACATCCATTCCCAGACCGAACCTGATGAAATCCACGAAGTCCCCGATCCTGAGAAAGTTCGCCCCCGTCCAGGTGCCAACGTAACTGCAGATGCCCAGGTTGTCCTCGATCTCCTTGCTTCGGGCCTGCCAGAAGGTGATCTCCGGCTGGTTTTCATACCCGGCCGGGTCGACAGGAGTGGATCCGGGCCGAGGCCTGGGGCCGAAACGGGCGGAACCCATGGTCGCCCCCCGCAGGTGCCGGCCCGCCACAGGGGACGTGGCCACCGCCAGCCCCCATCCCTTGCAGGTTCTGAAAGGTTCGACGGAAGGCTGCCCCTTCATGTGGGAAAGGTAATATTTCGCGTCGCCCCCGAACTTTTCCGCGGCTTCCACCATGCCGTCGGCCAGCAGGTCACCGATGCCTTCCCGGTAGGCGAGCTTTTTCATCATGGCGATAAAAGCCTTGCCGTCGC
>JBKHBH010000069.1:0-11332 GCA_046542505.1 Thermovirgaceae bacterium | reverse complement strand
GGAACTTGAGATCGAATCACTGGAGGTGGAGGAAACAGATGCCGAGGAAGATCAATATTAAGCGTTCTGTTCTCGCCGCTGACGAAGAATACGCTATGCGGATCCGGGAACGAATGAGGGAAAAGCGTACTCTTGTGGTGAACCTTATTGGATCGCCCGGGGCGGGGAAAACAACCCTTCTGGAAGCCACTCTTGGGAAAACCGCCCTTTCCTGCGCAGTCATAGAAGGTGATGTGGCCACATCGAGAGACGCGGAAAGGATATCGAAAACGGGGACGCCCGTGGTGCAGATTAACACCCAGGGAGGGTGCCACCTGGAAGCGCATCTTTTGTGGAAAGCCCTTGAGGAAATAAATCTTTCGAGTCTTGACGTCCTTTTCGTGGAAAACGTGGGGAATCTTGTTTGCCCTGCGGAATTTGACCTGGGGGAGGATTACAAGGTGGCCGTGTGCAGCGTCCCGGAAGGCGCCGACAAACCTTTGAAATACCCTCATCTTTTCCATGAATCCGGTGCCGTGGTGCTGACGAAGGTCGACCTTGTCCCCTATATCGATTTTGACAGCGAGCTCTTTTGGTCCGATGTAAAAAGGCTGAATCCCCTGGCGAGTTGCCTGGAGGTTGAATCCTTGAATGGCAAGGGAATCGAAGCCTGGTCGGATCTGCTCGAACGCTGGCTCATGGAGAAGCGGCAATGAAAAAAACCCTTCCCGATTTGCTTTCGACACTGAACCCTGAGCAGGCGGAAGCAGTCAGGTATACGGGCGGCCCCATGCTGGTTTTGGCCGGTGCAGGAAGCGGAAAAACACGGGTACTGACCTACAAGTACGCCTACCTCGTTTCCGAGGAGAGCCTGAGCCCCTCTCGGATTCTGGCCGTGACATTCACGAACAAGGCGGCGCGGCAGATGCGGGAACGAGTCAGGAGACTGCTCGAAATGGGACAGGAACAAATGGATGTCAGTACGTTCCACGCCTACGGACTGAAATTTCTTTCCCGTTACGGTAATGTTGTGAAAGGCGTTTTGGGACGCCAGGCCCGGGTCGTTTTCGACCGAGGAGACAGCAAGTCAGCCGTCAAGAAGATCCTGAAGGAGCAGGAGCTTGATCCGAAAAAGATTGATCCGAACTGGATCCTGGAAGAAATATCCCGATGCAAGCGCGAAATTGCCCCGCCGGCTTTTGAATACCGGAAACTGGATCCGCCTCTTGGGCCGGTCTTCGAACGGTACGAGGGACTTCTAAAAGATCAGCATGCGGTGGATTTTGACGATTTGCTTGTTCTGCCGCTCAAGGCGCTGGCTTCAGACGAATCCCTCCGGGAGGCAGAGCGAAGCCGCTATCGATGGATCTTGGTAGATGAATATCAGGATGTGAACAAGACGCAGTACCACCTGCTCAAGATGCTCGCAGGTACCTCGGGAAATGTAATGGTTGTCGGGGATCCCGACCAGTCGATCTATGGCTGGAGAGGGGCAGACATGTCCATGATCCTGAACTTCGAAAAAGATTTCCCCGACGCCCGTGTCTTTCTTCTAGAAAGGAATTACCGTTCGACTGAAACCATTCTTCAGGCGGCAAACGCTGTGATCCAGAACAACTCCAGGCGCCCGGAGAAGGCGCTTTGGACCGAAAGAGACGCAGGATGTCCGGTACACGTGCTCCTGGCGGGAAGCGAACATGATGAAGCGGATTTCATCGCTGGCGAGATGCGAAAACTCAGGAGCATGGGCTACAAATACCGCGACATTGCTGTGTTGTACAGGATTAACGCCATGAGCCGACTGTACGAAGAAGTCTTTTTGCGCAACGGGATTCCTTACCGAATTGTACGGGGCACAGCCTTTTACGAACGAAGGGAAATAAAAGATACCATAGCCTTTATGCGGCTTGCCGTGAATCCACTGGATACGGCTGCCCTGGAAAGAATAGGGAATGTCCCCTCCAGGGGACTTGGGATGAAGAGCCTTGCGCGCCTTGAAAACTGGATACGAGAAACGGCTGCCGCGGAAACGGACAATATCTGGTCGAAACTGGAGGAAACAGGAGCGGGACTCAAGGGGAAAGCCGAAAAGGGTGCTTCGGAACTGGGACGGCACTTGAGACGCATATGGAAACTGCGCGAAGATGTTTCTGGGATTGTGCACTATATCCTCAAGGATATCGGATATGAAAACGAGTTTGCTTCAGAATCGAAGGAAAAACGGCAGGAACGTTCGGAAAACATCAAGGAGCTGTTATCCGTAGCTGATCCTGCGGAAGGCCTTGAAGCGATGCTTGCTGAGATCGCCCTTATGACTGATTTGGATCTGGTGAGTGTCGCTGATGCCGACCAGGTCAGCATGATGAGTCTTCATGGAGGGAAAGGGCTGGAATTTCCCGTTGTTTTCATTGCCGGCCTCGAAGAAACGATATTCCCGCACTACAAATGCATGGACGATCCGGACCAGCTGGAGGAAGAGCGAAGACTCTGTTATGTTGGAATGACGAGGGCTGAGGAGCGCTTGTATCTGACAGCGGCGAGGAAAAGAGTACTTTTCGGTTCCATCTTGCGGAACGGTTTCTCCAGGTTCCTCTGGGAGATACCCGAGGAATGCAAGGAAACCGAAGACAGGGGCGAGGAGGCTTTTTACGATGCTGGTCGTCGGTTTGACAGGAGACATTGGAGCTGGTAAAAGCACTCTGGCGGACTTCTGGAAACGGGCGGGAGCCTCTGTTGTCAGTGCAGATGCTATTGTGGACGAAATCTGGAAGCAGGGAATCCTGAACGAGGAGGTCTGCAGGCGTTGGGGACAATCAATAATCTCCGACGAGGGCCATCCCGACCATAAACGGATTGCTTCAATAATTTTTGAAAATGAAGAGGAGTACAGATGGCTTGGGCGCATCATTCATCCTCTGGTCAGGAGCATCATGGAAGGGCGGATACTCTCGATGGATGGCTGGGTCGTGGCTGAGATCCCGCTCTTGTTCGAAAACAGTGTGCCCTGGTGGGTCGATGAAACAGCTTATGTGACGGCGTCCTTGAATCAAAGAATTTCGCGTAACAGCAAAAGGAAATGGTCAACAAAGGAAATACTGCGGAGAGAAGACTGGCTGCTTTCTTCAGACAAAAAAAGAGAATTGGCGGATTATGTCGTGGAAAACGAGGGGGAACTGGAAGACCTGTTCCGAACAGCGATGCTCATGGCGGCTGTCTTTCGTGAAATGGCGTCATGTGTCACCCTGTCGGTTGAGTGGGAAAACGATGCGGAAGCCCGTGACTTTGCGGAAAGGCTTGGCAAAGAGAGGCTTGTCGCCTTTTCGGAGATTGTGCCGGTACATATGAGTCCGGGAAAATCATCGGGCGAAATCTCCAGGGCATGGAGGATCGAAGCGGTGACCACCGAACGTCTTTTCCCGGTGATCATGGAAATGGCTCATAAAAAGGGAAAATTCCCGAGGAGCGCGAGAATACGGAAAACGGACAAGTCGCTTCGCAACTGGATACGGGAGGCACAGCAGTATTGAAGGTTATCACGTCCCACATTGGTGCGGATTTTGATTCGATAGCAAGCATGATTGCAGCTACAAAGCTGTACAAGGGGGCAGTGCCCTGTTTTTCGGGAGCGGCCGGACGCAACGTGAGAGACTTTCTCAAACGCCAGGCAGGCCGGTGGGAGATTTTGACGCCAAGGCAGGTAAATCTGGAGGAAATTTCCACCCTCGTTGTCGTCGATGCCCGATCCCCGTCGCGGATAGCGGATTTTGCCGCAATCCTCGGTCGCCCCGGTCTGACAGTACATGTTTATGACCACCACCCTTCTGTCCAGGAGGATATCAGTGCTGACTTTACTGTTATTGAGCCCGTCGGGGCGACGACGACCATTCTCGTAGAACGCCTTGTAGAAAAGGGCATCTTTTTTGATCCGCAGGAAGCGACACTTTTCGCGATGGGAATATATGAAGACACGGGGGGGTTGACCTTCGGTTCCACAACGGAACGGGATATACAGGTTTTTTCGAAATTGCGCTCCATGGGAGCCGACATGACGGCGATTCCGGCGTATATAGAAATGACGCTGGATCCTGCGGAGCGTAAGATACAGGATACACTCGTGGAGAACACGCGGGAAAAATTCGTTCACGGCGCAAAGGTTGTCTTTTCACAAATGACAACCAATTCCTACGTGGAAGGGCTTTCGCTTTTTGTTCACAGGCTCCGCGACTATTTCGACGCCGATGTCGCCCTTGTAGCGGTTCAAATGGAAAAACGAACATATGTGGTCGCACGGTCCAGGGAAGAAATCCTTGATGTGGCCAAATTTCTTGGACCCCTAGGCGGCGGGGGGCATCCCCAGGCGGCATCAGTGACTCTTACGGGGTCACCTCCATCGGAAATTATGAAGAAACTGGAAGAAAGGCTGATTCAGACCATAGAACCGTCTGTTACCGTCGGGGAGGCCATGACGAGTCCCGTTCTCGCAGTAGACCCGAAAGCAGCAGTGGAGGATGCCTACAGGATAATGATCCGTTACGGCCATGCAGCGCTGCCGGTAGTGGATGGGGGCGAGCTGGTAGGCATCATAACGCGGAAAGACCTTGACAAGGCGAAAATACACGGTTTGGGCCAGGTAGCCGTTGGTGATTTCATGACGGAAAGTCCGATAGCCATACAGCCCGAGGCATCCATCGCGGAAGCCCACAGGATCATGGTACTGAACAACATTGGAAGGCTTCCCGTACTTGACCGAATGACCCTGACTGGAATTGTTACGAGAACGGATATACTGAGGGCCCTTTATCCGAGGTCCCTTCCTTCGGAGACACGCTCCATCGCTGTGCAAATGCCATGGACGGAAGATATTTCCGAACTCCTCTCGCAGAAACTCAAACCCTGGGTGACACAGCTTCTGGCAAGGCTCGGGGATCGGGCGGAAGCCATGGGCGTCAGGGCGTATGTGGTAGGCGGGTTTGTCAGGGACCTTCTCCTCGACAGAGTAAATGAGGATCTCGACATTGTGATCGAGGGAGATGCCGTTTCATTCATCAGGTCATGGGAGGCCGACGGTTGCCACGTGGCCGTTCATCAGAGATTCAAGACGGGAACCATCGTGTTTCCGGGAGGCAGAAAGATCGATGTGGCGACGGCAAGACGCGAGTTTTACGAATATCCCGTAGCGCAACCCCGTGTTTCCAGTGACTCCCTGAAACATGATCTGTACCGGCGTGATTTTTCAGTCAACGCCATGGCGATCTCGATAAACAAGTTGAACTGGGGCAGGCTTGTCGATTACTTTGGAGGAAGAAGGGACCTGCAAAAAAAAGCCCTCAGGGTGCTCCACAATCTGAGCTTTGTGGAAGACCCTACGCGGGTTATTCGTGGGGTTCGTCTTGAGCAACGGCTGGGTTTCAGCCTCGAAGAAAACACCCTCCGCCTTTTGAAAAACAGCATACGAGGCGGCCTCGTTTCGCTTCTTTCGGGAGTCAGGCTCCGAAGCGAGCTTGAACTGGTTTTCACGGAAAAGGCTCCACATGATATCGTAAGGCGTTTCCGGACCCTGGGTTTCTGGAAAGCGCTTTTCAGGGGAGTCCAACCCGGCGCTTCTGCTATGCGGACCATGCGACGTATAACTGTCTTTCAAAGAAGGTTTGTGAGGGATTTGCCGGATATGGGTAAACACGCGTGGCTCGTCTTTTTGTCCTCGCTCATTTGCGAAGCTTCTGAAGAAGATCGTCTTGCTGTTCTGGACAGGTTGCACCTGAATCCACGGGAGAGAACGATTGTGGAGCAGGGGGTAAACGACCTTGGAACGGCTGAGAATATCCTCGGTGAAAGAGGTGAGAAACCTTCCTCATTCATATATGGCTACCTGGATGAAGTTCATCCGGCTACCGCTCTTTACTGGGCGGCTGCGACGGGGCGATGGAGAGCGCGGCGACGCATTCTATTGTATCTGACGAGACTGAGGAAAATAGCACCGATGCTTGAAGGTCGGGATCTTCTGGATTTGGGATACAAGGAAGGGCCTGACATCGGCAGGATGCTCCGGTTGCTGAAAATGGCGAGATTGGATGGCCTTGTTGAAACAAGAGAAGATGAAATGGAATGGATACGAAACCGCTTCCAGCCGAACGCGGAAAGGATGTGATGTCGAAATGTTTGGCCTTCCTGATTTCAGGATCTTGCTTTTAAGCCTTCCAGCCGTGTTGTGGGCAATTACATTTCATGAATTCTGTCACGGCTACACGGCTTTCCGTCTGGGTGACCCTACGGCTGAGCGAGCAGGCCGGTTGACCTTGAACCCATTGGCACACCTTGACCCTATAGGTGCAATAATGCTTCTCATTTTCCGGTTTGGCTGGGCGAAGCCTGTTCCCATAGAACCGAGGTATTTCAAGAACCCGTCCCGTGATATGGCACTCGTTTCTCTCGCCGGATCGGGGGGCAATTTCCTGACAGCTTTCATCTGTGGAATGCTTTTCCGCATCATGCCAGGGCCCTTCGTCGCGATGCCCAGCCTTCTCACTCTTTTGCAGCTGATGATCCTGATCAATCTTGGACTTGGAATCTTCAACCTGATTCCGATCCCGCCCCTTGACGGTTCGAAACTGCTGTACCTGGTCCTCCCGCCGCGCTGGCTGCAGTCGTACTTCTGGCTTGAGAGGTATGGATTTTTCGTCCTCATTTTCCTGTTGATGTTCGGGGTTATTCAAAGGATCATTGGCCCGATTATCTGGGCGTTGCACAACCTTGCGCTGGGGCTCTGAAAAACACCGAAAACGGGCAAACGGGAGTGATTCCGCCATGAAGGTCCTTGTTACAAACGACGACGGTGTCTTTGCACCCGGAATTGTCACACTTGCGTCATGCCTTTTTGAAAACGACTTTGAAACATTTGTGGTGGCGCCTGACAGGGAAAGAAGCAGTGTCGGCCATGCCATAACACTGACACGACCGTTGAGACTCTGGAAAATCACAGGGGGACAATATCCTGAAGGGCTTATGGCTCATGCCTGTGATGGCACACCATCCGATTGTGTCGTCCTCGGTCTTGAAAGTGAGGGAAACGGAGCTGACATGGTTATTTCGGGCATCAACAGAGGGCCGAATCTGGGAGACGACCTGACATACTCGGGGACGGTATCAGCTGCTGTAGAAGGACATTTTCTGGGAAAGCCCGCCATTGCAGTTTCACTCAATTGTAAAACCGAGGATGAGGTACATCACTATCGGACGGCGGCTGATGCAGTTGTGGAAATTCTGGCAACATTCCCGTTCCTGTCATGGCGGAGTAAACCTCTGCTGAATATTAATGTGCCGAACCTCCCTCGTCATGAAATACAGGGGATAAAGGTAACGAAAAAGGGTTTCCGTTATTATGCCGAAAAGGTCACACGCCTGCTTGATCCGAAAGGAAACGAGTTTTTCTGGGTTTCCGGAAACCCCGAGGACCGACTTGACGAGGGGAGCGACGTAACCGCCGTTTCCGAAGGTTATATCTCCGTTACGCCGATTCACATGGATTTGACGGATTATACGGCGATGGACAACTTGCGCCGAGAAGGATTTGAGAAACTGAAGTTTTGAAAACACATCAGGCGGCCCTTTTGTTGACATTGTGGAAATCGCCCTGTATAATTTCCTGCGAACTGCAGGAAACACACATTTGGAGCGATTGCAGATGAACGGCACCCGGTTCAGACGAGCGAGACGTATAAGACCTGTTTTTTCTTCGTCAGTTGCATATGGATATGCGGCGATGACGGGGAGGAGTAGGACGTGTGCTCGTCGACAGAGAGGGGATGCAGTTCGCTGAAAGCGTTCCTCGACGAGACCGGCCGAAAAGAGCCCCCGAGCCGGCCCCGAAGAAAGGCAAACCGCCAAGTAGGGGCAACTAACGGCCGGGAGGTCGTGAGCGGCCGGTAAAACGGCAATAAGGGTGGCACCGCGGGTATAAAGCCCGTCCCTTCCCAGGGACGGGCTTTTTTTATTGGAGCACGACAAGTCGGAAAAATATGAAAAGGAGCTGTGGTCTTCATGCATAAGGGTAAAGTCATTCTCGCCTACAGTGGTGGACTCGATACCTCGGTGGCTATCAAGTGGCTGCAGGAGAAAGGATATGATGTCGTAACACTGACCGCTGACGTAGGTCAGCAGATCGATCTTGAGGCGACAAAGGCGAAAGCTCTGAAAACAGGGGCATCGAAAGCATATGTCATGGATCTGAAAAAGGAATTCGTGGAAACCATGGTCTGGCCGGCACTCATGGCCAATGCCCAGTATGAGGGGAAATATCCTCTTGTCTCCGCCCTTTCCCGCCCGTTGATTTCGAAGTATCTGGCCATGATCGCGAAAATCGAGGGAGCCGTAGCTGTTGCGCATGGCTGCACAGGCAAAGGCCAGGATCAGGTACGCATCGAAGTGTGTTCCACGGCTCTCAACCCCGAACTGGAAGTGATCGCACCTGTCAGGGATTGGCATTTTTCCAGGGACGCCGAAATTGAATACGCGAAGGAACATAACATTCCCGTTCCTGTGACGAAGAAAAGTCCCTATTCGATCGACGACAACCTCTGGGGAAGGGCAATCGAATGTGGCCCCCTGGAGGACCCCTGGACGGAACCGCCCAGTGATGCTTTCACCATGACAGCTGATCCCTGGGATGCCCCTGACAAGCCGGAATATCTGGAAATAGGTTTTGAAAAAGGGATACCAGTTTCCATTAATGGTGAAGCCATGGATGGTGTCAACCTGATAACAACTCTCAACGATATTGCAGGAAAACACGGAATCGGGAGAATTGACATGCTCGAGGACCGTCTTGTCGGGTTCAAGAGCCGTGAGGTTTATGAATGCCCGGCGACTGTTGTCCTCCTTCAGGCACACCAGGCTGTGGAAACGATGACGCTGCCGAAGGATGTCCTAATGACAAAGATGGATCTATCGCTGCAATACGCGGAATTGACATATGTGGGTTATTGGTATTCTCCGTTGCGGACCGCTCTTGACGCGTTTTTTGATTCCATCCAGAAACATGTGACCGGAGTCGCAAGAGTACGGCTCTACAAGGGCAACGCCGTTGTGGTTGGACTGCAAGCGGAGCATTCATTGTACGCCGATGATGTCGCAACCTATTCTGACAATGATGCTTTCGACCACGAAGCGGCAAAAGGCTTTATCACAATCTGGGGGCTTCCTGTGAAGACGTGGAAATCGGTGCATTCAGAGCAAAGCATTGACACGCCGGAATTGAAGGTCGTAGGAGCAGGGAAATAACACGTTTCAAATCGACAAAATAAGGGCATGGGGTTTTCGGCCTGAAACGGGTCGCCATGCCCTTATTCGCTAGCTCTTTCGGATCTCGAAATCCTCGTAAAGACTTTCAGCATCTTTCCATTGCGCCTCTATGCCACGAACAATGGCGTGGGGCGGACCTTGTTCCATCCAATCGATCATTTTACGGATTTTTTCCGCATCGCCTTGCAGCAGGGCATCAACGTCCCCGTCGGGCCTGTTCCGGATCCACCCCTTCAGACTTAGTTCTCCAGCCTTTTGCAGGGCCCTCCATCTGAACCCGACACCCTGGACGATACCCGAAACCCGAACGTAGACCTCTTTAGCAGACATGTTTACCCTCCACGAGGTAGCCGGATTATTGATGTTTTTAGTGTATCATCGACAGCGGACGACGAGAAAAGCATGCGTCGGCCCTCTGTTTTCACTGGAGGTGTTTTCATGAACAGGTCAACACGTATTACGGAAGTTGTAGAATCAAAGGGAAAGCGCGCACTGGTGGCTTTGGAAAAAAACATCTTTCACCCTGCCGGAGGCGGGCAACCAGGCGATGCGGGATCGCTGAAAAGCGATGCCTTCGAGGCAGAAGTGTTGGACTGCCAATACAGAGGCGGTATCCCCATTTTACTTCTCAGGGTCAAAAAGGGGAGACCTGAACCGGGAATGACCGTCGACGCAGAGGTGAACCTTGATAGGAACCATCTCCTGTCGCGCATGCATACCGGGGAACATATTCTCAGCAGAATTCTCGAAGATTCCCATCCCGGCCTGCAGGTTTTCAAGGTCGCCATCGGCGAGGAAGAAAGCACAATTTCGATTTCCTATGACGGAAATATTGACTGGGATGTTCTTTTCGACGCGGAGGAAAAGGCACTCGAAATAATCCGGGCGGATTTGCCGGTGAATGTAGAAATTGTCGAAAGAGAAAAGGCCGAGATGATAGAGGCACTGAAGATCAACTGGGAACGGGTGGAAGACCCCGAAATTAGAGTGGTTTCAATCCCGGATTTTGATATTATCGCCTGTTCCGGGACCCATACGAAATCGACGGGTGATGTCGGGGGAGTGCTCGTTACAGGTTTCAAGGGGTCCCCGCCCGATTGGAGCGTTTCATTCACCGTGCACAGGGAGCGACACCTGGCCGAATACGGTCGTGTTGTAAGACCGCTTCTCAGATCCGTAGGTTGTTCCCTGGAAAAGCTTCCTCATGTCTACGAATCTTTGCAGCAGGAAAGGAAACAGTTCCTGAAAGTCCTCGACAAGGCCAGGAACATGCTTGAACTGCCGTGGAATTCCGAAGATATGGGTCCCTGTACGTTGTGGTATCTCTTTCTGGAGGGACTGCCGATGGACATGCTCGTTCCTTCCGTGAAAGAGATCATGGATGAGAAAACGATTGCCCTGGCCCTAGCAGGAAAGGAACCGGGAAAGGCCTCTTTTGTTCTTGCCGGAGGGACAGCCTGTTCCACTGATCTCAGGGAATTCATCCGGGGCCATCCGGAACTCAAGGCACGAGGAGGTGGGGCGCCGGAGTGGGTTCAGGGTGAAACGGGCGAAACCTCGACGAAAAAGTGGATCGATGCGCTGAAACTGTTGACTAAAAGTAATCATTAGACTAGTATAAACATACAGAGCGAAATCTTCCGCGGAAGTTACGCTCCCTGACGGACAATTCTGAGTGAGGAGCGTGACGGCAATGAACGAAACCGAGGTTTGCATCATCATCAGAAAGCACTGTCGCGGCCAACGGGAGGCGTGGCCGGATCACGAAGGACCCTTTTTCGGAACCCTCTTCGACGGCAACATGAGTGCCCTGTTCCCGAGAATGCGGCAGCGGGTGAACCTTGGGGATATCATCCGTTGAACAGTTTTTCCCGGCGCTCAAAAAAATGCAGTGCGGGCGGAAGGGATGGTGAAGAAAGATCCTTTCCGCCTGATATCGTCCGGCCTCAAAAGCAAAATTGCATCGGTGAATGGAGGACATGGGATGCTTGTTCTGTTTTTTTTCTCGATAAGCGCCGCGGCGGCGGGTCCCTGCGAAGGATTCTTGAAAACGCTG
>JBKHBH010000068.1:0-11374 GCA_046542505.1 Thermovirgaceae bacterium | reverse complement strand
ATTTCAGGCTGTTTCTTCCATCATAGCAGACCGCATTTTATCGATCTGCATGAGCAGGCGCATGAGGTACAAGAGCACGGCGCCGTTGGCCGTCAGTATCACGCCGACCACCCAGCCCGGCAGCAGGCCCGAAAAGAGCATAGAAGTTCCAAAGAGAATCGACACGAGATTCATGGCAATCTGGGTGACTGTAAGTTTGACGAGAATGGGCACCACGGGCGATTTCCGTTTCGGACTATCCAGCAGGGGCATGACCGTCTTGAAGAGTCCCGCACCTCCGCCGGTCAAGTTCAGCAAGCCGATGAGCAGCGTCAAAAAGGGCACAAGGGTCAGGGGCACGATGCAGGAAATGATTCCGAGCGCCGCAAACAGGAGCCCGAGAAGGACCACCAGCCAGGTCCGGGGAAAGGGGCCCACAGGCGTGCTCCCGAAAGCAAGCATCTGGATAGAGAAAAGAACCATCAGCAGCCCCAGCTGGGCGCTGCCGGAGAAGGGGAGCATGCCGAAGGTCACGGGGATCAGCAGAACCCCGAGGATCATCATGAAAAGGCCCGTCAAAAGCAGCATGGCCTTGTCCGCCGTCAGTCCGAAGGTGTCGTCAAGGTGTGCCGCCGCCTGCGGATGCATTCGGTAGATCTTCTGGAGCAATACGGCCAATACGAGAATGGCCGCGCCATAGACCAAAACGGACAGGGCCGTAGTTCTGACCGAAAGCAGCCCCTTCTCCCACACAAGAAGCCCGGCAAACATGGACAAAACGTAGACGGCTCCGCAGGCCACTGCAAGGGCGGGGAAAATGCCCCCGTAGCCAATCCAGGCCTGGAGCTTGTCCTTCGAAAAAAGCATTTGCAGAAGCTGCAGGAACCCTCCCAGACCCAGGCAGATGATCAGAAGAACCCTGGGAAGCAGGGTGAACACGTCGGGAATGAAACAGGCCAGGATCCCCACGGTGGCGATGCCAACACCGCCGCCTATTACCGGAACGGACTTTTTAAGGTCCCCTGCGGGAGTCCTTCCCAGCACCACCGTCTGGAGGCCGAACAAAAACAGGAGCAAACCGTAGACGCCATTTTCGTAGTAGGGAAGAAACCCCACGGAAACGGGAAACAACAAGAGCCCCGTTATCACCAGGGCCAGGCCTGCGACGAGCAGGACCACTACATCGAAGTGAAGATCCGCCTCTTCAAAGAGCTTCGCCTTTGCTTCCTCCCAGCGCCTCTCTATGCTTTCCATGCAGGAACCTCCAAACCTAAAAATACGTGCCCCTGGTGCGGTAGTTTTCCCGGCGCTCCGCCGCCAGCTTTCGGGCGAGACTGTCAAAATCCTTACGGTTCCGGCAGTAGAGGTCGTAGAAATCACGGATGTTTTGGGGCAACACGATAAGGACGGACTTCCTTTCCACCTCGGCCAGAATGTACTTCACGGCTTCGTCGACACCGATGGAATCGGGAGGCGGCTCGAGACCGCCGAATATGGCCGTCCTGACGTTTGCGGGGCAGAAGACGCTGAACTGGAGTCCTTCCGTCTCGAGCTCATACTGGAGGCTTTCGGTCATGGAAATGACCGCGGCCTTCGTGGCGGCGTAAACCGCCTGGTACGGGATGGGAAGCAGCCCTGCCACTGAGCCGGCGTTGATGATATGCCCGAATCCCTGCTTCCTCATGATGGGTATGGCCCCATAGGTGCCATAGACGACTCCCTTGATGTTCAGGTCGATGATGCTGTCCCAGATTTCAAAGGTGATCTGCTCCGTGGGAAGGGTCATCCCGATCCCTGCGACGTTGCAGACGAAATCGAGATGTCCGTCGTATTCTGCGGCGCTTTCGATGAGGTTGGACACCTGTTCCCTTTTCGTGACATCCGTCAGAACGGGGAACACCTTGCCGGGGTACTGCTTTTCGAGCCGACGGGTTTCTTTCATGAGGTTTTCCTCCTTGAAATCACCCATAAAGACGGCCTTCGCGCCTCCGGCGAGCACCTGTTCCGCCATCTCCAACGCTATGCCCGATGCCGCACCCGTCAGCGCCGCGACCTTGTCCTGGAAGTACCCGCTCATCGGTTGCACCTCTTCTTTCCGCCGCTAGGGCAGGATCCTTGAATCACCCACGTTTAGCCGGGCGTAGCCTTTGAGCATCACGGCGCCGGAATATCCGGAAACCGGAAGGTTGGCCAGGCTGCTAATGGTTCCGGCCTGGAGGGGATGTTCCTCGGCGGTAAGCTCCGTCCAGTCGATCCGCCCCTCGCCGCTTGCGCCCTGTTCGATGACCGTTTCCTGGGGATACAGCGTGGCGTGTGACAGGGAGGCCCCTCCACTGCCAAGATTTGGCAGGTACCGCCATCCGAAGTTGTTGGTCACCCGGCTCTGGTTCATTTCGGAAATTGTTTTTTCATCGAGACCGGATTGTTTCCAAAACTGCACCTTGATGAAGGTGCAGTTTTCATAACCGGCGGCGGTGAACCAGTGGTCCCCCACATGGCGTTCTGAAGAGATATCGGCGTAAACCTTCGGCATACCGTCTTCCTCACGGCCGCCAAGGATCGGGCAGGCCTTGTTCTCCCAGATGACCAGGGGATAAATACCTTCGAGGCCCTCTGGGTTTCCCTCGTACCGGACAGGCGCGGAAACCTGTATGAGGCGGTATTCGCCGTTTGACATCCACTCTACGTCCCGGAAATTGGCGAACTGCACGGTCACCACAGGCCGCAGCAACTCGAAATCCTCGGGTATGAACCGGGCAAGGGCGTTTTCGTCGGTCTCGAACTCAACGAGTATTGCCGTCATGTCGCCGTGGGTCACCCGTACCGGGTAAAAGGGAAAACCCGAAAAATGAACGGGCATCTTGTAGACGTAATCCTCCCGGAACCTGAATTGTCCTCTCATGGTCCTCCTCCTGTCCCTTCTCCCGGCCTTATGATGCCCCGGTACATGGCCTCCGACGTCACATAACTTGTCTCCCGCTTTCAGCGGCTAAAACAAACTGGTATTGATAGTAATTCAATTTTTCATCAATCGTCAACAAGAACTTGTTCAAAAAAAGAGGGGGTCGGCATGTTCAATGCCGGCCCCCTCTTTTCAAAGGTTTCTTCCTTCGGCTTTCGCCGTTCAGAAAGGATCTACCGGGTCGCGCCTGAGGAAGGCCGTCATACAATGGATGGCGCCCCACCCCTTCACTATCTCCGTGACATCCGCCTCGATGCATTCCACCCCGGCATCTTCAAGAAGAGCCCGTGTTTTTGGATTTCCCGAAGGCATGACAATCCTGCCCGGCTCCAGGGCCACAAAGTTCAGGCCAAAGGAGTGCTCCACTTCGTCAACATGCGGGTTTTCGATAATAGTGAATCCCATATCCATGAGGGGTTTGCATACGTCATAGGGTACTTCCCAGGGAAAGATCATGACCTTGTTCCTGTCGGGAAAGTTCATGATGCCATCCAGGTGCGCATGACCGTAAGGGATCTGGAAATGCAGCACTGTCTCGACGCCCAGATCCCGGAGCTCCCGCTCGACCTGATGTGCCCCTGTGGCATTGGCCCTGCAACCGGTGCCGATGACCACCGTCTTGCGGTCCACCCAGAGGAGACAGGCACCCTCGAAGATGCCGTTTCCGTTGATTGTCTTGATGACGGGAACGCCAAGTCGTCCCAGGGTTTCGGCGGCAAAGCGCTCTTCTCCGCGGCGGACTTCCATGGCGGGGCGGCAGACAATTGCCCCTTCCGGGGTCATGAGAACCTGGTCACGCATGAAAAGGGAATTAGGTCGATCGATGCGCGTTTCTTCCACATAATGCACCGACACACCATGGCTGCGGTATATGTCCGCCAAAGCGTCGTGCTGCGCACGAGCTTTTCCGGGCTCCATGAGAGCCTTGAAGCGGACTTCGGCAGGGTCTTTGACAGCATCGATTTCCGAACCGGGCCGATGCATGAGAACGGCCCGAAGCTTTCCGACTTCGGAATCACAGTACCAGTCGCCCCAGTACAGGGGCATTTCCTCGCTGAACGTCTTTTCACTGGGGAACCATCTTTCTCCCTGGATCGTGACCTTTTCCTGCTCCATAGCTTTAATTCCTCCTGATTCAACGCGTGTTGTCTGGTAGCGGACTCTTCCAGACAGGTCCCTCTGACATGATCCGGGTTCTAGAAAACCGGAGGCGAGCAGCACATGAGCAGTTTTGCCTGCCGCTTTTCGTCCGGATTTTCATACCTGTGGGGTATCGTGTCGTCGAAGTAGATGAAATCCCCTTCCTCAAGGTCCACCGGCGGCTGCTGGCCGTAAAAAAAACGTATCCGTCCCTCGAGAACGTAGAAAAACTCCTCACCGCCATGGCTCAGTGCATGACCGCTCTCCGAACCTGGTGGAAAGGTAATGATTTCCGGCTGCATCCTGGCTTCCCGAGACATGTGAAGGAAGACTTCTTCGATTGGTTCCTTTCCTGAGGCGTTCCGTCTGAAGGTATACCCTTCGCCCTTGAAAACCGGGTTAAGTCGGGGATGCACGCTTTCGGCCACCATGGCCGCAAGGGACACATCCAGCGCGTCGGCCAGCTTGCGCAGAACCGCAAGACTGGGCGAAACCTTGCCGTTTTCTATTTTGGACAGCTGCGCAACCGAAATGGCCGCCATTTCGGAAAGCCGGGACAGTGACAGATCCTTTTCAAGGCGTATATTCCGGAGGTTTCTGCCAACATCGGACAGCGTTTCCAGCTCCCTTCCTAGTGGTGCAGAATCTTGCTCAAAAACTCCCGGGCCCTCGCCGTCTTCGGTTCGGAATAAAAATCCTTCGGCGGCGTTATTTCCAAAACGGCACCATAATCCATGAAGACAATCTGGTCGCAGATTTCCCGGGCAAAATTCATCTCGTGGGTGACGACCACCATGGTCATGCCCATTTCGGCAAGTTGCCTGATGGCGTCAAGCACTTCCTTGATGAGTTCAGGGTCCAGGGCCGAAGTGGGTTCATCGAAAAGGATCACGTGAGGTTCCATGGCCATGGCCCTGGCAATGGCCACACGCTGCTGCTGTCCTCCCGAAAGCCGGCTCGGATAGGCCTGCTCCTTGTCGGCAAGGCCCAGGGAGGCCAGGATCCGGCGGCCTTTTTCCTCCGCGTCCTGTTTTGGCAAGCGGCGAACGTTGATCGGGGCAAGTGTGACGTTGCTCAGCACGTTAAGATGCGGGTAAAGATTAAAGGACTGGGAGACGAAACCGATATTGGTCCTGAGCTTGTTGATGTTGGTCTTTTTGTCATGGACGGAAACCCCTTCGAAGAGGATCTCCCCCTCGTCGATGCCCTCGAGGCCGTTCAAAGTGCGCACCAGGGTGCTTTTACCCGCCCCGCTGGGCCCTATGACGGCATAGACCTTCGATTTGGGTATGTCGAAGGTGACATTTTTCAGGACCTCCAGGGTCCCGAACCGCTTGGAAACGTTTCTGATCGAAAAAGCCGTATTATTCATCGTCATGTCCCCGTCATTCCCTTATGGTGCGCCTTTCAAAGTAGGCGATGAACTTGGACAGGCTGAAAGTCATGCAGAAGTAAATAACGGCAATGAAAGAGAAAACCTCGATGGAACGGAAGGTAGTAGCCACGAGATTCTTCCCGATCAGCGTCAGGTCCACAACTGAAATGACCGATACCAGCGATGAATCCTTGATCAGGATGATGAACTGCGACGCCAGTGGCGGGAGAACTTTTCTGACCGCCTGGGGCAGGATGATCAGCTTCATGGCCTGGCCGTAAGTCATGCCCGACGAGCGCGCCGCCTCCATCTGACCCCGCGGAATAGCCTCAATCCCGGCCCGGACGATCTCAGCCACAAAGGCGCCTGAGAAAATTGCCAGTCCGATGATTGCGGACCAGTATGAGCCGAGCCGAAGAACCCGGCCAAGGACGAAAAAGATCCACATGAGAAGCACCAAGAGCGGGACGCCCCGGAAAAATTCGACGTAGGCGGTCGCGAAAAACCGTATGACACGGTTTCGTGAAACGCGACAAAGGCCCACGATGGCTCCGATGGGTATGCTTAAAACCAGCGCCAGAAATGATATCTTCAGGGTCAGCAAGGCCCCTTTGAGAAACATGGGGAGGTTGTTGGCGATAACGCTCCAGTCGGCGGTGTACAAAAAACCCCCTCCTTACCTTTTGGCATGAATGGCGCCCCCGGGCCGCAAACGCCCGGGGGCGTTAACAGCTGTTGTTTTCTTACTGCTTCATTTCCTCCATCCAGTCGGAAGACTCGAACCACTTGGTTCGTGACTCCATTTCGTCGATGCTGCCAACGTAGTGCTGCAGGAAGGAGTTGACCCACTGGATCATGGCGAAGTCATTGTGACGGACGCCAATGCCCAGGTTTTCCCTGCTGATCAGGTCATAGATACCCCTGACAGAGCCTTCGTGCATGATTTCATACATGCGGATACCCGGCTCATCGTAGACGATGCCGTCGGCGTCACCGTTGACAAGGGCTGCAGCGGCTTCCGGGAAGGTCGGGAAATCAAGGAACTCGGCCTCTGTGAAAATGCTCTTGGCAAGAAGAGCACCCGTGGTGCCCTGTGAAAGGGCAATCCGTTTACCCGGTTTGTCCAGATCCTGCCAGGAACTGGTTTCGGTGTCATCGGCGGGAACCATCAGGACCTGTCCCGTGGCATAGTAAGGGTCGGAAAAGCTGATCGCCAGTGCCCTGTCGCCGCGAATCGTCATTCCAGCGATGAGCATGTCTATCTCGCCCGTCTGAAGGGCCGGGATAAGACCGGAGAATTCAAACTGGCGGAACTCGACATCTACGCCGAGGGAATCGGCGATCGCCCTGCCGAGGTCGATGTCGTACCCGATGAAGTTTCCTTCCTTGTCCATCATTTCAAAGGGAAGGTATCCGGGCGCAGACCCGATGACGATCTTGTCGGCCTTCTGGATGGTCTCCAGCGTTGACGTTGCAGCCAGCGCGGCACCTGCCGAAAAAGCCACAACGAGTACGCTTGCAAGAACGCAGAACCATTTTTTGCTCATCAAACAATGCACCTCCTGTTGGGGTTCGCTCGCTTCTCTTCCTTTCGGAACATTTCCCCGCTTCAAGGGTTCAGTCCTCTTTTGTCTTCCCCTTTCCGGGCGATTCCCCCTTCCCTGCGGTCGGCCCGTGACCGTTTCCCGCGAAAGCACCCCCCGACGGACGTTCCCGGCTAGTCATTCTCCCTGACGAGAGGCAAGGTAGAGCAGTGGATCCCACCACCGTGCTTCGATATCTCAGTCCAGGGGGTTGTCAGCACCTCCACGCCACAGCCGGCAAGCCTTTCGGCGGACCAGGGGCAGCCCGAATCCATGACAACCCTGCCTGGTGCGAGAGCCAGGCAGTTCAAGGCCATGGTGCTGTCCCGGTAATCGACGGGGATGGTTTTTATTTCAAGCTTCTTCAAAACATCAAGAAACCAGTAGGGAAGGCGCTCCACATTCACTACGGCATTGTCGTGATCGACCATGACGATCCCGCCGTCGAGACGCATTGCGTACCCCGGGAGGGGTACTTCAATGAGGTCCTTACCCTGCGTTTCCAGAACTGTCTTAAGTTGGCCTGCCCCGGAAGTATTGCCCCGGAAGCTCGTCCCGACAGCGGCCACATTTTCGTTGAGAATGCAGAAGCTTCCCCCTTCCATGAGGCCGTCACCGTGAATCATGTGGATCACCGGCATGCCGATTTCGGCAAGCTTCCTGTAGACGTAAAGCTCTTCTGCCCGTTCCGTAATCCTTTCCCACGGGCCCCATACGGGACAAAACGGCTCCACCGTCGACGATCATGGCGTTGTCACGAGCTAAAACCGCATTGGGATCCTTCGGCCCGCCGTCAACCCAAAATATCTCGACGCCTTCCTTTTCAAGGATGGCAACGAGCCCGTCATGTTCCTCCTGCATCTTTGCAAGGTCCGGAGCCTTGTCGGAACGGAAATACCACTGTTGATCATCGTCAATAAGGGCTTCCAGCTGGGGATCATACTTGTCCCCTGTCATGATGCGGATCTCGTCTTTCGGCCGGTGGAGCAGGATGGCCTTCAAAGTCCCGACGTCAGTGCGGACGCCCCAATGGCGGCCCCACACGCGTTCCTGCATTCCCGGGTCCTCGAAAACCGGCCTTGCACGAGGCGGTATCCGTTCCAGGACGGCGTGATAGTACTGGGAACTGTTTCGAAGAGACATGTCCATCCTCCTGCCACTGGTGGCATTTGGATTCACCGAAGCCACCAGTTTTCATAGGCATGCTGTCCTTCCAGAAACGCGGAAAAAACCAGGATAGCCGCCGGATGTTTTACCTAGAAGAAAATTTATTCCTTTCAGGAAATTGGTGATTGGCAAAAGCCTATCACTATACAGGTCTTTGTCAATCTCTGATTATGTAACCAGGGTGTTTTTGTTCATAGTTGTCTCGGGGATTCTCCCTTTGAGAAGTTTTAATGCGGAGTCACGCATGTTCCGCGCCTGGTTGACGAGGCTTTCCGTGGTCTGTGTCAGCCTGTGCGGAGTTACTATGACGTTTTCGAGTTCCAGCAAGGGGTTGTCGCTTTTGAGAGGCTCGTTTTCCACGACATCAAGGCCCGCACCGACCAAGTGACCGTCGCGCAGGACGTTGATCAGGGCTTTCTCGTCCACTATTCCGCCGCGGGCCATATTGACCAGGATAGCGCCCTTTTTCATTCGGCGGAGCTTTGGTTCGTCGAGAAGGTGCCACGTGCGGTCCGTGAGGGGGCAATGAAGGCTTATGACATGGCTTTCATCCAGTATTTGCTCAAGCGTCGCCGGTTCCCAGGGAACGTCGACTGATTTTTCAAAAACCCTTGGCGATGTGGCAAGAACCCGCATGCCGAGACCAAAAGCGGCGATATGGGCTACCCGTTTTGCCACCCTGCCTGTTCCTACCAGGCCAAGGGTTTTCCCGAAAAGCTCCATCCCGAGGATATTGGCCGATGGCGTTGTGTTTTTGTTTTTTTGCGCAAGCTGCCGGGCAACGGCTAGCATGAACAGGATGCTCGATTCAGCCGTGGACACCTCGTTGCCGGGTGAGATGACCACGGGGATACCCAGCTTTGAGGCGGCCTCCACGTCGATATGATCAGCCCCCACGCCGGCCATGACGATGCCCTTGAGGGAACTGGAATGTTCGAGAAAAGCCCTGTCAATTCCGTACAGGCGGGTGAAGATGATGTCGATTTCAGGCCGCTTTTGTTCAAGCCGCCCTGCGTCTTTCCCGCAAAGGAAAAGGACCTCTCCTTCCGCCGAGAGGGACTCGAAGATCGCCCTCGTCTCAGGTATGAGGGTTACGTCAAGGAATCCAAACCGTGTCCGGGCCATATCACAAGCCGTCTTCGCACAGCAATATGGTCACGTCATTGACGTTTGTTCCCGTCGGCCCCGTTCGGACGAGACTGTCGCAGGCGTCTAGAGCATGGTAGGAGTCGTTGTCCGCCAGCACGGCTTCAGCATCTATTCCGAGTGCATCCAGAGCCGTAACCGTTGTGCCGTCCACCAGGCCTCCGGCGGCGTCTGTCGGCCCATCGGTCCCGTCGGAGCCCACGGAGATAATGGCCACGTTGTTCAGGCCTGCAATCCCGACCGCCGAGGAAAGGGCAAGCTCCTGGTTCCGGCCGCCCTTGCCCTTCCCACTGAGGTGCACCACCGTTTCCCCCCCCGCGATGACGGCACAGGGAGGCCTGACTGGATTTCCCGACGAGGAAATCTCCCGCGCCATGGCGGCGATGAAGGCTCCGGCTTCTCGAGCCTCGCAATCCAGAGTTGTGGTAAGAAGCAGGGGCCTGTAGCCGAGCCGCTCTACAGCGGAAGCGGCAGCGGAACAGAGGGCCGTGACGCTGCCTGTGATGACGGTGGTGACATTGGAAAGCTCCTTGGGTGTTTCCTCCTTGAGGACATCCAGGAGTCGGGAGTCTAGTTTGAGTCTATACTTTTCTACCACTCGAAGGGCTTCGGCCTCCGTCGTGCCGTCAGGGTGTGCAGGACCTGAGGCGATGCTGTCGAGCCGATCGCCCAAAACATCGGAAAGCACCACGGCAAAGATGTGAGCCGGAGCGGCGATCCGGGCGAAGCGGCCGCCCTTGACGGCTGAAAGACGTTTCCTGATCATGTTGATCTCCACGATGTCGGCGCCGGAAGCCAGCAGCTGGTCCGTCACGTCAGCAATGTCTTCCAGGGAAACACCTTCACGGGGCTTTTCGAAGAGTGCCGACCCGCCACCTGAGACGAGAAAGATGACAGTATCCTTTTCGCCGAGGTCCTCTACCATTTCAACGGCTTTTTCCGTTCCTCCGAGGGTGTTCTCGTCGGGAACGGGATGGCTGGCTTCGTGTATTTCAAGCCCGGTTATGGGTCCCATGGAATGGCCGTACTTGGTCACTACCACGCCGCCGTCAATACGCCCGTCCAGGCTGTCTGCCGCAGCCTTGGCCATTTGCCAGGAAGCCTTCCCTATCGCGACGAGGACGAGCTTTCCCGGTGACTCGATACGACGACGAAATTCCTCTTTTTCGATGGCTTTCTGTACGGCTCTTTCCGGCAAGACAGCCTCTATAGCCTCCAGGGCCGCCTTCATGGCGTCATCACGGATTTTCTGTAAAGCTGCGTTCGGTTTTTGATTCATGGCTTCCTCCCTGCAAAAAAGATCAAGGCGACGCCCCCGGGAAAACCTCCTTCAGGGCAAGCCCGTTATTCCTTGATGTATGAACAGTGGTAGTCGAAAACCTCGTCGTTCTTCAGATTGAAGGAGCTGTTGGCGGGAATGCTGAAGCTTTCACCCACGCTGACGGTTTCCCAGTCGCTTTTGCCTGGCAAAAGGAAGCTGGCGCTTCCCTGCAGGACTTCGATGACTTCCGCATCGCCGGTGCTGAACTCGTAGTCGCCCGTAAGAAAAACGCCCAGGGTCTTGCGTTCGCCGCCTGGGAGGTAAAAGGTTCTGCTCGTTACCTTTCCATCGTAATAAACGTTAGCCTTGCACACGAGTGTCACCTTTTCGAACTTCTCCTGCATGAAAAGTACCTTCCTCGGTACCGTAGGTTTTTTGAAACGGTACTTGCATTTCATTCTATCCCATTCCGAACATGTTACGTGAAAAACGCAAGACCGGGGAGGGGATAATCCCCTCCCCGGTCTTGCGCCGCAGATCATGACATATTCGCTTCCGATGGAAAAAGATTCGCTATTCTTGCGCCTTCTTCTTGAGTTTTTCCAGCATATCGCGGGTCATGCGGTCGAGGTCGTACTCGGGCGAAAAATACCACTCCTCCACGGCCGACGAGCAGTCCAGGGAGTTGGGCCATGATTCGGCTATTGCCTGCCTGTCCGGGTCAACGTCGTAATCGATCTCGAAGGAGGGGATGACCTTTT
>JBKHBH010000067.1:0-11446 GCA_046542505.1 Thermovirgaceae bacterium | reverse complement strand
CTCCTTCCGAACCAACTCCACCGGGCGGCGTGGAACCCTGTTGAACATCCTTCCAGAGTCGCAAAAGCCCTTTTACTTTTTCTTTCGGTGTCAATTCGGACATTTCCCCGGACGGACCGATTGTTTCCGTTTTTCCCGCACTTTCGGGGAAAACGCCTTTTTGCGACAGCCAGTCCGCCTTTTCGGCGAGTCGCTGGGCAAGGGCATCCAGGGCTTTGTTGTCAAGGCGGCCTGATGCAAGGTCGGCAGAAATACTGCGGATAGTCTCAGTCGAGGCGGCTTCACCGCCTCCGGCCTTGCCCGTTTTGATCCGGATCTCGTCTTTGAGCACAGAGGTGAAGGCCGCATTTTTTTGCGAACCCTTCCCTTTCGGTGCTTTCCCCTCGGATTGTTGCGCCATTTTGGCGGAACCGAGGATGTTGGAGATGAGATCATTGATTTTCACTGTCGGGATCCTCCCGTTTTGGTGACGTTTCTGTCCTTCTACTTGAGTATCGGCAGTTCAGGCGGCGTTATTGACTCATTTCGACGAATCGGACATCCCCTGATCAAGGAGTGCCGAAAAGTGATAACTCTGCTGATTCATTTCCGAAAGACGGGTTTCCATGTTGGCGTACAATTTTTCCAGCGAGGCCTGTTCCATCTCCAGCCGGGCCTCGAAGTCGGCGATCCTCTCATCGATCTGGGAAGACCTTTTCTCCAGGGAATCAATACGGTTGATGACGGTCCCCGTCTTGACCATGCTCCCGCCCACGCTTTCGGGAGCACCGGAAATCATCTGCTTCGTAAATCCCTGCATTTCCTCTGCAAAGGATTGGAGAACCTTCTGGACACCCTCGGGATCATCGAGCATGGCGTCCATGAAAGCCGATTCGTCGAATTCGAGTTTGCCGCTCTTGCCATAATCCACGGATTCGGTGGTAATGCCTACGGAGGACAGGCTCTTGTACTCCCCCTCGAGATCGTAGCGGATCTTGCTGGTAATGCTCCGCATGTCCTGCTTGCAGCTCCAGAGAAGGTCGTCACCCTTGAGAAGTCCCCATTTCTTCTCCACGTCGGATTCGGGGTCCTCATCCGATTCCTCGGTCAGGCGGATATTGACCCAATCCAGGGTTTGGTTGTAGGCCTCGAGCATGCCTTTCACACCGGTGACGGCCGCCTCCGCGTCGAGGGAGACGTCAACCTGAGCGCTCCCCGGGGCAGTGACCTCAATGGAGACACCCTCGATGAGGTCATCGATGGTATTCGACGAACGGGTCACATCAAGGCCATCCAGGGTGATCTGCGCATCTGCCGGTTCCTGGAGGACATTGGTGTAATCGCCGGTTCCGTCGACGATGCCCAGGTTCACCAAAAGACCGTCGGTGTCGGTCACGGAAAGCGCGTTTTCCGACCCCGTCTGCTCTGCCTCGAGAATGAGGGTGTTGTCGAGGACCTGGGCCGACAGGGGCGGGGCGATTTCCGCTTCCTCCGCCTGCTGCGTGATGGCGGCATTGATGGTCTCGGCCACATCCTTCAGGCTCTGGTCGGAAGACACGTCGACGGTGACGGAGAAATCGCCGACGGAGAGGTCGAAGGAACCTTCCAGCCCCAGGGCAGCGTCGGCATCATCGTAACGGTTTCCCGCCACGCGATGATTCGCGGCCACCGAGGTGACATCGACGTTGAAACGTCCGATTTCCGCCTCGGGAGATGCCGAAACGGCCACGGGTTCGGCCGTCCCCGCCGTGGGCGTCACTGCTACGGACTTGCTGAGAAAGGTCGACTCCCGCTTCAGGGGATCGAGACTTCCCTGCAGGCCGGACAGGTTCGTGGCCAGTTCCTCGTAAAGAAGGGCCTTGGTGTCGAGCTTTTCCTGCTCTTCGTACCACTGCGTTTCCACGGCTCTCTTTTTTTCCATCATCGTGTCGATGATGTTGCCCCAGTCAATTCCGGAGGATAATCCGGTGATCTGGAAATCCGACATGGGAGACACTCCTTCCCTGTCCCGCGCCGGCCCGCGCGAAAGGCGGGCCGGCGTTCTTTCACCTTCAGACCTTGAACTTCTTTATTTCCTTGATGAGTCCGTCCACGATGGACGTAAGTTCTTCGCTCGAGGCACTTGCCTCCTGGCTCGAATCGGCGAATTCCCTGATGGTTGTGGCCATTTCCTTCATCTGTTCCGCAATGGAGTTGACAGCCTTGGTGGCGCCGTCGGTGACGCTGGTCATTTCCTCCGCCGAGGCGCTCTGCTCTTGTGAGGAAGCAGCGAGATTTTCCACCTTTTCGGTAATGCCCTTGACATTTTCGAGAATGGCCATGAGCTTGTCCTTTACCCTATTGGATTCCTCACTGGCCTTCTCGACTCTGGTCACCGCTTCATTCGTCACACCGGACGCTGCACCGGCTTCCTTGCGTATTTCCTCCAGGATGGCCGTGATCGTCTGGGTGGCGTCCTTGCTGTTTTCAGCCAGCTTACGGATCTCGTCGGCAACGACGGCGAAGCCGCGTCCGGCCTCACCCGCCCGGGCCGCCTCGATGGCGGCGTTCAGGGCCAGGAGGTTCGTCTGTTCGGCTATGGCGTTGACCTTGTCCAAAATCTCGCCGATATCACCAGCCCGCTTGGAAAGGCCCTCGACGACGGAAGCTGTTTCCCTCGCCTTTTCCTTGGTGTGTTCAATCATTTCCACAATGGATTCAGCGGCATTTTGGCCTTCATCGGCACTGCCCTTGATTTGATCAGCCCTGGAGGACAGGTCCTGGGCCACGTCGGCAAGACTCTGGGCGCTTGAGGCCACTTCCTCGACGCCGGCGTTCACTTCCTCGATGGAGGAGGCCACTTCCTGGCTGTTTCCGTTGACCTGGTCGGACTGGGCGGCCAGTTCCTCGCTGGAAGCGCCCATTTCCTCGGACATGGCAGCCAGGCCTTCGGCGGACTTGTTCACCTGCTGGGCCGTACCGTTGACGCTTTCCATAAGGCCCCTGAGGTTTTCCGCCATGGTGTTGAGCCCTGTGGCCATCTCAGAAATTTCATCCTTGCCGCTGGCTTCGAAGGACACCGTCAGATCGCCTTGTCCAAAGACAAGCACCTGCTCCTTCAGGGCGTTCACGCCCTTGGCAATAACCGTTGCAGCAAAGGCAATGATGGCGGCCATGGCCAGAAGAGTCACGGCGAAGCCGAGAAGAACTCCCTTGTTCAGGCGGTTGACAGCGGCGAAAAGCTGTTTTTCGGGAATGGTCACCCCGAGTCCCCAGCCGTTGGCCCCCTCTATCGGGGTGTAGAAAATTCGCTCGACGGAGCCGTCCGGTTTGATCACCTGGGCATGTCCCGTCTTCCCCGCGATGACATCCATTCCGGCCTCCTCTAACCCCTCGTACCCCATCTCCGAGGATTCGAGGAGATTCAGGTTCATCACCTGGTCCTGGTCTGGGTAGGCGATCATCAGGCCCGTCCCGTCGACAACCCATCCGTAGCCGGCGTCACCGATCTTGATGGAAGCAGCGAGTTCGCTGAGCTGCTTAAGAGTGACCGTGGCCCCGAACACTCCCACGGTCTCGCCTTCGGACTTTATTGCGTGAGCCATGACAAAAATCTGTTCTCCAGTGGCCTTGGAAACAACCGGGTCACTCAGGGCCAAATCGGTTTTGCCGGCCATGATGTCCCGGAAATATTGCCGCTCGGCGATGTTAGCCGTCTGGCCTAAGGTCGTATGGGAAAAGCCATCTCGATCAGCGACAAAAAACATTTCATAGTCCCCGTTCCGACGCACGGCGAACTTCAGATCTTCTTCCATGACGGACCAGTCCATGGACCTGACGTCGTCGGTATCGACTATCTGCAGGGTTTCCTGCCGTATACCTGCAAGCCACCTGTTGATCGACTCTGCGCTTTTTTGGGCAATCTCCAGGGACATTTCTTCCGTCAAACCCGCCACTGTCCTTGTTGCCTGATGTCTCACGAAAAGCCCCAGCACAATAAAGGCGATCACCAAAGCCCCCAAAAACCAGACAAGCATCTTCGACCTGAGCTTCATTTTCAGTCCTCCCCGACGGTTTGCGTTGAATTTGTGACGGTACGCCTGATTTATTCCGCCGCTTCGACTTTCTCCCCGGCACTGGAGGAGAACTTTCATTCTTCGTCCTGAGGAGGCAGGATATCCAGAATCTTGACGCACATCCTGTCCTCGACATTTCCGAAAACGACGGTGAATTTCGGAATCGGGCCTACTTTCATGAGTCCCGGTTCCGTTATGGGCTTGCCCAGGTTGATTACGTCCCCTTCGGTGATCTCCGCCAGCTCTTTCAGGGTCAGTGTGGTATCGCAGAGCTCCGCCGTCAGGTCAATTTTTACGTTCCGGATTCGCTGTTTCAGACGCTGGCGTCCCTCGGCGGAATGCTGGTTGTCCCTGGCGATGAACCACTCCTGGGGGTTGAACCTGTCGATGACGGGTTCGATGCAGTGAAAGGGCAGACAAAGGTTGAGCTGTCCCTCGATTTCTCCCACCTGGATTCGCAGGTTTACCAAAAGAACCATCTCGTTCTTCGGGACAATCTGGACGAAGAAAGGGTTGCTCTCCTCGCCGAAAAGATGAAAGCTGATGTCCTCTTGTATGGTTTTCCAGCTGTCGTCCAGTTCGCCGATGATCCTGTCCAGGATGCGGTCCACGATCACCCGTTCGAGGTCGGTGCATTCCCTGGGTTCTTCCAGGGGGAGCCCCTTGCCTCCCAGCATCCTGTCGATAAGGGCAAATACCAGGGCCTGCTTGATCTCCATCAGGGCCTTTCCGCCGAAGGGGCGCACCTCGAGAATGGCCAGCGTCGTCGGCGCCAGTACGGAATTGACGAATTCCTCGTAGGGGATCTGCTCCACGTTGGCCACTTCCGCCGAAACCATGGACCTCGTCATGGTGGAGAGGATATTGGTCAGATGCCTGGCGAAACTGTCATGGAGCATATGCACAGCCCTGAGCTGGTCCTTGTTGAACTTGTTGGGCCTGCGGAAATCATAGATCTTGACGGCCTTCTCGCCGCCGGAGGCTTCGACGCCAGCACTTCCCGAGGCGAGGGAATTAATCAGCTGGTCTATTTCCGCCTGATTGAGGACATCCACGCCGCCTCCCCCTTTACTGAAGTATGAGGGACTTGAAGAGGACCCGCCTGATGGGGAACTCGACGCCGTCTATGGAAGGACTCACGGCATTGAGCCGCCTGGTGATGGCTTCGGAAAGCTTCAGCACCGCTTCTGAGCTCTGGAAACCTTCGGCACCCTGGGACATGCATTCGGCAATGACCTCGTTCCGAAACAAGGTTTCCCAGTATTCGTCGGCCTTGAGTTTCTCGAGGATTTTTTTGCTCTCCAGCTCGAGGACCAGTTCGAAACTCGCCAGGCTCGAATCGGAATACTTTCCCCCCGTGAGGGACATCTTGAATTCCCCCAAAGGCAGGATGGAATAGGCATGCGCCTGCGGAGCCTTTGCTTCTTCCGGACCTCCTCCGGCGGCCATCCTGCTGGCCACGATCCCCCCGGCGAACCCCAGGGCGAAGACTGCGGCCACGGTTGTAAAAACGAGCAGTGCCTTTTTTGCATTCACCTTCATGGAGTACCTCACCACCTGGCATCGGACAGCCTCTGGTCCTATACTGTCCTAGTATAAGAATCGGCCTTTTCCTACCCAGACATTACGGGCTGTTCCGCAACCAGGATCTCTTGGAAAAACAGGGAGTGTTTTGATGAAGACGCCGTGCCTCAAGCATTTTTATGTGAGACGAATCATCTGCCTGGCCGCCGCAGTGATTCTCGTCTCTTTCTTGTCGCAGACGGCTCCGGCCCCCGGAGCCGGAGAACCCGGGAATATCGTCAAGGTCGCCCTGATCGTCCCATCTGATGAAGCTGTCCCTTCGACGGTGATGGAACTCATCAGAAAGAACCTGCCAGCCCATCGAGAATCCTCGGGAATAAAGCCTCCCCTCTTGATCTCCCTGAAAGTCGTCGATGCTCCCGCTTCACGGGCCGATGCGCGGCGGTTTTTCGAAAAGTTGTGCACTTCGGGGACCCTGGCGGTCCTCAATCTTTGCGAGGACAGAACCGCCTGCTATGCAAAAGAGGGTGCCGCAGAGACCGGGATCCCTACCATCCTGTTTCATTCGGAGACGGTCCCGCCGGGGCCGGATGAAAAGGCCCCTTCCCCTTTCCTTTTCGGCCTCGACGCCGACGAAGGGTACCGTCCGGAAGCCCTGGCTTTCTGGGCCCGAAAAGGGCCTGAAAAAAACTGGGTGGTTTTCGTGGATCATCTCGACACCAAGTCCAGGTCACTGGGACTGGCCACCGTGAGGTCCTTGACGGCTTCTGGCCTGGCCGCCTGGCCGGTCCTTCTCAGCCGCACATCGGAAAACCGGCTGAAACAGGCCATTTCGGAAAGCCTCAAGGGGGGTACGAAGGCCTTCATCTCCTTTTTGAGCCCTTCCAGGACATTGCAGGCGGCCCGGTTGATCGAGACATCCGGCAAGGGCGGTACTCTCATCTACGGACGCAGGCCCACGGAAATGCTCCTCCGGCATGACGGACTCATTGCCTTCAGGCAAAGGATGCCTTTTGCCGAAGAGGTCCCCGCAGGGCACGCTGCCGGACCCGTCGATAGTGAAATCGCCACCAAGGCCGTCGTGGCCTCCCGATGGCTGGCGAAAGCGTTGTTTTCCCTGGACGACCCCCAATGCGGAAGGCAGGAAATCTCGAAAGCTCTGACGGAAGTCGGCGAGGTTCGCCTGGGCTCAGGCTCCATCAGGCTTTCCGAAGAACTTCACAGGCCGGTTGAAAAGGACATCGCCGTTCTCGAATCACGGCAAGGAACATGGTCAGAAAGGAAGAGGCTGAAACTCCTTGTTGCAGAAGACGGGCAACGGGTCATCCGGCAAAAAGGAACTGGAACATCTCCAGAAAGTCGCTGACGGCATCGGGGAGCATTCCCCTGACGATGGCAACTGTCAGAAGAGCCAGCAAAAACAGTGCCAGTAGGATCTTGATAGGAAAGCCGAGCATGAACACGTTCAGCTGAGGAACGGTCCTGGCGATAAAACCCAACCCCACTTCCGCCAGAAAGAGGGCGCCGAAATAGGGCAAAACCACCTTCAGGGCCAGCATGAAAAGCTCCGAGATCCACATCCGTATGCCTTCAGCCGTCAGGAGCCCGAAAACGGGTGTCCCCACGGGAAGCATCCTGAGGCTTTCCGTTACCGCCGCAGTCATCAGAAGATGTCCTCCAATATAAAACCAGAACCACGTCCCTACCAGGTACTTGAGCTGACCGATGACAGAGACCTGCTGTTGTGACAGGGGATCCATCAGGTTGGCCATGGCGAACCCCATCTGCTGGCTGACAAAACGCCCGGCGATCTGCAGAACGTACAGGGGACTAGACGCCAGTATCCCCAGAACGAGCCCGACAGCCAGCTCCCTGGCGGCGGTAACTGCAAAGCCCGGCAGGTTCAGGAACAGGGCCGTCTCCACTTCCGTTCCCCTGATCACAGCACTGGAAGCGAGGGCAAGGACCAAAGACAGCCAGAGTCTCACCGGAATGGGCAGGGAGGCTCCGGTCAGAAACACCAGGGCCGAAAGGAGTCCCAGAAACCTCAGGGACGCCATGAAGTAGAGGAGCATGATCGACACGAAATCCGCCGAAAGGTTCAGTTCCATCATGAAACGTAGCTGTGAAGCTTGCCGAAGACCTCGACGGCCAGTCGGTATACCGACCGGAAGATGGCCGGACCCAGCAGGATGGCCGTCAGGATGACCACCAGGATCTTGGGAACAAAGGACAGGGTCTGTTCCTGGATGGATGTGGCCGTCTGCAGGATGCCCATCACGAGGCCCACGATCATGGCCGCCACCAGAATTGGGAGCGCCGACAAGATCGCCGTCCATGCCGCCTGGTTGAAAAGGCTCGCAAAGGTTCCGTCCACAGCCGATCCCCCCTCAGCTGAAGCTTTCGATCAGGCTGACCACAACGAGATCCCACCCGTCGGCCAGCACGAAAAGGAGCACCTTGAAAGGCAACGACACCAGCATGGGAGGCAGCATGATCATTCCCATGGCCATGAGGACGCTGGCGACGATCATGTCAATCACGAGAAAGGGGACGAAAAGGACGACGCCCATCTGGAAGGCCGTCTTCAACTCGCTGAGCATGAAGGCAGGGAGCAACACGAGCAAAGACACGTCCTCTCGTTCTTCAGGGCGCTCGGATTCCGAGAGGGAAACCATGAGGGAAAGCTCCTCGTCCCTGGTATGGGTGAACATGAACTTCCGAATCGGCTCAAGGGTCCGATCGACGGCTAGGGAGGTCTCTATCTCGCCCGCCTGGTAGGGGACGTAGGCCTCGGTATAGATGTTTTCCCAGACGGGCCTCATGATGAACAAGGTCAGAAACAGGGCAAGAGTCACCACCACCTGGTTCGGCGGAAGCTGCTGGATCCCCATGGCATTCCTGAGGAAACCGAGCACGATGAGGATCCTGGTGAAGCTGGTGGCCATCAACGCCATGGCAGGAGCCAGACTGAGCACCGTGAGGAGGATCAGTATCTGGACCGTCAGCGAGACCTGGCCCGGATCGGCGGCTTCATCGACTCCGATGCTGATAGTGGGAATGGCGGGCACTCCCTCGGCCGCCCCGGCCGCGGGAGCCCAGGCCAGGGCGATCATCAGAAGACAGCCCAAGACGAGTACCCGGTAATGTCCCATGCAAAACCCTCTCGAGGAATATAACGGTATTTATGCTATTGTTTATAATAACGTATGTTCTGTTTTTTGTCACCTCGAGGGGGGCACGGAACTATCACCTGAATCCGAGGACAATGTAGACGTTGGCCGTACCCTTGTCGTTCACCATGGGGATGGTATAGTACTTGACCTTCGGGTCATCACTTGGGACCGACTTGAGATTGTCTCCGGTGAACATCTGGGGCGGCGTGATTTCAAACCTGCCCGCCTGGAGGCGTGTCGACTCCTTCAGCGCGGAACCGCAGATCATGTTGGCGAGCTCGCCGAGGGCACTCATGGAAAGTGGATCCGACGTGGAAGGTTTCTGGATCATCCCGCCTGACATGGTGCGGAGAATTTCCTGAAAGGCTCCTTTGTCGGTCAGAAGCGTCACCGAACCCGTGAGATTTTCCCCGACGACGCCGATGACGGCGGCTGCGCAACTCGACGAGGTCTTGACGCCCGGGCCGACACCTTCCCTGTCGATTCGGAAATGCAATCCCAGGCTTTTGGCGACGTTGATGGTACCCGCCCCGAAGGCCTGAACAAGCGTAGTCAGTGCGTTCAACGAGCTCATGTCATTCACTCTCCCGTAGATTGTCATGCAGGATGTTCACCGCTGCCGCCGGAAACCGACCCCCATGGAGGCACCGCCGGTTGTGGATACTGTGGTTCGATGTTTTTTCACACGAAAACCATTACACTGTAATATGGATTTACGCATCACCCTTTTTGATGCAGGAGTGATCCCGTATGGCCCGTATTTCCGTAAAGATCAAGACGGAAGACCTCAAACCCGGTCAGATCCTCGCCGAGGACGTGAGGGACCCGCATGGTCGCGCACTTCTTTTTCAGGGCGTCGTTTTGACCAACAACCTCATCCTCGGACTCAAAAACCGGGATTATATCGATTCCGTAAAGATCCAAATCCCCCTCGAGGAAGCCCCCGACGGTCTTATCAAGCCCGAAGGGGGCGGCATTGCCATTCCCGGAGGCATCCACCAAAAGGTCGGCCGTTTCTTCGAGAAAGCACGAAAGGTTCACGAACTCCAGCCGGAGACGATCAAGAACCTGACCGACGACATCAGGCCCGTCATCGAGGAGATTTTCGAGACGAAACCCGCCATCATGGACAGCCTCCAGCTCATCTCGAGCCATGACAACCACACCCACCACCACTCCTGGATGGTCATGCTCCTGTCCCTTTCCATTCTCCGCATGGCGGAACTCAAAAGCACCCTCAGGCCCGACAGGCAGGACAAGCTCGACATGGCCCTGGGCGGTCTGCTTCATGATGTGGGGAAAACGAAAATCCCCCTGGAGATCCTGAACAAGCCCGGCAAACTGGCGCCCGAAGAATGGAAAATCATGAAAAAACACCCCGACTACGGGTACGCCATGGTAAAAAGGACGGAAAACCTCATGCCCCTTTCCAAGGCCGCCGTGGCCCATCACCACCGCTTCCTCGACGGCACCGGCTACAGCCCCGAGGGCATTCCGCCCCTGGAAAAGCTTCCCGTACCGGTGAGAATCATTACCCTCGCCGACGTTTACGAGGCCATCGTCTCTGACCGCCCCTATCATGTTGCGGCTCTCCCCTACCACGCCATCAAGATCATCGGTGAAGGAGGAGGCAGGAAATTCGACGAGCGCTTCGTCGATTGCCTCCGGGAAATGGTGGCGCCCTTCCCCACAGGAAGCTTCCTGCTCTTTCGCCACGGCGTCATCGGGCAGGTGACGGGTGTAGATCCCCTGGAAAAGGAACTGCCCTTCATGCAGGTCATCGCCACGCTCACGAAGGATATGTCGCACCTTGTGGGCCGTGAATTCCGTCTCGGTGAAAACATGCCGGGAATGCCCCGGGAAGAGGACATCATTTTCGGCGCCTACTCCCCGGCCAACCTTGCCGAAAAAATGGGAAGCGCCATGAAGATCGGCAAGGGCCTCGATGTGATCATCGGCCCTGCTGCACAACCCCGTCTGCATTTTTTGCCCGAATGGAAAAACCTCATGACGGAACATTTCGAATTCCTTCTCCAGCCCGAAAGTCAGGCCCGTTGACGAGCCTCATGAGGCAAGAGCCTTGTTGATGGCCTCCAGGACACGGTCCGGCTTGAAGGGTTTGACCACGAAATCCCTGGCCCCCGCCTTGATGGCCTGGATAACGATGTCCTGCTGCCCCATGGCGCTCACCATGACCACCCGTGCCGCAGGATTCAGTTTCTTGAGGGCCATCAGGGTATTCATCCCGTCCAGCTCGGGCATGGTGATATCCAGCGTCACCAGGTCCGGCTTGACCTTGCTGTATTCCATGAGGCACTTCTTTCCGTCCTCGGCTTCACCCACCACTTCATGTTCGCCCTTGGCCAGGATGTCTTTCATCATCATTCGCATAAAGGCTGCATCGTCGACAACCAGTATTTTTGCCACGGCAATACCTCCAGTTCATTCGCTCTGGATTTTCGAAGATCGCATCCTGAAGCGGGTACAGCAGAAAGTATAAGAATTCCCCGGGAAGGAAAACCCGCCGTCCGGAAGATCTATCCCCTGACGAGCCGTAACGAGGCGGATCTGACGGAGGATGCGTCGCCCCTGGAAAAGGCCTCGAGCATCTCGAGAATGGTTTCCTCCTCGACCCTGAGCCGGCCCATGAACTCCCCGTATTTTTTTACAAGGGCCGGATCGTCCTTGTGTGGTCTGGGAACTTCGCTGCGC
>JBKHBH010000066.1:0-11994 GCA_046542505.1 Thermovirgaceae bacterium | reverse complement strand
AGCTTTCTCTTCCGTGGGCCTGTGTCATTCTGGCCCTTCTGGGTTCGGCCCTCGGCATCAGGCCGCACAGGACCGGCTCCGGCATCGGACTTGCGGTAAGCGTCATGGTGGTCTTCGTTTATTACGTGCTTATGTCATTTTTCAAGTCCTTCGGAGAAGCGGGTTACCTGCCGCCTTTCGTAGCGGCCTGGATGCCGAATGCACTCTTTTTTGCATACGCCCTCAGACTGGCCTTCAGGGCCAACAGGTAGGGAGGAATGGCAGTGCCTGATATCGCCCTTGTTGCAGGCGAAGGAAGACTTCCAGAAGAAATCGTCACCCGGCTGGTTCACGAAAACCGGCCGCCTCTGGTCTATGCCCTTGGCAAAGCCCCGGACCGGTTTGCGGAACTCGAGGCTGAAGACGTGGTGCCCCTGGAAGCACCGAACCTGGAATTTGTCAGCCGGGACCTGGCGGAACGGGGAATCAGGAACCTGATGCTCGCCGGACTGGTGCCGAAAACCCTCATGTACCGGCCGGAAAGACTGGGTGAAAGCCTGGGAAGGATTCTGGAAAATCTCGATTCACGGGACGATCACTGCCTTCTTGGCGCCATCGTTTCGGCCATTGAATCAACGGGAGTGAAGGTGCTTCCCTACAAGGATGTTGTGCCGGATCTTCTGGCGCCTGAGGGGTGTATTGCGGGGCGTGTCCCCAGTGATGAAGAAATGGAGGATATCGCTTACGCAAGAGAGGTTGCGCGGACTCTTCTGCCCCTGTCCTTCGGGCAAACCCTTGCGGTATACCGCAAGGCCGTTGTCGCCGTTGAAGCCATGGAGGGAACGGATCGGATGATCGAAAGGGCCGGGGAACTTGCCCGGGGGGGGATTGTGCTCAAAATGATGCGGGAGGACCAGGATGAACGGTATGACCTCCCGACAGTGGGTCCCTCAACGGTTCAAAACATTTCATCAGCGGGTCTTGGATGCCTTGCCGTCGAAGCGGGGCGGACAATTGTTCTGGAAAGGGATGATTTTGCCTGTCTCGCCCGGGAAACGGGGATTGCGGTATGGGGGCTCAGCTAGATTCCCTTTTTTTGAGTTGTGGAGAGACTTCGGGCGACCAGTACGCTTCTGTTCTGGTGAAGGCTCTTCGGGATGAAGGGTTCACGGGGCGGATCTGGGGAATGGTCGGCCCTGAAAGCACCGGTTCAGGAGTCGAGGCGAAGTGGTCCATGGACGAACTCCGGCTCATGGGTATCAGCGAGGTCCTCGGGGCGATTCCGCGTCTCTTTCGCCTGAAAAAGGAGATCGCCGAAAAAATTCTTGCCGAAAGGCCTGCCGCCGTTGTCGTCATCGACAGTCCGGATTTTCATCTGCCCCTTTTGTCATCCATCAGGAAGCTTGGCTACAGGGGAAAGGTCGTGTATCTCTGCCCCCCGACGGTCTGGGCATGGCGGGTGTCGCGTACAAAAAAGCTGAAACGCCTGTGCGATTTGTGCCTTCCCCTCTTCGAGTTCGAACATACATTCCTGCTCAATCATGGCGTCAGGAGCAAATGGAGCGGTCATCCCCTGAAAGGCTGTCTCGACGGCTTCTGCCCGGAACAAAATCCGGGAAACCATCTTGCCGGCAAGACCGTTGTCGGGCTTCTTCCCGGCAGCCGTCCCGCCGAAATCACCCGTCTTTTGCCTCCGCTGCTCGAGGCCGGGAGGCGGCTTCAAGAGGATGGGTACTATCCCCTGCTTTCCCTTGCGCCTTTTTTGCCCGAAAAGACCCGACGATTTGTCCGTAAATCCGCTCCTGATTTCGATATTTACGAAGGTCCGGGAACCCGGGTTCTGGCGGTTTCCAGCGCCGTGGCGGGTGCGAGCGGCACCCTCGCCGTGGAGGCCCTTATAATGAAGACCTTTATGGTGGTCTTGTACAAAGCCTCTTTCAGTTCAAGCCTTGCCTACAAGCTTTTCGTGAAGACTCCTTGGATCTCGATACCGAACATTCTAGCAGGTGAAGAGCTTTTTCCGGAATTCTTGCAGGGCGAGGCGACGGCGGGAAATATCCTGCACGGGCTGAAAACATATCTCGAGGATCAAGAGTGCCGGGAAAGGGCAAAAACGCTCATGGAGAAGACAGCCCTGGAGCTGGGGAAAAAATGTGCCGTCAGGGATTGGGCGAGATCAATCCTGAAGGAGATAGCCCTGTGAAGCACATCCTGATCCTGACCAATGGACCGGGAGAGCTCTGGTGTTGGGTTCGCCCCCTCGTGCCCCTTTTGAAAAAAGCAGGTTGCCGTGTTACCGTCAAAATGCTGCCATGCCAATTCGCCACCGGAGAGGAGCACCGGGTGGCGTCGGAGCTCGGGGCGGACGAAGTGGTGCCGCCGGGAGACTTTCTCTCCACGCTGCACGATTTGCGTCACGGCTCATGGGATCTTGTTTTGCAGATGGGAGGGGACCTGATCTACGGCCTCCGTGCGGCGGGCCGGCGTATCCCCATTTTTTGTTATGCCTATGGCCGAAAGGCTTTCATGTCACGTACGGAGCGCTTCCTGACGGCGTGGCCCCAGATGGTGCCGGAAGCCACTGACTACGTGGGGGACCTCGTGGCGGATGCGATGAAAATGGATGAAGGCCCGACACCTTGGTCTCATGAAAAGGATCATAGACTTGCCCTTTTCCCAGGCAGCCGCCCCTCCATCCGCGAAGCTTCCCTGGAATACCTGAAGGAATTCCGGGCGCATCTTGACGGCCGTGGCCTTTCTATTGAAACTCTTACGGTCATGTCGCCTTTTGCTACGGATAATGAGATCGGACGTTGGGAACAAGGCGGGTTGAACCCCGTCAAAACAGGGGCAGGGGTTGTGCTCAAGGAGGCCGATCTCGCCCTGACACAGCCCGGAACGAATACGCTGGAACTGCTTTACGCAGGGGTTCCGGCCATCGTAGCTGTCCCGTTTCCCTTCCTTCGGCGGGTTCCCCTGTCAGGCATCATGGGGGTGCTGGACAGAAACTTTGGTGGAGAAGGCTGGCTGAAAGAAAAGTTTCTCAGGACGGCTTCCAGGAAGAAGGGATTCATCGCATGGCCAAACAGGATTGCGGGACGAGAGATCATGCAGGAGATTATTGGAGATGTTGTTCCAAAAGACTTGGCTGGAGTGGTTTCCCGCCTTTTGGCTGATGAAAAAGAACGGAATTTGCGACGGGAAGAACTTCTGGAATTTTCGTGCGATGCCGGTGCGGCGGAAAGAGTCGTGGCGTTGGTTTTGGAAAGACTTGGCATAGGATGATTCGATGAAGGGGAAAAAGAGCACTTACGCAAGACTTCTTGTCTACGGAAGGCCCTATGTGCCGAGACTGCTTTCGGCCCTGGGGTGCATGGTTCTTGCTTCTGCCTGCAACGTAGTGGCTCCCTGGCTGCTTAAGGACATCGTTGACGATGTCCTCATCAGCAAGAACATGGCAATGCTCAATTTTCTTGCCGTGGGTCTCGTTTTGCTCTATGTGGGGAAGAACGTTGCCTATTACGGTCAGCAGTACCTGATGAACTGGGTGGGCCAGAAGGTGGTCATGGACATCCGGCTTGAACTCTATGACCACACCCAGAGGATGTCCCTGAAATATCTGTATGGAACCCGGGTCGGCGAGCTCATTTCGAGGATCACCAACGATGTGACAAAAGTCCAGGAAATGATAACAACCGTGGTCATCGATATCGTGGTTCACAGTTTGAGCTTCGTCGGGATGATAGCCTTTTTGCTCTTTTTGAACTGGAAGCTGACGGCTTTAACCTTTATTGTTCTTCCAGTGGCCGCCTGGGTGCTGGACAAGGCGTCGAAGAGACTTCGATCCGTGGGTCATGATATCCAGCGGAGACTGGCGGACCTATCGGCAACGGCCTATGAAGCGATCTCGGCAATCAGGATTGTAAGATCCTTCGCAACGGAAGAAGAGGAATTCGCCAGGTTCCGGGAGCAGAACAGGCTCCATTTCAAGGCGCTCATGCGCGGGACCCAGGTCAACGCCGCCCTCGCCGGGCTTATCGAGGTCATCCTGGTCACGGCTCTTGCCGTCATCCTGTGGTTTGGCGGCCGACTTGTCATCGGCGGAGAAATGACGCCGGGAGAGCTCGTCGCCTTTCTGGGATATCTGGCGCTTCTGGTGCAGCCCATTCGGGCCTTCTCCAGAGTCGTGGCGAAAATGCAGCAGGGCCTCGCCTCGGCGGACAGAATATTCGAAATTATCGATATCCAAAGCGAGGTCGTCCCGCCCAAAAACCCCGTGTGCCTTGAAAACATTTCGGGCCGCATCGATTTCCAGGGCGTCTGTTTTTCTTACCGGGACGAGAATTGGGTACTGAGGGATGTGAACATTTCCGTGGCCCCCGGAGAAAAAGTGGCTCTTGTAGGGCCCACCGGCGCGGGGAAGTCGACTTTGGCCGACATGATCCCACGTTTCTACGATCCGCAAAGCGGTGCTGTGCTCGTTGACGGCGTTGACGTGAAACAACTTGATTTGAAGACGCTCAGGCGGCAGATAGGGATCGTTCCTCAAGATCCGGTCCTCCTCAAGGGAACCGTTATGTCCAATATCGCCTACGGGCTGAAGGATCCCGAAGAAAAGGTCATTGAAAAAGCGGCGAAAGTGGCCGGTATTCACCGTTTCATCGAAAGCCTTCCCGAAGGGTACGAAACGAAAGTCGGCGAGAGGGGAGTGACGTTGAGCGGCGGGCAACGACAGCGTCTGGCCATCGCACGGGCCATTGTCAGGAATCCCAGGATTCTCATCCTCGACGAGGCGACCTCGTCACTGGATGCCGCCGTGGAGCAGGAGATTCAGAAGGCCATGCAAAAAGCCATGAAGGGCAGGACGTCCATAATCATCGCCCACCGGCTGTCGACGGTTCGTGAAGCGGATCGTATTATCGTTCTTGACAAGGGAATGGTCGTGGAAGAAGGGGCTCACGAGGAACTCAAGAGAGCCGGGGGACTCTATGCAAGACTTTGCACACTTCAGTTTGGAGGTGTCGATGCACAGTCTTCTGGATAGCTACCTCAGGTTCATCCGCGGAGAAGAGAGTTCTCCAGTGTGGTATGCCCTTGCTCCGTTATCATGGATCGTCTCCACCGGCGTTTTCCTTCGAACCGCCTGTTATGATCACGGAATCCGGCTCACTCTGGAGCCCTCCGTTCCCGTAATCAGTGTCGGCAATCTTACCCATGGGGGAACGAACAAGACGCCTTTCGTGGAGTTGCTGGCTCGACTTCTGGATTCGGCCGGCATCAGGGCGGGAGTTGTTTCCAGGGGGTACGGGAAAAAGGGGCGCACAGCCTCTTTGGTACGGGGAGGGGATGAACCTGACAGGACTGCCGTCGGAGACGAGGCGGCACTTCTTTCCCGCAAGTTGCCCGACTGCCCGGTGTGCGTTTCACCGGAACGCGTGGAGGGGATAAGGCGCCTTGCCGCCGAAGGGGTCGAAGTGGCCGTCGCCGATGACGCTTTCCAGCACAGAAAACTCGGAAGAGATGCAGACATCGTGCTTGTGGACGCCACCTGTCCCTGGGGCAACGGATACATCTTCCCCCTGGGCATGCTCAGGGAGAAACCGAGAGCTCTCGAAAGGGCTCATATGGTCGTCGTGACCAAATCGGATCAAGTCCCGCAAAAGAAGCGGGAGGCTATTCTGAAGGAGATTTCCCTTTTCTGCGAAGAGGACCGCGTTTTTACCGCGGGACTCTCCCTGAAGGGGTGGGCACGCTGGGATGGTACGTGGCAAGAGGAGAACATTCCTCCCGACGGGAAGCCTGTCGCGTTTTCGGCCGTAGGAAACCCGGAGAGTTTCCAGGCCTTTCTTGAGAGCCTTGATGTGAAACCGCGGCAACATGTCAGGTTCAGGGATCATCATGCCTATTCGGTTCGTGACATGGAGCATGTCCTCCGAACTTGTACGGAAAAGGGTGCCGATTGTCTCATTTGCACCGAAAAGGATATATACAATCTCCCCGAAGGCTGGAAACCGCCGGTTCCGCTTTTTGTCCCCGTTGTCGAGACGGTCGTGCACGAAATGGACAGGTTTCTTGAGAGCCTTGCCGGGATCCTGAGGCCCAAAGTCGTGGTAGCCTCGAACGGATACGGTGAGGATGCGATCGGCGTGATGCTTGCCGAAAAGCTGAAACAAAGATTCCAGGGTATGGATGTCAGCGGGTTTCCCCTGGTGGGGGCCGGAAAGGCCTACACTGCACGGCGGATCCCCGTCGTGTCCCCGCCGTCTGACACGCCCAGTGAAGGCGTGATCAAGTATCGCCTGAGGGATCTTCTCAGAGACCTTCGGCACGGTCTTTTGAGGCAGATCACCATACAGGCCGCCGCCTGGAAACATTTGCGTGGCCGGATACGGACCGTGCTTTGCGTCGGGGATGTGTATCTTCTGCTTCACACCCTCTGGGGACAGGGAGTGTGTCCTGTGCTCGTGGCGACGGCAAAGACAGTGCTCCACAAGGGGCACTGGCGCCTTGAGCATGCCCTTCTCAAAAGGCGCTGCCGTCGTGTCTGGGCCCGTGATGCCCAAACCAGGGACGAAATGATACGGCGTGGTGTGGATGCAGCCTATACCGGCAATCCGATAATGGACCTCGCCAGGGATAATAAGGATAAGAAGGAATATTTCGCAGGGGGAGCCGGTTTTGCGAAGATCCTTCTTTTGCCGGGAAGTCGTGAAAGGGCCTACGCCGACATCAAGCTTCTGCTCGATGCCGCGGTTCTGCTTTGGGAATGGGAGAAGGCTTCCTTCGCCATGGTTGTGGCGGCGACACTCGACAGGCACCGGCTTCTCGAATCCTGCCCCGAGTGGCGTTTTGCCGAAACGGGACAAATTATCCACCAGAACGGGGTTTTGGAGATCCCGGTGACCGAGGACGATGTGGCCGAGGTCGCCCGCGGGGCACAGGTTGTCCTGGGCCTGGGCGGTACGGCGAACCAGATTTGCGCGGGCCTGGGAATCCCCGTTGTTTCGGTTCTAGAAAAAGGGAAGCTTGTGCAGAAAAAACTTTTGGGAGAGTCGGAAAGTCTTGTCGAACCTTCACCCTGGTCTCTTGCGGCTGAAGCTAGAGAGATTTTGAAGACGCCGGAAAAAAGACGATTGATGTCGAAAGCGGGCAGGTCCAGAATGGGACCCTCGGGTGCCCTGGACAGCGTCGTCCAGTTCGCCGCCGCCGAACTGGGGTGGGACCTCAGGACACGGGTCTGGCAAAGATTGGCCCGACATTGGGAAAACAATAAAGGAGGCCGCTGACGCCATGGGAACTCTCGCAGTGATTCCCGCCCGGTACGGCAGTACCCGGTTGCCGGGCAAACCCCTTGTCTCGGCAGGGGGCCTGCCGCTGGTGGTCAGGGTTTTTCGCCAGGCGGCGAAGTGCGAAAAAGTCGACCGTATAATCGTTGCTACTGACAATGAAACCATAGCTGGTGCGGCCAAAACCGCAGGAGCGGAGGTCATTATGACCCCCAAAGACCTGCCGAGTGGCGGGGATCGCGTTGCCTGGGTGGCCGCCCGTGTTCCGGAAGCGGACATCGTTCTCAATATTCAGGTCGATGATCCATTGGTAGGGCCCGATATGATTGATCCTTTGATCGAAAGCCTGGAATCCGACAGCGAATGCGGTCTGGCCGTTCTGGCGAAGGAGATACAAGACCAGTCGGAGATTACCGATTCCAACATCGTGAAAATGGTTTTTGATGGCGACAAGAGGGCCCTGTATTTCAGCCGGTCTGCGATTCCTTACCCAAGGAATCCCGGGGCGGTCTACTACAAGCATATCGGGCCTTATGCCTATAGAAGAGACATACTGCTTGACTTTGCCCGATGGGAACAGACGCCCCTTGAGAAGATCGAGAGCCTTGAAATGCTGAGGGCCCTGGAAAGGGGCGTGCGGATCAGATGCGTGGAAGCCGTGCGGGATACAATAGAAATAGATACGCCGGAGGATGTGGCTCGTCTTGAAGCCTGGCTCCGGGAACATGGAGATGATATAGGATGAGCAGAACTTTTGCCGTGAACGATATGGTGATAGGCGATGGGAGGTTAACGGTCGTTTCCGGACCGTGCGTTCTCGAAAGCCTCGACCTTGCCCTCGAGGTCGCCGCAAAGGCGAAAACGGCCTGCAAGACCCTGGGGCTCGGGTATGTCTTCAAATCCTCTTTCGACAAGGCCAACAGGACGTCCATACACAGCTACAGGGGGCCAGGTCTCGAAAAGGGACTGGGATGGCTTGCCGAAGTCAAGGAAAAGACGGGATGTCCGGTACTGACCGACATCCATGAGCCATGGCAGGCGGCCCCGGTGGCGGAGGTGGCTGACGTACTCCAGATTCCGGCCTTTTTGTGCCGGCAGACGGATCTTCTGGTTGCGGCCGCCCAAACGGGACGAGTGATTAACATCAAGAAGGGCCAGTTTCTGGCGGCGAAGGACATGGCCCAGGCGGCCGGAAAATGTCGGGAAGCCGGAAACACCAAGGTCCTCCTCTGCGAGCGGGGCACCACTTTCGGCTACGGCCAGCTCGTGGTGGACATGCGATCCTTGCCTCTCATGCGTGGCCTGGGGTACCCCGTCATGTTTGATGCGACTCACAGCGTCCAGATGCCGGGCGGTCAGGGGGCGAAAAGCGGGGGCGACCGCCGGTTTGTGCTCCCCCTGGCGAGAGCGGCCGCGGCGGTCGGGATAGATGCCCTTTTCCTGGAAACACATCCGGAACCCGAAAAGGCGAAAAGCGACGGTCCCAACATGGTCCCGCTGAACGAACTCGGCCGCCTCCTCAAGCAGGTGGCCGCAGTACACGAGACGGCCAGGTCCGTCGGCTTCGTCATGCTTCCCGACGAGGAGGTCCGCTGATGTTTTGTCTTCCGAGGGAACGCCAGAGTCGGGACGTCCAGGACGAGCACCTGCTTGAGACAGGAAAACGGATTCTCAAAATGGAGGCCCGGGAGCTTGTCAAGGCCGCGGAAAGGCTCGGGGACGAAATCGTTGAAGCCGCACGGCTGGTCCACGCCTGCAAAGGCCGCGTCGTCATCGTGGGAATGGGCAAGTCCGGGCTCATCGGACGGAAGATTGCAGCGACCTTGGCGTCTTTGGGAACGCCCTCCTTTTTTCTGCATGCCGCCGAAGCCTCTCACGGAGACCTTGGAATGGTCTGTAGGGACGATGTAGGGATTTTTATCTCCAATAGCGGCAAGACCAGGGAGGTCATCGAGGTGCTGCCTTTCTTCCGGAGGATCGGGGCACCCGTCATCGCCATGGCCGGAGATCCCTCCTCGCGCCTTGCGAAAGAAGCCGATCTTTTTATCAATACAGGTGTAGACCAGGAAGCGGATCCCCTGGGTCTCGCACCAACCACGAGCACGACGCTGCAGCTCGCCGTGGGAGATGCCCTGGCATGCATGGTGACGGATCTCAGGGGCCTTCACAAGGAGGATTTCGCCCTGTTCCACCCGGGAGGGAGCCTGGGGAAAAGACTCCTTTTACGGATTCGGGATGTGATGGGAACGGGTGACAGGGTCCCGCGGGTGGGTTTTGGCGCCGGCGTCCGTGAGGCTCTTTTCGAGATAACCAGCAAGGGCTACGGAGCGACGGCCATTGTCGACGAAAAGGAAGGGATCAGGGGCATTTTCACCGACGGCGACCTCAGGCGGCTTCTGGAGGACAGGGGAGTGAAAGGACTCGACCTTCCCATTGCCGAAGTCATGAGCCCGAATCCTTTGACCATCGCCGCAGAAAAACTCGCCGCCGAGGCGATACACATCATGGAGGAAAAGGAAATTTCCTGTCTGCTCGTCGAAGAAGAGGGCAGACTGTCCGGTATCGTACACATCCACGAACTGCTGAAAGCCGGGGTGGCCTAGGCTGAACAGAAAGGTATACGGCTTGCTGACAAGCGTCTTCTACGTGGCGGCTTTCCCGTACCTGGCCGTCCGGTACCGCAGTGGGTTCCGGCAGAGGATGGGCCTGTATTCCCCATCTGATATGGCCGGACTCAGGGACAAGCCCGGGCGGCCGCTGTGGGTGCATGCCGTGTCCGTGGGAGAGGTCCAGGCCGCTTTCCCGTTGGTGAGAGAAATCAAGAAGGACTGGAAAAGCGGATTGTTTCTGACCACAATAACGCCGACGGGAAGAACCATGGCGGAGAAGCTTGTCGGTGCTGATGCTGATGCAATGGCCTATTATCCCTGGGACGCTCCCTGGGTGGTGTCCCGGGCTTTCAGAAGGATTTACCCTTCGGCCTACATTACCGTGGAGACAGAAATATGGCCCGGGTTGCTTGCGAGGCTTTCCCGAGAAGGAGTCCCCGCCTACATCGCCAACGGCAGGTTTTCCGAGCGGTCTTTCAGAAAAGCTCTGCGTGATCGTGATTTCTGGAAAGATGTCCTGGGGTGTTTCCGGAAAATTATTGTCCGGAGCGATGAAGATGCCTCCAGGCTCAGGGAGCTTGGGCTTCCGGGCGACAAGGTGGCGGTGACGGGAGACTGCAAGGTGGATGCCCTGCTTGCGCGCAGGAAGGCGGCGGACCCCGAAGGTCTCAGGGCCAGGCTTAACGGATCGGGACTTCCCGTGTTGCTCGCGGGAAGCACCCATGAAGGTGAGGAGAAGATTGTCCTCGAAGCATACAAGGTTCTTCGTCAATCGGGCAGGAGGGCCAGGCTCGTAATCGTTCCCCGTCACCCGGAACGGGCCCCGCATGTGGCTGAGAAGGCCCGGAAAATGAGCGGCGCGGCGGTTCTTCTGTCGAAGCTTCGGGGGGACTGGGAGATCCTGGTGGTAGACGAGCTGGGAGTCCTCTTCGACCTGTATGCCCTTTCGAAAGCCGCCTTCATCGGAGGCAGTCTCGTGCCGAAGGGCGGCCAGAATGTCCTCGAGGCTGCGGTCTGGGGGGTTCCAGTGCAGCACGGGCCTCATATGGAGGATTTTTCCGTCGCGGTGAAGGAACTCCGTCAGCGGAACGCGGCCGAACAGGTGACCTCGGCGGAAGAACTTGCGAAAAGCTGGATTGATATACTGGATGACGAAAATGCAGAAGAAAGAGGTTCGGGCGCGAAGCGGTACGTAGAGGAACTGGGAGGTTCCGCCGCCCGGTCGTGGGAAATAATCAGGCAGACTTTGCCAGACAGGGAGTGAATGAGATGGCTTTTGAAATGTTTATGGCCGGACGGATCCGTTTCGGGTGCGGGGCCGTTGACGAGCTGGGAAAAACTGCGAAAAAGGCCGGTGGAAGCCGCGCCCTCGTGGTGACGGATCCCGTGCTCAATGAAATGAAAACTGCGGGACGGGTCAAGAAGGTCCTTGCCGACGCAGGGCTTGAGACATGGGTTTATTCCGATGTAGAACCGGAACCATCGGTCGAGACAACCGATGCCGCGGCGGAGCTTGCCAGGGAAAAGGGATGCGACCTTGTCGTGGGTCTCGGCGGCGGAAGCTCGATGGACGTGGCCAAGGCCGTGGGAATCCTCGTGACGAATGAAGGGTCCGCGGCGAGGTACCAGGGGCTTGGGCTGGTGGAAAAGGCGGGGGTCGCCACGATCATGATTCCCACCACGGCGGGGACGGGTTCCGAAGTGACTTTCACTTCCGTTTTGATCCGCAAGAGCGATGGTTTCAAGGGCGGCATCAACGACGAGAAACTTTTTCCCGACTTCAGTATTTTGGACCCCGAGCTGACGGTTACCATGCCGCCGAGGGTTACCGCAGCCACAGGGATGGACGCCTTGACCCACGCGCTGGAAGCCTATACCAGCCGGCAGGCTTCGCCCTTCAGCGACATGTTTGCCCAAGAAGGGATGGTTCGTATCGGCAGATGGATCAGGGTGGCGACGCAAAACGGACGCGACCTCGAGGCCAGAAGCGAAATGATGCTGGCCGCCCTGTACGGCGGAGTTGCTTTGGCGAATGCGGGGGTCGGGGCCTGCCACGCCCTGTCATATCCCCTTGGCGCACTGTTTGGTATCGGTCACGGGGTAGCCAATGCGCTTTTGAT
>JBKHBH010000065.1:0-12112 GCA_046542505.1 Thermovirgaceae bacterium | reverse complement strand
TTTTCCGTGAGGCAACGAATCCGTTTCGTCTAGGTTTTAGGTGAGGCAACTCGGTGGCTTGACGCGGATGTCGTCGTCAAGGATGAAAGCCCTCACGTAAAGAACCTGAAAGCGAAGCTGCCGAAGGTTGTCGCTGAACTCGGACTTGAGGCCGCAACCCTGTCAAAACACCCCAGGATCGAATCGTGGAGGAAAATCTACAGTGCCATGGGTGTCAAGCCAAGCAGCTACAGGTGCTCGCTGGAGGCCCTTTTGCGGCGGATTCTCAAGGGGCAGGACATGTGGAATGTTTCGAGCGTGGTGGATTGCTACAATTGCATCTCCGTCATGTCCATGATGCCCATGGGTGCCCATGATGTGGAGAATCTCGATGGCGACCTGGAACTCCGGTACGGGAGAAAAGAAGACGTTTTCCTTCCCCTCGGCGCCGGGGAAAAAGTTGTCCAGGTTGAGGAAAGTCACATCGTGTACGCTGATGCTCGAAAGATCTGCTGCTGGCTGTGGAACCACAGGGACAACAGGGAATGCGCAGTTACGTCTTCGACCCGCAGGTCCCTCTTCATTATTGATGCAGCAGAAGAAGAGGATGCCCCTGATGTCAAAAACGCCCTCGACATGCTTGCTGAAAATCTCGAACACATAGAATGCACTGTCCGGTCGCGGGGAATTCTCCACAGGGACGCTCCGCAGGCTGATCTTGAAGAACGGGAAGGATTCTGATGAAAAGAAGACCTGACAATGAGCAAATGACCGGGTGGATTGTCGAATATGTTCTGAAGTCGCCGCAAAACAGCCTTCACGTCGAGGAAGGGCTGCCTGCCTGGGACGCGCCGATCATCGGGATCGCCTCAGGCGACGATGAAATTTTTGATGATTACAAGAAACACGTTGGTCCTCATCATTGGACTCCCGCGGAGGCTTTCCGGGAACATTTCCCCGCCTGGAACGGGACTGCGGTCGACTTGTCAGTCATCGTGTGGGTTCTTCCACAGACCCGGAGAACCCGAAGCGAAAACGGCCAGGCAAGGGAATATCCGGCGGAAAGCTGGATCCGTTCGAGGATTTTCGGGGAACAGATGAATGAAAGCCTCAGGCGTGACTTTGCAGGATGGCTGGACAGCTGCGGGATCCGAGCTTTTGCTCCAATGCTCTCGAGCCAGTGGAAGCGGTTCGGATGGGAAACATCGACATGGTCAGAGCGACATGCGGCCTACGCTGCAGGACTGGGAGCCTTCGGCCTGTGCGACGGGCTGATCACACCCCTCGGGAAGGCCGTCCGGATCGGATCTGTCCTCGCTGAGATTTCCCTTGAGCCTGACAGGCGGCCCTACAGGGATCACCATGAGTACTGCCTGTATTTCCGTGACGGGTCATGCACCGCCTGTATAAACCGTTGCCCGGCCGGAGCCATATCCGTTAAGGGACATGACAAATCACTATGCAACGCGTATTGTCGCGGCATCATCGAGGAATATTCCATGCGGGAATTCGGCCTGCCCGGATACGGCTGCGGTCTGTGCCAGACCGATGTTCCCTGCGAGGCGGGAATCCCAGGCAGGGACTCTCACGCAAGCGGGTGAGTCGATGAACGACTCATCGTTGGAGCCGTTAATGCGCCTCGCCGTGACCTTCGCCCATGGTCATGCCGTGTAAGCCTTCGACGTAATGAACGTACTCTACATAGGCCTTGACGTATTTTCTCCCGGCTTCAGTCGACCGACAGGCTTCGGCTTTCAGTGAACGGGCACCTTTGAAACGTTCGAAGACTGAATCCTTTACATGGGCGGAAATGCTTTCGGCGAGCTCACCGACATCACCCTTTTCAAGCGCTTCGTCGGCCAATCTGACCACCGCTGGAACCGAACCGGAAGGACACAGACCTTCGTAAGGCGAGCCTTCCCCGTTACGGTGAACCCGGACAAGGGTTTCAAAAAACCACACCCTTGCAATTTCCCGGGGCTCTTCGCCGAGATTGGACACCTTCAAGGCTTTCTCGAAGGCTTCCCGTATTTCGTCTTCATTTTCCTGCCGTACCCATTTGAGCACTAGATCAGGTGTCCCGGTTTCGAAGGCCTTGGCGGCGTCTGCGATAACAGGTCCCTCAAGGGTGTCGCAGTGTGCTTCCGACCTGCGTGCGGAAAGCAGGAAGAACACGATAAGAGATGCAAGCATTATAACCAGCCACTGGGACAAGAAAGACACCCCCAATAATACATATTTTGGTTATAAGATACCTTAATTCGCTGGTGTCAACCAGATGGGCTTGCGGGGGAATTTCAGCATTTTGCCAATCTGAATGCTGAAAGGAAAGGTCTTTGCCCCGGCGCGGGGATCCTGTAAGAATGCGGGCAAGACTGAAAAGACAAACAAGTGTTACCGGGGACCGGTGCGTGGCTGCCTTGACCGGACGGCCCTGAGCACGGAACTTTTCCGGAAGAAGTTTCAATGGTCAAGGCGTCCGGGACTCCGTGGTTTCCCCGAACCAGCCGTATTCAGCATGTTCTGCTTTCCCGAGGGTTTTCAGGACGCAGGCAATGTAAAGGGGAAGAACGCTTCTGAAGTCCTTGGGGTCTACACCCGTTTTTCTGCGGATCTTTTCGATCCTGTAAAGCAAGGTGTTTTTGTGAATATCCAAAAGACCCGCGGCCAGACTTGGACTGAAGCCTGATTCGCATAATGCCTGCAGGGTCCGCAGCATCTCGTCGTGATCATGAAATCCATCGAACCTCTTTAGTGCACGGCTTGAAAAACGTTTTCTGGTCTTCGGGTCCGACGACAGGAGCAGGTCTTCCAGCTGGAGCTTGTGAATAGAGAAAATATCGGGATTTTCCTCCAGGGCTTTCCCTATCCTGAGGGCACTTCTGCAGTCCCTGTAAGACTGCCCCAGGTCCTGAATATCCCTTGCGACGGAACCGATCCCTATTGATGCGCTGAATCCCCGTTGTTCCAGCAACCGAAGCAGAGCCGCGCATCTTGTATGGGTTTGGGCCTGGGCGTTTTCATCGGTTTCGTTTTTCCCGAGGCCATGAAGGACAACAAACTTGTCTTCGCCGGCAAAAAGAGACATGTCTGCAGGGTCCGAAAACGTTTTTCTTATCGATTCGAGGATGGCCATTTTCAGTGACTGGATCTGTAGTTCAGATCGCTCAGCCGAGGAAGGGGAGCTTTCCTTGACGGTTTTTGCAATGTTCTGGAAATGGGCGAGATCGATGCTGACGGCGATCCTGGGGACCTTTGTATCTATGCCGTGTTCCTTCGCCCGGGCCTCGAGAAGGGCGCGGTTGTCCATGTGGGGATTGAAGGATACCATCTCTTCAAAAAGGCCCTGCAACGTCCTTTCGCGTATGAACAGTGACTGCTGATAGGCTTTCTCGCGCAGCAAAAGTTCCGCTTGCCTCTTGACGAGAAGCCCCCATTTGGAAACTTCGCGGGGATCACCAGCTATCCCTATTGTTCCGACTACCCTGTCAGCGAGCTCGATCGGCATAGTCACACCCGGCTTCACGCCTTTGAGCCTTTCCGCAGCCTTTTCGTCGTGGCTTTTTGTCATTCGGGTTTCGATCACTTCGATGGAAGCCTCATGAAGCGTTCCAAGCCGGGAGGTATTGGCGGAACCTATGACAACACCGTTCTCGTCGGTGATGAGAATCGGATAACCCACAATTTCGCTTGTTGTCCGGGCGATTTCGTGTGCCAGGTTCATCAGCATGACAATCAATCTCCCTCCTGAGACGGGCTCAGCCTCTCATGGAAGCACCTTCCCGTATTTTGTGAAATATGAAACATTAGTGTCAATGGTGCAAAAACGCGCGATCCTTTTATTGCAGATCACGCCTCAATCATGGAAAGTCTCGAAAGATATGGTTCTCGTCACATCCCGTAAACACAACGTAAAGCCCATTTCCCTCTTCTCTGTCTCGTGGCGGGCCGCCATTTCGACGGATTGGGAACCTCTTTATTCTAACGTGTTTGTTGTGTAAAAAGCACAAAAACAAGACCCCCTTTCAACCTCTGTTTTGTGTTCCCGTTCCATTGTTGGCATACAAGTCAGAATATATAGTCATAGCTACTCTCGCCTGCCACGTCAAGATGTTTATGCACTGATATGTCGTTGTATAGAACACAAGAAGCCGAAGGAGGTTCGGATGTCATGGAATACGAATTTTTGCTGGAAAGGGTTCCTGAAAGGCTTTCCGGGATTACGGAGTTCAGGACTGTGGGGGTCAAGCCTCTCGGCAGGCTTGCCGTCGGATACGGCCTTGCGAAAGAAGCCGGCGAAGAAGTGGCGAAATTCTGCCAGGGCGGGAAAGTGCTTCTGGTAAGCGACAAGACCATGGTCGCACTTGGAACCGAAAAGGTCGTGTCTGATTCGATCAGGGATGCGGGCCTTGAGGTAGTGCTTTTTGATGACGTGGAGCCGGAGCCTCATCTTTCGACTTGCCGCAGGGTTCAGGACGCCGTGCGGAGTGACCGCTTTGAAGCAGTCGTAGGGTTGGGCGGAGGGAGCCCCATGGACATGGCCAAGACAGCAGCCGTGACAGGCACGAACACCGGAGATATCAAGGACTACCTTACGGGCGAGCCCTTCGAGCGTGAAGGTCTTCCCTGCATTCTCATGCCCACAACTTCAGGCACCGGAAGTGAAGTAAGCCCCTATATCGTGGCAAGCGAGAAAGACAGGAAGCTCTTTGTCGGAAACCCCTATGTGTACGGGACCGTCGCTCTTGTGGACCCCCTTCTTACGGTGACAATGCCGCCGAAAGTGACGGCGGCCACGGGGCTTGATGCTTTGAGCCACGGCATGGAAGGAATGATAGGAAAGACCGTTCCTGTCACTGAAGCGCTGACCTCGAAATGCGTGGAATATGTCTTCACGTACCTTCCCAAAGCCGTCGAAAACGGGATGGATCTCGACGCGAGATATTATATGTCTTTCGCCTCGGTCTTCGGAATGATGTCATACACCCAGGGCGGAGGTCTTTATGCCCATAGCATGTCCTACATCCTTACCCTGGAGGGTGGTCATGCCCATGGCCTGGGGTGTGGTCTCGCCCTTCCCTACACATTCATGTTCAATTTCGAATCCATGAAAGAAAGCCTCGTGAAACTGGCGCCCGTTGTTGCGCCCAATGCAGCCGGCTCCGACGACGAGGTCGCCGAAAAAGTCGTTTCCGAATTCAAGAGCCTCGTCGAGAGTGTTGGCATGCCTTCCTCCCTGAAAGATCTGGGAATTGAGGAAAGCAGGATAGGTGAGTACGCGAAGCAGCTTGTGGAAACATACTACCGGGTCAAGAACCCCAGGCCGATGAGTTCAGAAGAAGCCGCCCGGTTTGTCCGTTCCATGTGGGACGGAACCCTGGTCCGCATCTGAAGAAATTGCGGGCCCACTCAAGAAGGAGGAAACAATATGGCTGATCAAAAAGTTTTTGCTGTTTTGGGCAGTGGGAACGGAGGCAAGGCCTTTTGCGGGCAAATTGCGGGAAAGGGGTATCCCGTGAAGCTTTACGAACCCCTGGAAGAAAATGATGCTTTTCGTGTTTTGAAAGAAAAGCGGGAAATGGAGCTTGTGGGCGATGTCAGCACAGGCGGCCCTATCCTTGATATCACGACTGACATCGCAGAGGCGATGAAGGGAGCCGATGTGGTTTTCGTTATTGTTCCCTCTTTTGCCCATGAACCGATTTTCTCGAAAATGATCCCTCACCTGCAAAACGGCCTGCATGTCATTATCGTTCCGGGGAATTTCGGTGCTTTCGTACTCAAGAAGATGATGGCCGAGCAGGGATGCACGGCGCAGGTATCCATATCGGAAACGGCGTCTTTGCCCTATGCGTGCCGAACTACCGGCCCCTGCACCGTTATGATCCACAAAAAGAAATTGACGCTGAAAATTGCCACGACGCCCGGCGCGTCGAACAGTGAAGTGCTCGAAATAGTCAATGACGTCTTCCGGGGTGTAACAGACTACATCCCCTCCGGAAATGTCCTGGAAACAGGGCTCGACAATTTTAACTCCGTTCTTCACCCCCTTCCGGCGCTTCTTAACATCGGTGCCATCGAAAAGAACCCTTCCGGGTTCCGCCACTATATGGACGGCATTTCTCCTCTTGTTTCGCAGAAGATGGAGGAAATGGACAACGAGCGGCTTGCACTGGGTGAAGCCTGTGGAGTGAATCTGGTTTCAACCCTGGAACAGCTGAAGGCGTACTACGGGCGCAATGACGCGGGAAGCATACTTGAATATGTGGAAAGCGACGAAAGCCCCTACAAGGATATCGTCGGACACAACGTAAGAAGCCGTTACATTACGGAGGACGCCCCGTATCTTCTTGCCCCATATGTTGAGCTTGGCCGGAAATGCAAGGTAGAAATGCCCCTCACAAAGATGTGCGTGAAGCTGGCCTCCCTTCTGCATGACCGGGATTACTTCGGCGAGGGGCGCAACCTCGAGAAGCTCGGCCTGGCGGACAAGAGCATGGAAGAGATCATCGCGTCGGGTCGCTGACGGGACAGCCGTCGACCCGGAACCTGGAAGGAGAAACGCCATGAATGGATACTTCGGAAAGATCGCTTTAATCGACCTGTCCTCACTTTCGTCGGAAACGCAAGTCTTCGATGAAGAGTTCGCCAGGAAGTACATCGGCGGTTCCGGAATGGGAACCTATTTCCTCCTGAGCAAGGGAAAGGCCGGCCTCGAACCTTTTCACCCTGACAGTCCCCTCATTTACATGACGGGGCCTTTCATGGGCTCCGGAATCCCGACATCAGGCAGACACCAGATTACAGCCCGATCCCCATTAACTGGTGCCTTTGGCGAGGCGGACGCAGGAGGCAGTTTCGGATTCCACTTCAGGAGGGCGGGTTTCGACGGGCTTGTCATTACCGGCAAATCAGAAAAACCTGTCGCTATTGTTCTGGAGGACGGAGACATCCGTCTTGTAGATGCATCTTTCTGCTGGGGGCTTGACACCTTTGAAACCGAAAAGGCCATCAGGGAAAAGATAGCGAATGATGCAGGCGTCTCCTGCATCGGTCCGGCAGGAGAGCGGTTGCTTCCCCTTGCAGGAATTTTCCATGATGGCCCGCATGCGCGGGCGGCCGGGAGGGGTGGCCTGGGTGCCGTCATGGGGTCAAAAAAGCTCAAGGCCGTCGTCGTCCGGGGCGGCAAAAGCGTCAATTTTGCGGACCGGAGCAAATTGACCGAAACGATCATTCCCATGAATGAGCTTCTTAAGGAAAAGGGGGCAGGCCTGAATCTCTACGGTACAGCAGGCGGAATGGAAAACGCCGAGAAATCGGGTGATTTGCCCCTGAAAAACTGGAAACTTGGGAGCGGACCGGAAACCGCAAGCGCCCTTTCCGGCCAGACCATGGCGGAAAATATCCTTTCGTCCAATTACGGTTGCGTAGCGTGTCCGATCAGGTGTGGCCGAGAAGTGAGACTCGATGGAGAAGAAGTTGCCGGCCCAGAGTACGAAAGCCTCGCAATGCTTGGGAGTTCCTGCCTGGTAGACAATCTTGAAATGGTGGCCAGAGCCAACGACCTTTGCAACCGATGGGGAATGGACACCATTTCCACAGGATCTGCGATCGCCTTCGGAATGGAACTTTACGAGTCGAGGATCGTTTCGGAAAAGGATATTGGCCGACCCCTTCGCTGGGGTGATGGTGAGGCACTCATTGAAATGGTGAAGGATATCGCTGAAGGCAGGGGGTTCGGCAAGGTCCTGGGTCAAGGTACCCGCAAGGCTGCGGCGCTTATTGGCAATGGCGCAGGGGAATTTGCAATCCAGACGAAGGGAATGGAACTTCCCGCCCACGACCCACGCTGTTTCAAGGGGCTTGCATGCGGCTACGCCACTTCAAGCAGAGGCGCCTGCCACCTGTCGAGCTTTACCTATCCCTGGGAACGTTCGGCGACGTTTCCGGAATTCGGCTACGAAAAGACCGTCGAGAGGGCCCAGGATAAGGGAAAAGGCGAAATGACGGCAAGATTTCAGGATCTTATGTGTATCGCAGATTCGGTAAAAATATGCAAATTTCCGCTCATTCTCGGCGTGAAGGTCGAGACGCTCTCTAACTGGCTGAAAAGTGTTACCGGCTGGGATGTCTCCCCGGAAGAGCTGCTTGAAACCGGGAGGCGCATAACAACAATGAAACGGCTGTACAACGTCGGCATGGGGCTTGACCGAAAGGACGACACCCTCCCTAGACGGATCCTTGAAGAACCGCGGGGGACTGGTGGCTCACCGAATACGCTTCCCGACCTCGAGATGCAACTCGAAGAATATTACCGCTACAGGGGGTGGGATGAAAGGGGCCGTCCGAAAAAGAACCTGTTGGAAGAGTTGGGTATAGGGGAGTTTACAGAATGGCTCGAATTCTGAAAACTCCCTTTTTCCGAAAAAAGCGGCCTGCCGGGCCGCGATGTTACGAGAAAAGGGGAGGTGGTCTTTCGAAGGTGACCGAACCGACACGGCACACTTGTATGGACGATCGACCCTGAAAACTGACGAGTGAGGTGAGTGTTCGTGGCAAGAAAGATAACGATGCTTTTTGTTCTGGCGGCGTTTTCGTTGGGGATATTTCTTGCGGGCCCGGTTGTGAACGAGGTTTCCGCGGCTGAAATCACGCTTCGGATGGCGGGGCAGAGCCCTGTGGACCACCAGTCTACCCTGGGTATGAAAAAAGTGGCGAATTGGGTAAACGAGGCAAGTGGGGGCAGGATCGAGATCAAGGTCTATCCGGCGAGCCAGCTTGGAGATTACACTCTCGTTTATGAGGAGCTGATCAGGGGCTCCATCGATATGGCGCTCATTTCCATCCCGAGCCAGTTCGATTCGAGACTGGAGCTTATCTATGTCCCCTATCTCATGGGAAGTTACGAAGAGGCCAGGGAAGTTTTCAAGGCTGAGGGCTGGCTTTTCAACAAGATGGGCGAGCTTCACGACAACCTGGGTGTCCACTTCATGGGATTTAACGTCGAAGGATTTGGTGGTCTTGGCTTGACAAAAGAACCGAACGAAGTGTTGAACCCGAAGGTCTCCAAGAACCTCCTCCTTCGGGTGCCGCCCATGGACGCTTTCAAGGTCGGTGCCGAGGACATGGGTTATACAACGATTTCAATCCCCTACGCCGAACTTTATACAGCCCTCCAGACGGGGGTCGCCGAAGGATGGACCGGCGGTTCTCCAGTCCATTCCTATCAGGGCTTCAGGGACGTGCTGAAGTACTACTATCAGATCAACAATTTCGTTGAAACAGAATCCTATCTTATGAGCAAGAAAGTTTACGAAAAGCTCAGCCCCGAAGATCGAAAAATCATCGATGAAGCCTGTGCAAGAGCGGCTCGCGAAAGCCTTGAGATTTCCGAGAAGGAAGACCGGGAATTTTTCGACAAACTTGAGGAATATGGAGTCGAATGTCACTGGTACACTGCTGAGGAGCTTGAGCTTCTTGCCGAAAACGCACGTGAGGTCACATGGCCGAAGCTTGAAAAGCGCCTCACCAAGGAACTGATTGACGAGCTGATCCAGGAGTATACGAAATAGCTGCAAGGTTTTTGAAAGAGCTTGAACGTTTCCGTCTGCCGGGTCGGCGGCCTGTCATCCCGGCAGACGGGATTCCCGGTCCGCAGTGGTGTCTCAAGGCAACACCGATAGGAGGGACGCATATGAGCGATTCCTGCAGTTATGAAGAGCCGCGTCCGGTGGTCATAAACAATCCGGTGTGGGAGTTCCTTCTGAAGATCCAGCGCTTCATTCTGATTTTATGTAGTTTGTTCGTCGTGGTTTCCATCGGTACAGCGGTAGTGTTGAGGTACGTCTTCAAGAACGACCTTTACGGACTTGAGGAGATCGTGGTCATTTTCGCCTTCTGGCTTTACTTTACGGGAGGTGCTTACGGAAGCTACACGAGGACCCACATTACAGCGGACCTGGTTTCCGTTTACGTGCCCGAGGGCGGCTTGAAAGCGGCCCTGATGGCTTTCAGTTCCGCCGTAACCTTTGGGCTCTCGGGGCTCTTTACCTGGTGGGGATATGAATTTTTCATGTTCGGCGTACAGATGGGAGCCCGAACCCCCGTTTGGCGGATTCCCCAGGTGGTTTCCTATACTGCAGTTTTCCTGGGATTTTTTATGATGAGTTTCTATTTTTTCTTCGATCTTCTCGCGGACCTCGGGATGCTTTCATCCTTCATCAGGAAAGGAAAGTCCGGAAACCTGGGAACGCGCGATTCTTGATCTTCAACATGACAGGGAAAGAACCTCGCCCTCAGTCCGGAAAATCCGAAAGGGCGGGTTTTGAGAGGGGTCGTTATACATGGTTCTTTTCGCATTGCTGGTTCTCTTTGTCGCCTTGATCATCGGCATTCCGGTGCCTTTCGCGTTTCTCGCATCCACGACATACCTTCTCTTCGCCGGCGATTACGCACCAAGTTTCCTTCTTCCATACGGATTCAGCAAAATGAGTACAATCGTGCTTCTGGCCATCCCGCTGTTCATCATGGCCGGGGGGGTCATGGAACGCGGCAATATTGGCGACAAGCTTGTCGACGTGGTGGATATCTTCGTCGGCAGGGTGCGAGGCGGTCTCGGGGTTGTAGCCGTGGTTTCCTGCGCCGTGTTCGGGTCCATCACCGGGAGCGCCTGTGCAACCCTTTCGTGTATCGGTTCCATCATGTTCCCTCGATTGAACGCTGCTGGGTATCCGAGAGGTCATTCCGCGGCACTTTTGGCAAACGCCTCGGTTTTAGGCATGCTCATTCCGCCGAGCGCAATCATGATCCTCTACGCGTGGGTGGGCAACCAGTCGGTTCTGGCATGTTTTTTGTCCTCTGTCATTCCCGGCATAATCCTTACGATACTGTTATCGCTGATCAACATGTTCCTGCTCAGAAACAGCAAAACACTGATCCTCGACGAAAAAAGAGCACCAGGAGAAACGATGAAGCTCTTCCGCGTCAGGGGCAAGAAGGCCATACCCGCACTGTTCATGCCTGTCATCGTTCTCGGTGGCATTTACGGAGGCATCATGACGCCTACCGAAGCGGCCGCCGTGGCTGTTCTTTATGCCATTCCGGTGGGGTTTTTCATCTACCGGGGGCTGACATGGAAGTCTTTCAGGGAAGTCCTCATCGATTCCGCCACAACCACGGGAGTTATCATGGTCATGCTCTACGCGGTCATGATTCTCAGCAGGCTATACATCATGGAGGATCTTCCGGGGAGGATTATGGACATCCTGACGGCGATTTCACCAAACAGATATTTCATTCTGCTCATGCTCAATGTGTTCATGATTATCATGGGCATGCTCATGGACGATGTGAGCGCCGTCCTGCTCTCGACGCCCATATTGCTCCCCATCGTCGTGCAACTGGGGTTCAGCCCTATTCATTTCGCCGCCATTGTGGGAGTGAACCTTGGCATGGGAAACATTACGCCGCCTGCGGCACCCCTCTTGTACCTTGGAGGCCGCGTGGGAAACTCGCCTATCAACGAAATGCTCAAGCCGACGGCATACATGCTGTTGTTCGCTTGGCTGCCGACGCTCATAGTCACGACCTATGTGCCTGGTCTGGCGCTTTGGCTGCCGCGGCTCGTACTCGGCATCAGGTAGGAGGCTGATGAAATGGGTCCCAGCAAGGAAGAAGAAAGCCTGTCGAAAGCCCTTCTGAAATCTCTGAAGCGACACACCTTTGTTACCGTGGGCTGCACTGATCCGGTTGCTGTCGCGCTTGCTGCTGCCTGGGCGTACAGGTATATCGGCGGCGAGCCGAAAAACATCCACGTGAGAATGGATAAAAATATTTACAAGGATGCACTGGCCGTGGGAATTCCCGGGACTATGAAAAGTGGGCTTGACCTTGCTGTGGCGCTCTCCGTTCTCTGCGGAAAGCCGGAAGAAGGACTCAGGCTCCTGAAAGGTGTCACACCTGAAGACATCCCCCGGGCGGAAAAGTTCTGCAGGGACGTGCGCATCGGATTCAGTCTGGCTGAAGAAGCCGTGGGGATTTCAATCGAGGCGTCTGTTACGACCGACAGGGGGACCGCGACGGCACTCCTGAAAGGGTCGCACGACGGCCTTTCCAGTGTTGTTGTAAACGGGGA
>JBKHBH010000064.1:0-12263 GCA_046542505.1 Thermovirgaceae bacterium | reverse complement strand
GGCCCGGCGGCAGGCCTGGCGGTCTTCGGTCAAAACGGCCACGCCTGCGGCGATGCCGATCCTGTTGGCGTTGAATGGTTCACTCACTGTATCGATGACGGTAATCATCTCCGGCCTGGCCATCCCGTATCCGAGGCGCAAGCCGGCAAGGCCGTAGGCTTTCGAAAAGGTGCGCACCGAGAGGAGGTTGTACCCTTCACGGATGAGCCTGCCCCTGTCGGGAAGCTTTCCCTTGGGCCCGAATTCGGCGTAGGCCTCGTCGAGGATCACCCAGGTGTGTTCGGGAAGCCCCTTCAAGAGGTTCACGAGTTCGTCGTGGGTGAAATATGTCCCCGTGGGGTTGTTTGGGTTGCAGAGCCAGAGGAGCTTGGTCTTTTGCCCGACGGCGGTCTTGACGGCTTCGAGGTCGATGGCCCGGTCTTTCATGGGTACGTCAACGATGGAGGCTCCCATGAGCTTCGAGAGTTCCCTGTAAAGATTGTAGGTCGCCGCGGGGATGACGACCTCGTCGCCTTCCTCCAGGAAACTTTTGACCACGGCCTGGAGCATGCCCTCCGCGCCATGGGAGATGGCGACGTTTTCCGGGCCGACACCGTGGATGTCGGCTATGAGCCCCTTGATTTTTTCGAAGGCGATGTCGGGATAGCGGTTGGCGTTTCCAAGCTCCCGGTTCATGGCCTCAAGCGCCGCGGGGAAGGGGGCGTAAGGGTTTTCGTTGGATCCGAGCTTGATGATCGATTCGAGCCCGAGGTCGCGGCGCACTTCCTCAATGGTCTTTCCCGGCACGTAGGGCGACAGTCCCTCTACGGCTCGGCGTAATCCCCTGATCCTCATGAGCGGTTCGTCCCTTCTTTCGGCGTAATCTCAATGATGGAGGGGCGACATTCTCCGAAGGCATGTTTCAGGGCTTCGGAGATCTCACGGCCTGTTGAGGTCCTTGCATATGCGGTGCCCCAGGACGCCGCCAGGGCCTGGAAGTCCGGCGCCGGGTTGTCTACAGCGATCAGCGAGGGATACCCGAAGCTTTTTTCGTTTCTTCGGATTTCCCCGAACCCCTGGTCGTTCCAGATCAGAATGGGCAGGGAGAGGCCTTCCTGGCAGGCGACGGCCATCTCGGCCATGGTGAACTGGAACCCCCCGTCGCCGGTCAGGGCGGCCACGGGCGTATCGGGCATGGCGACCTTTGCGCCGATCGCCGCCGGAACGGCGAGCCCGAGGGTCCCGAAGCCGACAGGGTGCAAAAACGTCGAAGGCCTGTACGCGGGGTATTCGCTGATAGCCACGTAGGCGGGGCCCGTCATGTCTGCGACGAGCACGCCTTCATCGGGAATTTCCCGACGCAGGACCGACACGAGCTCTTCCATTGCGGCGAGATCCTTCCCCATTCCAGTGATGGAACCGAGTTCGCTCCGTGAACGATCCCTGATTTCCGAAAGTTCCGCTGCACGATCTTCCTGTGACGGGGTGTCTCCTCCAAGAGCCTGTGCGAGGGCGGCAAGAACATCCGCCGCGTCTCCTCGGATTCCGATGTCGGCCGTGCCGTTGCGGCCGAAATTTGCGGGGTCGAGGTCGATCTGTATGAGAGTCCCCTTTTTGGGAAGAGGCAGTTCCCACAAATCCGTGGGCGAGAGTTCCGTTCCGACGGCCAGGATGACGTCAGCCGTCTCGAGAAAGGTCCTGACGGTAGGAAAGTGCGACCGCGCGCCGAGGCAGAGGGGGTGCCGCTCGTCCACGACGCCCTTGCCTGCGCAGGATTCGATGACAGCAGCGCCGAGGGCCTCAGAGAGTTCAAGGGCTTCCTTGGAGGCTCCCCGAGAGCCGCCCCCGAGAATCATTACAGGATTTCGGGACCTTTCAAGGATTTCGGCCGCTGCACGGACAGCCTCCGGCTGTAACGCGGGCTTCCAGATGTTCCGTTTTGTTTTGGAAGGTTTTGAATCGGAAGAGGCTTCCAGGCCCAGGATGTCCATGGGAATCTCCACGTGCACCGGACCCGGTCGGCCCGTTTCGGCCAGCCTGTAGGCGGCTTCAAGGGCCGTGGAGATTTCGTCAGGGCTTTCCACTCTCCGGCTTTCCTTGGAAGCGGACCTGGCCATCAGGGTGCTGTTTCCCAGTTCGTGAAGGAACCCCGCCCCCTGCCCGATGTACGACGTGGGGATCTGGCTGGAGATGACCACCATGGGAATGGAGTCGTGATAGGCCTGGGCCATGGGGGTCAGGATGTTCGTCAGGCCCGGTCCGGAAATGACCAGGGCCGTTCCTGTCTTGCCCGTCGAGCGGGCCCAGCCGTCGGCCATAAATCCTGCGCCCTGCTCATGGCGGGCGGTGACATGGCGGATGGAGCTGCCGATGAGGGCTTCATAAATGGCAATATTGTGGATTCCGGGAATTCCGAAAACCGTCGTGACGCCGCAAGCCTCGAGGGTCTCGACGACGCGTCTGGCTCCGTTTTGCTGCACGAAATCACCTCTTCTTGATAATTTGGGAATTCGGCCGGAGTTCACTCTCCGGCGTTGTTCGCTTGAAAACAAAAATATCAACAGCAGCAAGCCTTTGGAAACCTTGCCCGTTGAACGGAAAAATTCGCATTCTAAAAACCTGGAGAGCGCATTTCGCCTGAAGGTGTCTGTGAGGACACGGGGTGCAGGGAGCAATTTATCGCCAGAAAAAAGAGGTAACTATGCGTCTGTGTCTTCAGGCGCACAAAGGTTCATTCAGCATAGTGTATAGTATACGAATTTTCGCACTGTGTCAAAAGAAAGGCCGGGAGGATCCCTGCCCTTTTCGTCATTGCCCTTCACGGCGGGTTTTCCTCCTGTGGCGGATCACGTAGAAGACTGCCAGCAGGATGCACCCGGTGACCATCCACATGGTGGCCCTGTCGAGGTACCCCATAACCAGCTCTCGATTGTTGCCCACCCAGTAGCCGATGACAGCCAGGACCGTTACCCAGATGCCCGATCCGACGGCCGTATAGAGAAGGAACAGGTCCATCCGCATCCTTGCCACGCCGGCCGGCAGCGATATGAGCTGCCTGACACCGGGGATGAGGCGGCCTATGAAGGTGCTGATATGGCCGTGCTTCTTGAAGAAGAGCTCTGCCTTGTCGAGGGTTTTCCCGCCGACAAAAAAGTATTTCCCCCAGCGCTGGAAGAAGGGGCGCCCGTATTTCAGGGAGATCCAGTAGTTGAAGAGAGCGCCCAGGATGCTTCCGGCGATTCCGCTGGCGACGACGAGCAGGAGGTTCATCTGTCCGGTGGCCGCAAGATACCCGGCGGGCGGGACGACCACCTCGCTCGGGAAGGGGAAGAAGGAGGACTCAAGGAACATCAGGGCGATGACCCCCGGGTAGCCCATGGTTCCTATGGTTTCGACCAGCCAGGGGACGAACCCTTCGAGAAGCTCCACCACGGGTTCCCTCAGCGGTCTTCGTAGCCGTTTTTGCGGCCAGTCATGGAATCGATGTCGATGCGGACCACGGCGACGGCATTCATGGCGGCATCGGGAAAGGAAAGCCTCCTCCCGGCGAACTGCTTCACGATGACATCGAGGCCATGTCGCTTTTCTTCGGGGTTTTCAAGAAGGGCCGCCCTGCCGAAACCAACGACGCTCCGGTACTTCACGGTCCATTCACAGGGGTCTGGGTTTTCGACGACTTCGATATCGGCGTCGATCTCGAAGCAGACGTTGGGATTTTTCCTGATGCAGTCGATCTTGTGCCCTTCCCGGAATCCGTGAAAGTAGATGGAGCCTTCTTCGTAACCGTAAGAGAGGGGAATCATGTACGGATACGGTTCATCGTAGAAAGCGATACGGCACACCTTTTCTTTTTTGAGGATCTCCTCTATCCGTGATCTGTCTGTGATTTCCTTGTCCTTGCGTCGCATGGCGTCCTCCTTGTGTGGTCTACGCATCAAAAGCTTTCGTCCAGTTTCGGTGCCGTTTTCCTGAGATTTTCCGCGAGTCTCTTTCCAGCGGGGGTTGCTGCGAGGCCTCCCAGTCCCGTTTCCCGAAGGGTCTCGGGGAGCGCCTTCCCGACTTTGGAAAGGGCATCCACCACCTCGTCGGGCGGAATGACGGACTTGACGCCTGCCGCGGCCATGTCGGCGCAAACAGAAGACAGGCCGGTCAGGACGCCGTTTCGCTTGATGCACGGAACCTCCACGAGGCCGGCCACTGGGTCGCAGACGAGACCGAGAATGGATTTGAGCGCCAGGGCCGAAGCGTGGGCCACTGTTTCGGCCCCGTGACCTTCCATGGCGACAAGGGCGCCGGCGGCCATGGCCGTCGCAGCGCCGCATTCGGCCTGGCACCCTCCCTCTGCGCCTGCGAGGGTGGCCCTGGAAGCAATGACCTGGCCGATGCCTCCGGCGGTGATGAGTCCTTCGAGAAGGGTTTGTCCGTCGTATCCCCGACATTCACCGGATGCAAGGAGGACTCCGGGGATTATCCCGCAGCTTCCGGCCGTCGGTGCGGCTACGATGCGCCCCATGCAGGCATTGGAAGATGCGACGGCCAGGGCGATTTCCGCGGCCCGGAGCGTCAGACGGCCTGAAAAGGGCTCGCCGCTCTTCCCGTAGGTTTCAAGTAGTGGAGCGTCGGCATTGGTGATTTTTCCTTCACAGTGGCATTCGAGAGCCTCGCGGGCGGAACGTTTTATCTCGTCCAGGCGTGAAACCATCCCTTCTTTGATCCTTGCCACGGGGACGTCCGTGATACGGCTTTCCTGTTCAAGGACGGCTTCCGCGAAAGAAAGCCCCTCCGTTTCCGCAAGGGCGACGATGTCTTCGAAGGAGGCTTTCATTGGCCCGGACCTCCGTCAATGGCCAGGACACGGTGGATGCCCGGATGACAGGAGCGGATGGCCTCGATGACCCTTTCAGGGGCTGGTTCGTCCAGCTCGGCCACCATGACTGCGTCCTTGCCGCGCCCCTGCCGGTGAAGGGCAAGGGTGGCGATATTCACACCGCTGGATGCGAGGGCCCCCGTGATGGCGGCCACCACTCCGGGCCTGTCGCTGTGGAAGGTGATGATTGACGGGAGTTCGCCGGAAAGGTCGAAACGAAACCCGTCGATGGCAACAAGTTGAATGGCGCCGCCGCCGATGGAAGCGCCCTCCACGTCCATGGTCTTTCCCTCCTCGATGAAGCGGAATCTCACCGAGTTCGGGTGGGCCCCGTCGATATCCTCGGTAAAAAAGGACCACTGGATGCCGCGTTTTGTTGCCTCTTCCCTGGCCATAGGGACCCGGGAGTCATCCGGGGGAAGTCCGGCGAGTCCCGCCAGAAGAGCCCTGTCGGTTCCGTGTCCCCACCAGGTCGCCGCGAAACTGCCCCTCAGATGCATTTCGACTTTTCTCACGGGGCGGTTCCAGACCAAAGCCGCGAGTTGTGCAAGCTTCACAGCTCCCGCGGTATGACTCGATGAAGGGCCGATCATGACGGGCCCGATGACGTCAGTCAGTTTTATTGTGCAGCACCGTCCCTTCAGGCTGTTCTTCCATAATCAGGAATGTCGCCGCCGCCCGGCGGCCCAGCAGGTGGAAAGGGAAGGTCTCACGCCTCGAAAGCACCGGATCACCGTCCTTTTTCGTGATGACCGCCAGGGATGCGGAGCTTTCCCCGGAAGAATACCCTTCTTCATCCAGGGGCTCAAGAAGATCAGAAAGCCTTTTTTCGGCGAGTTCTTTCGCGGAAAACCCGGTTACACCGCAGGCGGCCCTGCTGGCGGCGAAGATTCGTCCCGGATCTGGGGCATCCTGGTCCCAGTGGAGTATGACACCCAAAGAGGGATCCCGGCAAAGGGCATCTACCAGGTTGCGGCAGATTTCCAGGAACGAAAAGTCAAGAGATGTCATGTCTCTGGCTGTCTGGGTACCCGAGATCCTGAGGGCCTTCCCGTTTTCGTCCCGCTCTGCGATATGGCCACGGTCGGTCACCCATTTCCACCCGCCCTGTTTTGTCCTGATACGGTATTCGAATTCAATCACATTGCCCTTTTCGGGGTCCTCAAGATAACTTTCGATGACGGATTTTACCCTTTTGATGTCATCGGGGTGGACCGATCTTTCCCATTGGGCGCGGGTTGGCTGGAGTTCCCCGGGCTCGTAGCCGAGGTTTTTCTCGTAGTTTTCGTTGAAAAAGAGCCTGTCCGTTTCCCTGTCCCAGACCCAGAGCCCCTCCGGGCGGTCTTTCATGAGGATATCGATCTGGCGCGCCTTTTCCCGAAGTTCTTGAACAGCCTTTTCGCGGTCGCTGTCGACGTCGATGGCGTGAAGCGCGAAGGCTATGTCCCGGGCGACCTCGAGAAAGAGGGTCCGTTCCTCGCCGTCGGCGCTGAAGCCTTCGGGCAGGGAGACGGAAATGAGTCCGTAGACGGTTCCGTCGTGTTCCAGCCTTGTCGTCATGATGGCCTTCTCGCTGAAATTGTCCAGAAGGGGGCAGTCCGTCCTGGGCGAGGTGTGCCTGCTGACGATGACGCCGGGCGTCTTGAGAACGTTGCGGCCCCATTCGTTCAATTCTTCGTGTTCAAGGGTTTCCGCCATGGGGCGTCCCTGTTCGTTGATGCCGGCCTCTGTCACGGTTGCCAGGTTGCCGCGCTTTTCCAGCAGGGCGACCCAGACGTTGCCGTATCCCCTGGTTTCGATGAGGTGGGCGCAGATCCCCTGGATGAGGCGCCGCTTGTCCTTTTGCTTGTTGATGAGCCTGTTGATGCCCCGTATTGACTTGAGCACGGCGTTGAGGTGTTCCTGCGCGTCCCGGGACCGTTTCAGCTCCGTCAGATCGCGGCCCACCCCCTGGATTTCGACAAGTTCTCCCAGCTCGTTGAAAATTCCCAGATCAGACCACCGCTCCCAGCGGATTTCCCCCGAGGGGGTCCTGTATTCATGCTCCCTGAAGATGCAGGGATTGTCAGGGGACAGAGCCTTGAGATCGTCTGCAAGAGGAAGGGCCACCTCGTCAGGCAGCAGTTCGAAAAGGTTTTTGCCTTCCATTTCCTCGGGCGAAAGGCCAAGGCTTTCTGCCAGGGACGGGTTCGCAAAGATCAGGGTCCCGTCGGGATGGAAGCGGCCCACCATTTCAACCTGGTCGTTGACGATGGCCTGGTACCGCTTCTCACTCTTTTCCAGGGCTTCCTCGGTCAGCTTGAGTTCCGTTATGTCGCGACCCTCGGACTGGATCTCCAGGAGTTTTCCATTCCTGTCGTAGATCCCCCTGTCGATCCACTGGACCCAGCGCCGTTCACCTGAAGGCATATGGTATATTTCCTCGGACTTGAGGAAGGGGTTCTGGAGGGTGAGGGCGCTCAGATAGCACCGGAATTCCTCCTCTGTCTTGTTGATCATGATGTGCCCCAGCCTGGCTCCGGCCATCTCTTCGGGAGTTCTTCCGATGAAACGGCAATAGGCTTCATTCGCAAAGGTGACGACCATGTCAGGGCTGAAGCGGAGAAGGAAGTCGTTCTGCTCCCGGAGAATACTCCGGGCGCGCTCTTCACTGAGTCGAAGCTCTTCCTCGGCCTTTGAGCGCCTGAAGGCCTGGTCGAGGATATTGGCAAATATCCGGAGGGCCGAAACGTCCATCTGGTCCCAGGGGGCATCCTTTGCCGTCTTTCCAAAAAAAACGAATCCCATGGTGCGGTCATCTATGGAAAGGGCCGTCATGAGGCAGGACTTGACCTTTGAGTTTTTGAGAAGGCTTGTTTCCGGTGCCTCATTGAATGGAACCTCTCCGACATCGGAGACGAGAGACACGTTTTCGTCGAGGACCTGTGACATGGACCACTTGAAGTGTGTCAACGGCGGGAGTTCCTCCGGAAGAGGCGTTTCATTCCCGGAAGCACACCATGAGGCCGCGACGGAAGGATCACTGCCGTCGGGACCGCAGAACACGATCCACCCGTGGGAGGCTCCAAGCGACCTGCCTGCCTCGGACAGGGAGGTCCGGAGGGTCTCCCCCGAGACTCCCGAGGTGAGAAAAAGAGAAGACAAAAACGAGACGAGTCGCTCGAAATGAAGGTGGCGCCTGATTTCCTGTTCTGCCTTGATCCGCTCGCTCATGTCCCGGTAGATTACATAGCACAGGACGCCTTCTTCCTCGATGTCTATGGGAACCTGGGTCAGGGCCAGATGAAGGCGTGTCCCGTCCTTTTTCTGGCGCACCACCTCTGTGTCGATGGTTTCCCCGGCCCAGAAAATCCTGTCGTATTCGCAGGCCTCTTTTATGATTTCCGGGTCCTGTGCCACAATTTTCAAGGCTTCATGATCGATGACTTCATCCTCGCTGTAACCGAAAAGGTTGCAGAACGCGGGGTTGACGCGTTTTATCCGGGAGGACCTGTCGCAGACCATGATGGCTTCGGGGCTGGCTTCGAAGAGCTTTTCAAAAAAGGATTTCTCCCGTTTCGAGGCGGTTTCCGCCTTCCGACGCTCCGTGATGTCCGTGTAGATGCTGTAGTCGTACATGGAGCCGTCCTCGAGGGAGAAAGGAACCTGGACTATGGAAACCGGGACGGTGCTCCCGTCCTTTCGGGTCCGGACGGTATCAAAGGTGACCCTTTTCCCCGAGGCCCACATTTTCTCGTCGAGCTTTTGGGCTTCCCTGTAGAGGTCGGGTCTGTTGGCGACGATCTCGTTTCCGTCCTTTCCCCGGACTTCCTCTTCCGTGTATCCGAAGAGCCTGCAGAATTCCCTGTTGACCCGGACGATCCTTTCGTTCCTGTCGCAGATGATGATGGCCCCGGGAGAGTTGTTAAAGAGGCTTTCAAAGAAGATCTTCTTGCGTCGGGTCCGGTCGTCGGCGTTTGTTCTTTCGGAAATATCCCTGTAGATGCCGTAGGTGCCTGTGATTTCCCCCGTTTCATTTACGGGGCCCGCCGTGAGTGAAAGACGGACCGTCGAACCGTCCTTTCTTTCGCGGGTTACTTCGGGCAGCACCAGGGCATTCTCCAGCGCCTGTGCCGAAAGGGCTTTCGCTTCTTCGCGGATTTTGGAGGAGCGGCTGACCACGTCGTCGACGACACGCCCGAGGACTTCGTCGCGGCTGTAACCGAAGATCCTGCAGAATCCGGGATTTGCCAGAAGAATCCTGTTTTTCCTGTCGCAAATGATCATGCCTTCGGGGGAGTTTTCAACGAGAAGGTCCAGAAACAGGCTTTTTGCGCCATGTTCCCGGGGCGGTGTTCCCTGTGGGGTTTTGCTGGTCATGAATCCCTCGTCCTCCCTGTTTCGGCCGCAGGCATGCGGCCGGGAATGGGGAAGGCTGACTTCCGTGAAAATAATTGTATCACGCGAAAAGGCGGGTGGTCCCGAAGCAAGGCGGCCCTCTTGAGGTTCACTGAAGGGCCACGGGCATGTAAGCCTTGTCGGGGGTTCCCGAAGCGCCGTAGGGGTCGGTCGCCCCGGTGTCCTGGTACAAGCTGCTTTCTCCGGCCAGCTTGCCGATATGCCGTTTCAGCGTGGGATTGTCAGGGAGATTGACCGCAACGAGGCAGTCTTTGCTGCTTTCCGATTCGAATTCATACCAGGCCCTTTCTTCCCCGGATGCCGGGACCTGGCGCCCGAAATAGGCCTGTACGAAGGATTCCGACAGTTCGCCGCCAGGCGGGAAGTGATTGTGCTCATGGTAGTACATGACGGCTGCTACTTTCAGGGACCTCATGTCCGAAACGATCTTCGTGGCCAGTGCCCGTTCTTTGGCAGGCCCGAAGACGAGAAGCATCGACCCCGCCAGGATGCCGATGATCACGAGGGCGATCAGAATCTCGACGAGGGTGAAACCGTTGTTTTTCCAGGCAGAGACAAAATCACTTCGCGGACCCTTTCTCATAGGGGTCACCCTTGCCTTAGGTAATACACGTTATTGCCGCGCAATATTTTTAACATGGTACCACAAGACAGGTGCAAGAGGCGCAGCTTTGATCAGTCCTCTCGGGAGGAGGGCAAAAACCGCACCAGGATGTCCGTGATCGCATCTCCTCCGGTGACGTTCAGGTCCATGGGACAGGCCGAGACGGCGCAGACAAGGGCCATGAGAGCCCGGAAACGGATGTAATCCCCGGCTTTTGAAACCACGGGAAAATGAAGCAGCTCGCCATCGTCGCCGATGCCCGAATTTTCGAAGATGTTCAGCGGGTCGGGGATGTCCCTTTTTCTGATCCCCCAGGGCGCGAGAGCCTCGGTAAAGTTGTCCACGCAGTTTCTGTGTTCCGTGACGCCGTAGTCGACGCTGTAGCGGTATTCGTCGCAGGCTGGGATCAGAAGGTCATGGGTCCCGACTGAATCTTCCGTCACTTCGAGCATGGGACGCCTGCGGTTTGAGTACAGGGCGCTTCCCTTGCCGATCCGGATGGAGTGGTTCCCGAGCCTCGTGCACGGGGCTGAAAAGCTTTCGAGCGGGTCTTTGAAGCTGAAGGCGACGAAATCGGCGATCTGGCCGCCGGCTACGTCGATGATGTCGAATTCTCCGCCGGCGGGGATTTCGAAGGCCCGCGCGAAGCCGGCCGGCACAAGGATCTTTTCCGCGCGGCTTTTCATCGGGCATCCCCCCCGGCCGTACGCCTGAGGAGCCAGGCCATATTGGCCGCGAGGGTATCCATGGTCGCCAGACCCTCGCCGTCGTGGACCACGTCTTTTTCCATTCGTCCGATACCCATGTTCCAGTAACTCGACCCCGGAATGATCATCTGGCTGATCAGAAAGAAATGATTGATGCTGTCAAAGGCGTGAATCGCTCCGCAGCGCCGTACCGCCACCACCGCGGCCCCGACTTTTCGGGCGAAAAGGGCCCCGTTCGCCCGCGCCACATATCCGGCGCGGTCGATGAAGGCCTTCGTCTCGGGCGTGATGTCTGCGAAATAGGTGGGGGACGCGATGACGATCCCGTCGGCGGCGCGCATCTTTTCAATCCATTCGTTAAGGGGGTCCTCATCGATGATGCAGCGGCCGTCGTGGTTATGAAAGCAGCGATTGCAGGCGGTGCACCCCCGGATCAGGCACCCGCCGATCTGCAGGTTTTCCGTCTCGATGCCTTCTTTTTCGAGTCCTTCAAAGAGCCGCCGGAGCAGATGGTCCGTGTTGCCTCCCGCCCGGGGACTTCCGTTGAAGCCGATGACCTTCATCACACACCCCTCCCAGGGAAAAGATCAGGGTCATGCAAGCATTGTAGCAGGTGACGGACGGTCCCAGTTGGACAAGGAACCGGCATGGATATAGTCTTGATCCTGGTACGGGAACGACCAGGGAGGTGGGCGTCACCGATGGAGATTCCGCTGGAGCTTTTTCCCCTCGCGGCGGCTCTTGTCGCCGGATTTCTGCTTGGCCTTGCGGTTTCGTGGATGCTTGGAATCATTCAGGCCAAAACTGCACGGGACCTGGCGGCGGAGCTTTTTGACGAAAGTGAGGAAGAAAAGGAAAAACAGATTGAAATGATCACAGACCACCTCAAGGACGCCTTCGGCAGCCTATCCATGGAGGCCCTCTCCCGTTCGACGGAGGAATTTCTCAAGCTCGCTCGCTCGAGAATGGAGGCGGAACGGGAGCTCGGGTCGAGGGAACTGGAGGAGAAAAAGGGGCTCATCGACCGGCAGCTCGAGGCCATGGCCTCCAGGATGGAATCCCTTTCGGGACTCGTGACCGAACTGGAGAAGGATCGTGTCGAGAAATTCGGCGAGCTGGCGGGGAAGCTCAACGAGGTGTCCAGAAGCACTGCGCAGCTGAACGAGACGACGGACACCCTCCGTCGCGCCCTGGCGAACACGAAGGCCCGCGGGCAATGGGGCGAGCGGATGGCTGAAGACGTCCTCCAGGCGGCGGGGTTTGCCGAGGGGATCAACTATCAGCGCCAGCTCACCCTTGAAGACGGCTCCCGCCCAGATTTTACCTTCATGCTGCCCAAGGGGCTTCTGCTCAATATGGATGTGAAGTTCCCCTATGACAACTATCTCAGGTATCTCGAGGCCCAAGACCAGGAGGCCAAAGACCGCGCCTGCAAGGCTTTCCTCAGGGATGTCCGGGCCAGGGTCCGTGAAGTCGCCTCCCGGGCGTACATCGATCCCGAGAAGGACACCGTCGACTATGCCCTGCTTTTCATCCCCAACGAGCAGGTTTACGCCTTCATACACGAACAGGACCCCTCGATCCTTGATGAATCCCTGGCGAAGCGGGTCGTGCTTTGTTCGCCGGTGACTCTTTATGCTGTTTTGAGCGTGGTCCGCCAGGCGGTGGAAAACTTCGCCCTGGAGGAGACCTCACGGGAGATCCTGTC
>JBKHBH010000063.1:0-12291 GCA_046542505.1 Thermovirgaceae bacterium | reverse complement strand
TCTCATTCTCTATTCCAGGGGTTGGCTTCATGGCGGCCCCGATCACCTCCGGTGCATCTTTCTCAAGAATGAAACAAGTGTACCAGAAAGGTCGTCACAAAAAGAAAGGCCTCCGCCGAAGCGGAGGCCTTGATACCTCTTTCGTCCGGCCTCTGGCCTAGTAGTCCATGCCCATTCCGCCGGGCATGCCACCGGGCATGCCGCCGCCTTCACCCTCTTTTTTGGGCTTGTCGGCGACGAGGCCTTCAGTGGTGAGCACCATGGACGCGATGGAACCAGCATTCTGGAGGGCGCTCCTGGTGACCTTGACGGGATCGATGATACCCGCTTTGACGAGGTCTTCGTATTCCCCTGTGGCGGCGTTCAGGCCGTGCCCCTTCTTCAGGCCGCGCACCTTTTCGACCACGACGTCTCCCTGGTAGCCGGCGTTTGCGGCGATGAGGTAAAGCGGTGCTTTCAAAGACTTCTCTACGATGACAGCACCGGTCTTTTCGTCGCCCTCAAGGCCTTCAATAAACTTGTCGAGAGCATCCGAGGCGTTCAGCAGGGAAACACCGCCTCCGGCGACGATGCCTTCCTCAACGGCCGCCCTGGTCGCGTTCAGGGCGTCCTCGATACGATGCTTGAGTTCCTTCTGTTCTGTCTCGGTGGCTGCACCGACCTGGATGACTGCGACGCCGCCGACGAGCTTTGCAAGACGTTCCTGGAGCTTTTCCTTGTCATACTCCGAGGTGGACTCCTCGAGCTCGGCCTTTATCTGGGCGGCGCGCTTTCTGATGGCTTCCGTGTCTCCGGAACCCTCGACGATAGTCGTCTCTTCCTTGGTCACACGGACCTTCTTGGCGCGACCGAGCATGGACAGATCGGCATTTTCGAGTTTAAGACCGATATCCTCGGAAACGACCTGACCGCCTGTAACGATGGCGATGTCCTGGAGCATGGCCTTCCTGCGCTCGCCGAATCCGGGCGCCTTCACGGCGACGGCCTGCATGGTGCCGCGAAGCTTGTTCACAACAAGCGTCGCCAGGGCTTCGCCTTCAATGTCCTCGGCGATGATCAGCAGGGGCTTGCCGGTCTGGACGACCTTTTCGAGCAGGGGAATCATGTCCTTGACGTTGCTGACTTTGCCGTCATGAATGAGGATGTAGGCATCGTCAAGGCTGGCCTCCATCCGCTCGGGATCGGTCATCATGTAGGGGCTCACGTAGCCCTTGTCGAACTGGAGACCTTCGACCATCTCGAGGGTAGTTCCCACGGTCTGGCTGTCCTCAACGGTAATGACACCGTCTTCTCCGACTTTTTCCATGGCCTCGGCAATAAGCTCACCAACGGCCTTGTCATTGGCGGAAATGGCAGCCACCTGGGCGATCTTCTCCCGTTCCTTGACAGGGATGGAAAGCTTTTTGAGCTCGTCTACCACGAGGTCAACGGCCTTCTCGATGCCATGGCGCATGAGCATTCCGTTCGCACCTGCTGCCACGTTCTTCATGCCCTCGAGGATGATGGATCTCGCGAGAACCGTCGCCGTCGTCGTGCCGTCTCCGGCGATGTCGTTGGTCTTCGAGGCGACTTCCTTTACAAGCTGGGCTCCCATGTTCTCGAAGGGATCCTCGAGCTCGATTTCTTTTGCGATGGTAACACCGTCATTGGTGATCGTGGGCGAACCGAATTTCTTTTCAAGAACAACGTTGCGGCCCTTGGGACCAAGTGTCCCGCCGACCGTATCGGCCACCTGGTTGATGCCCCGCTCAAGGGCTCTGCGAGCTTCTTCTCCAAATGCAAGCATCTTTGCCATGGTCGTGTTTCCTCCTTTTTCGTTTTCTACAGAATATTGCCTAGACTGTACATTCTCACAAAGAACCAACCGTTTCTGGCTGCGGTTACTTGTCGAGAATGGCGAGCACGTCCCGCTCGCTGAGGATGAGGTATTCTTCGCCCTCGACTTTGACTTCCGTCCCGCCGTACTTGCTGAAGAGGACCTTGTCGCCTGTCTTCACTTCGAGGGGAAGTTTCTGCCCGTTGTCGAGAACTTTTCCGGAACCGACGGCGACGACTTCGCCTTCCTGGGGCTTTTCCTTTGCGGTATCGGGAAGCACGATGCCGCCCTTGGTGGTTTCCTCCTGGTTGAGAACCTTGACGACGATTCTGTCACCGAGTGGTTTGAGTTTCATTCGTTGCACCCTCCTTGCGGTTCTTTTGAGATGTTAGCACTCACTTGTGTCGAGTGCTAATTCGACCGCGAACGATACTACCTGCCTGCCGTCACAATCTCAAGACACAAAAAGAGGGATTATTTCGGATTATGACTATTTATCTCCAGTATTTTTCTTATATCTCTTTTTCTCTTCGTTTTTCAGGAAACATCAGTCAGATGTTTCCCTTCCTGTGAAAGAGATTTTCCCTTAGACCCCTGAGAGGGATGCCGAGGGATTTGGGGTAAGATCCAGGTTGTCCGCGAAACCTCTTGTGAATCGATTGTACCCCGCGGCGGCTATCATGACCGCGTTGTCGGTGCAAAGCGTCGCCGGCGGCATGAAAACCTCCCAGCCGTCCCGCTTTTTGAGCATCTCCCGAAGCAGGGAGTTTGCCGCCACTCCACCCGAAACGGCGATGCGGCGTGTGCCCGTCTTGTTTGCGGCAATTTCAAGTTTGCCCATGAGGGCGGCAATGGCTGCCTTTTGGAAAGAGGCGCAGAGGTCGGCCAGATCGGGGAACTTCCCCGCTTTTTCCTGTCTGCGGATTTCTGTCAGTACAGCAGTCTTCAAGCCGCTGTAGCTGAATTCCACGTTACCCGTCGAAGAAAGCGGAACGGGAAAGGAGAAAGCATCGGGGTTTCCCTCCCTGGCCAGAGTGTCAACGGCTGGACCTCCGGGGTAGGGCAATCCCAAAAGTTTCGCCACCTTGTCGTAACATTCGCCGACAGCGTCGTCGCGGGTTTTCCCGAGGAGCTCGTAGGTTCCGAATCGGGGCACGTGATAGATTTCCGTATGGCCTCCGGAGATTACAAGGGCGATAAAGGGTGTAACGAAACTCTCGTGGGCGACGGCGTTGGCGAACATGTGTCCTTCGATGTGGTTCACTCCCACTATGGGAATATCCCAGGCCTGCGCCAGAGCTTTTGCCGCCATGACCCCGACAAGGAGCGAGCCCATGAGCCCCGGCCCGAAGGTAACAGCCACCAGATCTGGTTTCCGCTGATGCGGCAGGTTCAGTCCGGCTTCTTCGAGGACACCGTCAAGAAGCGGCAAGAGCACCTCCTGATGCTTCCTCGACGCCAGTTCAGGAATGACACCGCCCCAACGCGCGTGATCCTCAACCTGGCTGGCCAGCGCGGCATTCAGTACGTTGCGCTCTCCCTCGAGCAGAGCAACGCCGGTGTCGTCACAACTGGTTTCGATACCAAGGGTCAAAAAAACATCTGCCATGACGTCACCTGATGCTGCACCCGGCGCATCCTGCACAGCTTGGCCTGCTACAGGAACCCCGTGATTTTCTGCTTTCGCCCTCTATATGTATGAGCACTTTCCCACCACAGGCGGGACAACGCCCGGCTCGCACGACGGATCCAAAGGTCATGCCGCATGATGCGCAACGATAGCTGTGAGGCGCCTTCATTTTTTCGGCACCACCCAGGCGACACTGTCTTCCCCGCAGCTGAAAACTATCTCGCTTCCGGGCTCCATAAATTCACGGGGAAGGGTGAATGCAAATCGTCCAGTGTAGTCGCTCGGCAGATCTCCTCGTGGGACGTAAGCCGATCGGGTCACAAGGTCCTCTTCCTCGAGGGGGTCTCCGTTGACTGAAATCACTTCCGGTTCAAAGGTCCACGGTTTGTATGTCTCAAAGACAAGTAAAAAGAGCATATTCCTCCCGCTCTTTTGCGAGCCGAAATAACTCGTGTTCCACTCCAGCCATTCCGGAACCGCCCTGCTTTCCCTGGCTGCGGCGGCAAGGGTTTTGTCAATATAGATAAACTCGAGCCGGGCCCTTGCGCCCAGAATCATGTCTCCCAGTTTCTGCCCCTCCAGATAAAGCCTCGCACTCCGCTCGTCGATAAGCTTCTCCAAAGGGTTTTCCGCCGCAGCGCATGCACCTGTAAGGGCGATGGCAATCATTACCCCAAACAACAGGATACTTCGCGCAGAAAATTTCATCATCCTTTTCCTCCTCAGGAGTTTTTCAATTCTTTTTTATTTTCTCCGTCTTCTTCCCGGTGAACCTTTCTTGTGAAGACTTCCCGCAGCCATTCCCATTCACCGCACCCTGCCTTCCATGTCACGGCTCCGTAAACGATGCCGCCCAGGGCGATGGGCAGACACATCCACCCCGACCTTGCGAGGATGTTCATCTCTTCAGGATAAGGTAGCACAACTTTGAGCATCCCTACCGCGGCGACCATGGACACGATACCGCCTGCCACGGGTTTGAGCCATTTGAAGGAAAAGGGCGATGCAAGGCCACATCGTCGGCGCAGAAGGAACCCGGCGAAGAAAGCTGACGTCGTGAAGGAACAGGCTGCCCCCAGGGCGAGACCGGCATATGCCAGAGGCCGCATGAGAAGAGCCCCGAAAAGGAAATAGGTGATCACGCTGGACGCTGCCACATACATGGCTTCGCGTGGAAGCCCCCGTGCATGAAGAGCCCTGAGAAGGACGTTCATGGAGGCCATCCCCGGAAGCCCCAGGGCAAACATGGAAAGCGTCTTCGACGTGGCATGCCATGCCCATTCTCCGAAGGCCCCTCTCACGAAAAGCAGGTGTACGATTTCGGTACTGAAGAGGACAAGACCCGCCGTCACCGGGAGGACGATGAACATGGCAAATTTCAGGGCGTCTTCAATACCCTGCCGAAAGGCGTCTTCGCCTTCAAGAACCTGGCGGGCCAAAAGGGGCAGTATGGCCTGACTGATGGCGACAACGAAAAGTCCCAGGGGAAGCTGAAGTATCCGGTCGGCGTAATTGAGCACGGAAATCGATCCTTCCTGCAGGAAGGACCCCAGCACCCGGCTGAAGACTGGAATGAGCTGGTTGAGTGAAAGTCCCGCCGCATAGGGTAAAAAGAGCCTTAAGACCCGCTTGAGCTCCTCGTTTTTCCTGTCGGGAATCACGGGCAGGAGGGTCATTCCGTACTTCTTCGTCCAGAACCACTGGAGAAGGCACTGGGCGGCCCCACCTGCCAGAACGGCGACAGCCAGACTGTTTATGCCCGCAGTAGGTGCTAGAATCAACACGAGCAAGATAAAGATCACGTTGCTCAAGGCAGGAGCAACGGCTGGAACAAAGAAACAGCCCATACTGTTCAGGATGCCCATGGCCAGCGCGGCCACGGAAATAAACAGCATGAACGGCAGCATTGTCCGCGTCAGGGATGTCGCGAGAAGGGCGTTCTCGCCCGTAAAGCCCGGGGCGAGGACGGCTACAAGCCACGGGGCAAGCACGAGCCCGACGGCCACGAGGAGGCCGGCAGCCCCCAGAAGAAAGGTAAAGGTTTCCCGGGCAAGCCTGTTCGCCTTCTGTTGGCCGCTGCGTTCGAGGGACTGTGAAAAAACGGGGATAAACGCCGCCGAAAGGGCGCCCTCGGCAAGAAGCCGACGAGAGAGATTTGCGAGAGTGTAGGCTACGAGGAAGGCGTCGAGACGTCCTGACGCACCGAAAAACGCGGCGATCAGAACCTCTCTCGCCAGCCCCAAAATCCTGCTCAGAAAGGTTCCCACCATCATCTTGAGGGAGTGGCGCACCATTCTGGAGCCGCTTGAAGCCATTTGAAACCTCCTCAGTCAATTTTGAAGAAAGGATGTTTTTCTATGCAGGCAGAAACGGTCATTTGGGGACTCGGGAACGAACTGCTCGGCGATGACGCCGCGGGCCTCCTGGTTGTCCGGCGCCTCGCGAAAAAGGCACCAAAAGGGTGGAAAATCGTAGAATGCGGTACCGTTCCGGAAAACTACCTTTCCACCCTTCCAAAAGGAAAAGCAGGGCGGCTCATTGTGATCGATGCCGCTGACATGGGCCTTGAACCCGGCGACATCCGCCTGGCAACCATTGATGACATCAGGGATGTGAATTTCTCGACCCACGGAATTCCCCTCTCCCTGCTGCTCGCACCCCGGTCGGCTCCTGCGGAAACCAGCATTATCGCCATCCAGCCCCTTCACCTCGCACCAGGAGAGAGCCTAACACCGGCCGTCAAAAAAGCCGTCGACGTCGTCGTCAAGTCGCTTTTCTCGGGGTCCTGGCGGAAACTCCGCCCTCTTCACCACGAGAATCGGTCACCAAGATAAAACTTTCTCGCCACTTCGCTCTCGGCCACCTCCTCGGGGGCTCCTTCTATCAGGATGCTGCCCTGGTGTATCAGATACGTCCTGTCCGTTATGGCCAGCGTTTCACGGACGCTGTGATCCGTGAGCAGGATACCGTAGCCTTTTGTCCTGAGACCGAGGATAATCTGTTGGATGTCGTAGACGGCTATGGGGTCGATTCCGCTGAATGGTTCATCGAGGAGGATAAATGCCGGGTCAATGGCCAGGCTCCTGGCGATTTCCAGGCGACGACGCTCGCCGCCGCTCAGGGCAAAACCGTGCAAGTCGACTACTTCCTGCAGATTGAACTCCTCTATGAGGCTTTCCGTAACGTTTTTCTTTTCCTCTTCGGTGACACCCTGTTCCTCAAGGACAAGGTGAAGATTCTCCTCCACAGTGAGATTGCGAAAGGCTGAAGCCTCCTGGGGCAGGTACCCGATTCCAAGCCGTGCCCTTTTGTACATAGGCAGATCCGTCACATCCTCGTTGTCTATCAGGACCCTTCCGCCATCGGGTTTGACGATGCCCAAGACCATGTAGAAGGTGGTCGTCTTCCCCGCACCGTTGGGGCCCAGGAGACCTACGATCTCGCCCTGTCGGACGGTCAGGTTGACCGAGGAGACGACGGTCCGTCCCTTGTAGGATTTACTGAGGCTTCTTGCCCAGAGATATTTATCCTGCATCGTTGTTTTAGCTCTCCTGTTCCATCTCGACGAGGATCCTGGGGTTTCCTTCCGCTTCGATCCGGCCTGTTTCGATACTGTATATCAACCGGTCGGCCGTTAGGGTCCGTCCCGGCTGAACCGCCCTGGCATCGCCGAAAAAGACCAGAACTCCCCTCGTTTTGTCGTAATCCGCTGCGCGGGAGGTCACAGTCGTCGGCCGTCCGTCGGCCGTAGTTGTATCCGCCTTGACATTTCCCCGGGCTTCCAGGTTGATAAAGACGCCTTCTTTCATCAGGCCCCTGACGTTGTCGGCCCTGAGGACCACATCCATGTCGGCATCCTCGAAACGTCGTACGTTTTCCGCCCTGATCCGACGGCTGTCCCCTTCCGTCTCGGATTCAAGCTCGTCGCAGAGAATCTTTCGCCGGCCATTCTCCCATGAGGCGTCCACCTCGCCATAAAGTTTCATGACAATGCCGTCAGCCGTCGCTTCCCCCCGCTGCGCCATGGCGTTCATGTTTTCGCCGGTGATCTTCACGTTCCCTTCCGCCCTGATCATGTCAGTTTCCGGATCATACTCCAGAGTGTCCGACACCATTTCGTAGGTTTCGCCCGACGCGGGAGCCCAGAGGAAAAACACTATCAAAAGCCCCAGACAGACCGCCGGAAATGAAGGCCTCATATCATGCAACACCTGCCCTTTCGATGTGGCCCCGAAGATACAACACGCGCCTATTCTACCCCAAGGCGGAGTCCCATTTCATTTCCCGAGCCGCAATCAGAGGATTTCCGCTATCTGCACGGCGTTGAGGGCAGCTCCCTTTCGCAGGTTGTCCGCCGCCACCCAGAAAGAAAGTTCTTTCTTCCCCCCTCCCCCGCTTCGTACTCGTCCCACAAACACATCATCGGTACCCGCCGCTTCCCGGGAAGTTACGTACCACCCCTTTTGAGAACCGTCGCAACAGGCGACACCCAAAGCCCCGTCGAGAAGCCTGCACGCCGTCTGCGGATCCAGCGGTTCCCTGAAGGCAGCCGTCACCGCTTCGGCATGCCCCCGAAAAACGGGCACACGAACGGCCGTACACGTTACGGCGAGGTCGGGAAGGTGAAGGATTTTCCTTGATTCCAGGATCATCTTCCGTTCCTCACCACTTATTCCGTCGGGGCCGATTTCACCGATTTCAGGCAGAACATCGAAGGCGATCGGCCGTGGATAAGGGCCCGCATCGGCATCCTTTCCCTCCAGGATCGACTCCGTTCCGCCGGTCAATGCATCGAGGCCGCGCCTTCCCGTTCCCGACACGGACTGAAAAGTCACAACGGAGACCGCTTCCAGCCCGGCCGCGTCATGGAGGGGCTTGAGGGCCGTCACGGCCTGAATGGTCGCGCAATTGGGGTTGGCGATAATCCCGTGGTGACTTTCCGCATCTTCGGGATTCACCTCGGGAACCACCAGCGGCACCTTTGGATCCATCCGCCAGGCCGAACTGTTGTCAATCACGACGGTGCCCTTTGCAGCGGCAACAGAAGCCCACGTTCTCGAGGCATCGGCACCGGCCGAAAAAAGGGCGATGTCCACTCCGTCGAAAGCACTGTCACAAACGGCCCGTACGGGGATTTCGCAGCCCGAAAACCGAACCCTTCGACCCGCGGAACGCAGCGAGGCAAGCGGCAGGATTTCTTCCGCCGGGAAGTCCCGCTTTTCGAGAACCTTCAGCATTTCGCTCCCGACAAGTCCCGTCGCGCCAAGTACGGCCACCTTCATGAGGCATCTTCCCCTATGAATTCCCTGTGTAGGGATTTCACGGCCCTGTCCACGTCCCCCGCCGCAACGACACAGGTAATTGACATGGATGTTGAGGATATCATATCAATATTGATGTCTTCCGCAGCAAGGTTGGAAAACATCCGCGACGGGATTTCCGGATGGTTCGCTATCCCCGCCCCGATGACGGTAACCTTTCCGATTTCCGTGTCGAAGGCTACTCCCTGGGCGCCAATCTCCCTGACGATATCCCTGCAGATGTCGATGGCCTCCCCCAGAATTTCCTTTTTGACCAAAAAGGCAATGTCATTCACCTGCCCGCGCATGACGCTCTGAATAATCATCTCGGCACCGACGCCACCGACGCTCAAACGCCCGAAGAGACCGGCGGCGATGCCCGGAATGTCCGGAACGCCCAAAACAGCCACCTTGGCCACATTTCTGTCGCTGGCAATCGAGCGAACGACAAGGCTTTCGCAAACATCTTCTTTCATGATCCACGTCCCCTTTTCTTCTGAAAAACTCCCGGCCACGTAGACCGGAACCGAGTAACGGGCCGCCAGCTCCACGCTTCTCGCCTGAATAACCTTGGCTCCTGCGGCAGCCATCTCCATGCATTCCTCGTAGGAAATCTGCTCCAGCTTTCTCGCATTCCGGACAATTCCGGGATCGGCCGAATACACCGCCGTCACGTCCTTGAGGATGGAACATCCGTCGGCTTCAAGGGCAGCGGCAAGGGCCACCGCGGACAAATCGGAACCTCCCCGTCCCAGGGTGATCACGTCCCCGTCGCCCTTTCTGGCCTGGAACCCCGCGACAATCGGAATCCTTCCCCGCGCCAGGATCTTCGAGACAGGACCCGGATCGACTCTCGTTATCCTGCCGTCACCATAGCGCCCCGTACCATAAATACCCGCCTGGGGTCCTGAAAGGGAAAGGGCTTCAAAACCTTCCCGGTCTAAAGACATCGCCAGGAGAGCGACGCTTTGCTGTTCCCCTGTTGAAAGAAGCTGATCCACTTCGCGGCAGTGGCCCCCGATTTTGAGCCTGCCAGCAAGATTCAGGAGGCTGTCGGTGCTTCCCTGCATGGCGGAAACGACAACCACCACGTCGGAGCCATGCTTTCTGAATCCTGCGATCCTTGCGGCCGCAGCTTTCATGTCTTCAAGAGACCGCAGGGAACTGCCGCCGAATTTTACGACCTCAAGAGCCACGTCAGACCACCTCCGCTGTGCTTTCGTCCAGGGGCATCCTTGCGACTGTGGCACCCTGCTCATCCACATTGAGAACAAAAAACCTCGACCTCACGCCCTTTTCGGAAAAGATCCGGCACATGGCCTCGGCCACGTGGCGCGGAGACCCCTGCGCCATGGCAAGCACGCTCGGACCCGATCCGCTGATTGCCACGCCGAGGCAGTTTTCAACGTTTCTGACGGCATCCAGAATCCGGTCGCCGCCGGGGAAAAGCTTTGACCTGAAGGGCTGATGAAGCCGGTCATCCATGGCCCATGGCAGGTTCTCCCATTTGCCCGCCGCCCAGGAAGCCGCCAGAAGCGCCGCCCGATTCAGCGAAAAGACTGCATCCTCCATGGCAACCTGCTCTGGAAGAGCCTTTCGTGCGTCTTCCGTTTTGACCTGGACATCCGGAACGGCAACTACAGCTGTAATTCTTTCAGGGGGAGGCGGCAGCTTGACGTACCGGAGGTCATCACCGTCCGCACAACTCACGACGAGACCACCGAAGCAGCAGGGGACCACGTTGTCCGGATGACCCTCGATTTTTACCATCAAGGGCAGAAGCTTTTCCAAAGGGAGAGGATCCTCCCGCAGTCCGTTCGCCATCAACACGCCGCCCGCCACTGCGCTGGCGCTGCTTCCAAGACCCCGGCACAAGGGGATTGCATTCAGGCACCTCAAAACCAGTCCCGGGGGTTCGATCCCCCATTCGCTACAGGCTTCCTCATAGCTTCTGATCACAAGGTTCGACGCGGAATCTGACAGTTCGGAACTCCCTTCCCCGATGATCTCCACCTTGTAGGCGCCCGTCTCATCGAAGCCGATCACGTCGTAAAAGTTGTATAGCGTCAGCGCCAGCCCGACAGTATCAAAGCCGGATCCAAGGTTCGCCGTCGTCGCCGGAACACGTACCCTCATCCCCGAAACTTTCACAGCTCCATCACCTCCAGAAGCGTCTCCCGCTGCGCCTCGATCTCAACGGGAGGTTCCACTCGGTCAAGCACCGCGCCGGGATCCTTAAGCCCTGTTCCCGTCAAAACGGCCACGACCCTCGTACCCCGCTTCAGCCTGCCTTCTTCAGCCATTTTCGAAAGTCCGGCAATCCCGGCACAGGAAGCGGGTTCGGCGAAAACTCCCTCTTCCGACGCGAGAAGTTTCTGGGCATCAAGAATTTCCTCGTCGGAAACGGCAAAAAAAGCACCACCACTCATCTTTACGGCCCATCGTGCTCTCGGACCGTTGACAGGACGCCCGATCCGGATCGCCGTTGCGACCGTCTCGGGTTTTTCACAGAGTCTGCGCGAAACAAGCGGCGCAGCCCCGGCGGCCTGGACACCAAACATGGAGGGAGCCCCGGAGCATTTGCCGTACCGCGCGTACTGCACGTACCCAGCCCACCACGCGGTAATGTTTCCCGCATTCCCGACGGGAAGAACCATGGCATCGGGGGCAGCCTCCAGTTCGTCGCACACTTCCCAGGCACCGCTCCGTTGTCCCCAAAGTCGATAGCGGTTGACAGAATTGACGATGGCCAGGTTCCGCTCGACGGCCACATGACGTGCAAGTTCCAGAGCCCTGTCGAAATCACCCTTGACAGCGATCACCCTCGCACCATGGATAACCGCCTGGGCAAGCTTCCCAAGGGCGACCTTGCCGGCGGGAAGCAAGACGTGGCAGGGGATTCCCGCACGGGCGGCGTAGGCGGCAGCCGAAGCCGATGTATTGCCTGTCGAGGCGCAGACGATTGCCCTCACACCCTCCTCAAGGGCTTTAGACACCGCCAAAACCATGCCGCGATCCTTGAAGGACCCCGTTGGGTTTACTCCTTCGAACTTTCCGAACAGCTCTATCCCGAGGCTCTTTCCAAGCTTCGGGAAGGGCAAAAGGGGGGTATTACCCTCACCGAGGTCCAGTCGCGGCGTACCTGGTGTCAGGGGAAACAGTTTTTCGTACCGTGCCAATATCCCCGCCATGCTTCATCTACCTCCTCCGGTTTCATGAGCCTGAAAATACAAAAAAATGCCCTTCCCGTCTCCTGCAGGAGACGGGAAGGGCATACATATCGCTTCCCGCGGTTCCACTCCGCTTCCGTGAGCCCCTCCGAAACCGGGGGCCCTACGGCGCTTGCCTCGCTATAAGGGGCGAAACCCCGTCACCTTATCCCTTTAAAAGGGCCTCGGATCCTGCTCGGAGGGGGTTTTCCCTTCAACGGTTTTCGGAGAGGGCCTTTCAGCCGGTGAACCCCCATCTCTGTCCGTCCTCTTGAAGGTACACGTCCTCTTCATCGCGTATTGCGCTATCAGGTTTAGAAAAATGCGTAAAATGTC
>JBKHBH010000062.1:0-12313 GCA_046542505.1 Thermovirgaceae bacterium | reverse complement strand
GTATACATCAAGAAGGTTCCGCCGCGACAGGTTTTTGCGGATCCATCAAGACTTCGGTGGAGGGTCTGCAAGTTTTTACACGAGTAGGTATAATGAGGGCGCGCTGTCCGAATGTTCACGGATATTTCAAGCAACAAACCCCTGTGATCTTTTATGACCTGATGGTTCGCTGTGGTTCGCGCAGAAATGAAGGCCAATCGGTATAATCGTGTTGTTTTGCACAAATGATCCGGTCGTAAACACATGTCCACATCCGGCTACAAACCTAAGGAGGCGAGACGATGGCTTTCCAGGTGCTGGCGATCAACCCGGGATCGACAAGCACGAAAATTGCGTGGTTTCTCGATGACGAGAAGAGCTGGCAGGAAACGGTATCCCATGACCCCAGGGAAATCGGCGCCTTTCCGAACGTTGTCGCGCAGTACGAGTACCGGCTGCAGACCATCGAGAAAACTGTGGAGGAAAAGGGATCCGACCTCAACGCCCTGTCGGCGGTCGTGGGCCGCGGGGGTATCGTCGACCCGATACCCGGGGGGACCTATGCCGTCGATGACCTGATGCTCGAGCATCTCAGGCGGGGGAAACCCTGGGAGCATGCATCGAATCTTGGGGGGATCATCGCAAAGGCCATAGCTCAGCCGCGGGACATCCCTGCGTTCATCGTGGATCCCGTTGCCGTCGATGAAATGGATGATATTTCCCGCATCACGGGACTCCCGGAACTTCCCAAGCGATCCCTGGCACATACCCTGAACGTCAAGGCCACGGTGAGGCTTGCCGCGAGGGACCTCGACAAGGAATGGGACGAACTCGATGTCGTGGTAGCCCATCTCGGGGGAGGGATCACTATCTGCGCCCACAGAAAGGGCCGGATGATCGACGTCAACAATGCCAATGAATTCGGGCCCTTTTCTCCGGAGCGTGCAGGAGGTGTCCCCGCGGGAGACCTGGTCCGTTTTTGTTTCAGCGGTGAACACACCCTTCAGGATGTCCGGCGACGACTGGTCGGCAAGGGCGGCCTCATGGGATACCTTGGAACCAGCGACATGCGCGAGGTGAAAAAGCGCATTGAGGCTCAGGACGAATTTGCTGAAGTTGTCTACAGGTCCATGGCGCTGCAAATCGCCAAGGAAATTGCTTTTTATGCCGTAGCCTTGAACGGGAAGCTGGACGCCATCCTGATCACGGGAGGCATCGCCCATGACAGTGATTTTATCCGGCTGGTCCAGGAGCGGATTCAGTGGATCGCTCCAGTCCTGATTTATGCGGGAGAAGATGAGATGAGCGCCTTGACCCAGGGAGCCCTCCGGGTGCTTCGAGGAGAGGAGAAGCCGAGGATATACGGAGAATCCATCAAACGGGAGGCGTAACGTATGTCCTTTCAGAACCTTGATTTTCTGATCGAAGGCAGTACCTCCGGCAGCACCATGCGGCTGGCGGTGGCGGCGGCACAGGGCGTGGATGTCCTTGAAGCCGTCCATCATGCGGCGAAAAAAGGCGTTGTCGAACCGGTCCTTTTCGGCGATCCTGCCAGAATGGAAGCCATTTCAAAAGATCTCGACATAGACCTCTCCGCTTTCGAGGTGGTCGAGGCGCCTGACGAAGCTGCCGCCGCGGAGCTGGCAGTGAAGACCGTCTCCTCGGGGGATGCCGATCTTTTGATGAAGGGAAACGTCAAGACGGCGACGCTCCTGAAGGCGGTGCTCAACAAGGAATGGGGCTTGAGGGCCGGATCGCTCCTTTCCCACCTGTTTCTCTTCCATATTCCGAAGATGGATCGGGTTTTCGCCATGACCGATGGCGGCATGTCCATGTATCCCGACCTCAAGACGAAACAGGTCATCGTCGAGAATGCCGTGGCCTGCTACCGGAGGCTGGGTGTTGAACAGCCAAAGGTGGCCGCTTTGGCCGCAGTGGAGGTCGTGAACCCCGACATGCCGTGCACCGTTGATGCCGCCGCCCTGACCCAGATGAACAGGCGAAAGCAGATCAAGGAATGCGTCGTCGACGGACCTCTCGCTTTGGACAATGCCGTCAGCGAGGCGTCGGCGAAGCACAAGGGCATCGAGTCGGAGGTGGCGGGACGGGCGGACATTCTCCTCGTACCCGACATCGAGGCCGGCAACATGATGGGCAAGGTGATGCTCTACATGGCAGGCGGTGTAGGAGCGGGTGTCATTCTCGGAGCCCGTTGTCCCGTGGTGCTGACGAGCCGGTTTGACACGGCGGCAACGAAACTGCATTCTATTGCATTGGGAGCGTTTCTGGCCAAGCGGAGGTAGTTGCATATTACGGAAAAATCAAGCCCGCTGGGCTTGTAATACAGAGAAGGACACCAGTACGGGTAAGAAAGGAAAAAACAACAGGGAGGTACCATGATATGGAACAGATCAGGTCACTTGAAGGACTCTTGAAGTATGCGCAGGAAGTTGGCCCCAAAAAGATCGCCGTTGCTCTCGCCGAAGACGCCGAAGTCATGGAAGCCGTCGAGAACGCCCGGAAAGAAGGCGTGGCCGATGCCTTCCTCGTTGGTGATGCCGACAAGATAAAGTCCGTGGCGGGCTCCATGGGGATCGATACAGGGAATTACGAGATCGTGGACGTCAAGAGCGACCAGAAGCAGGTCGGCCTGGAAGCCGTCAAGCTCGTTTCCTCCGGCAAGGCGGATATCCTGATGAAGGGCATGATCTCAACGGCCAACTTTCTCAGGGGTGTTCTCAACAAGGAAGTGGGTCTGAGAACCGGCGGGACCCTTTCTCACGTATATATCCACCAGATTGAGGGGTACGACAGGCTCTTTTTCATTTGTGATCCGGCTTTCAACATGTATCCCGACCTGGCGACCAAGGTCAACATACTGAACAATACTGCGGATCTGGCCCATGCCTTTGGAATCGACATGCCGAAGGTGGCTGTTCTCGCCGCCGTTGAAGTGGTGAATCCAGACATGCCCTGCACCCTGGATGCGGCCACGCTGTCGCAGATGTATCGCAGGAAACAGATTAAAGGATGCATCGTGGATGGTCCCTTTGCCCTGGATAATGCCATAAGCGAGGAATCGGCGAAGCACAAGGGCATCGAATCTGAAGTTGCCGGCAACGCCGACATCCTGCTGGTTCCGGATATCGAGGCCGGAAATATGATGGCCAAGGCCATCGTCTACTTCAGCAACAACAAGACCGCCGGGCTTGTCCTCGGCGCGAAGGCGCCCGTGGTGCTCACAAGCCGTTCCGACACGGCGGAGACGAAGCTCCTTTCCATCGCCTCGGCCGTGGCTCTTTCGGCACACCAGAAAGGATAACAACGCCTGCGGGCCGGCGCGGAATACGTGCCGGCCCCTTTCTTTCGCGGATGAGGAGGTATTGCGATGGACTCATTGGTGATCCTCGCCATCAACCCCGGTTCGACGAGTACCAAGATCGCCCTTTTCGAGAACGACCGTGAGGTATGGAACGAAACCCAGCGATATGACGTGGACGTCCTGCAGCATTATCCGGGCATTCCCGCCCAGGAACCCTTTCGTTTCGAAGAGATCATAAAGACTCTCACCGCCCGGGGAGCAGACCTTTCCTCCCTGGACGCTGTTGTCGGAAGGGGAGGATTGCTGAGACCCATTCCGGGCGGGACCTATGCCGTGAACGAAAAGATGCTTCATGATTTGAAAAACTGCACCCACGGTTCCCATGCGAGCAACCTGGGAGCACCCCTGGCGAAGCGCATCGCTGACGAGGCCGGGGGGAAACCGGCCTTCATCGTCGATCCCGTGGTGGTGGACGAACTCATGGAAGAAGCCAGGCTTTCCGGTTTCCCCGGGATCGAACGACGGTCCATCTTTCATGCGCTGAACCAGAAAGCCGTCGCAAGGCGCGCCGCCGTCCAGACAGGCAAGGAATATGAAGAGGTGAACCTCATAGTGGCCCACATGGGAGGCGGCATATCCGTCGGTGCCCACGAAAAGGGGAAAGTAGTTGACGTGAACAACGCCCTCGACGGCGAAGGACCCTTTACGCCCGAGCGGGCCGGATCTCTTCCCGCAGGGGAGCTGGTAAAGCTTTCCTTCAGCGGCACGAAGGAGATGGGCGAGATCCTGAGACGGATTACAGGTGGCGGCGGACTGGTCGCGCACCTGGGAACCAACGACCTGCGGGAGGTCGAGCGTTTGCGAAATGGAGGCGACGAAAAGGCCGACCTCATTTTCAGGGCGATGGCCTATGGCGTGGCCAGGGAGATCGGCGCCCGGGCAGCCGTTTTGAAAGGAGCGGTGGACCTCGTTGTCCTCACCGGCGGGCTTGCCCACAGCGAGGCGTTCACCGGTGAAATCACGAGACGCATCGCATTCATCGGCCCCGTGAAAGTGTATCCAGGCGAGGATGAGATGAGAGCCCTTGCCGAAGGGGCCCTGCGCGTACTTTCAGGCAGGGAAAAGGCAAGGGAATACGAAGGCTAGCCAGAGAAGCGGGGAGGTTTTGGAAATGATTGTTCAGGTTCCCTTGGGCGAGGCGTTCCGATATGGATGGGAAGCCTTCAGACGGAATGTCTTCTTTTTTATCGGCCTTCTTTTGATCGCGGGCTTACCATTGGCTCTTCTGGAAGGGTGGGCCGGTTCTTTACCAGACAGGTCCTTGCAGGGGGCTGTGATAGAAATATTTGCCGCGCTCTTTCGTGTCGCCGTCGCGATGGCTGTTATCGTGACCTGCCTGGGTATTTATGACAGGGGTTTGGCATCACCATCAGAGTTCAGGCGGATCGGAAACCGGTATATTCCGTACTTTTTCGGGACAATGCTGTATTCCCTTCTTGTGGGGATCGGCATGGTGTTGCTTGTTGTGCCGGGTGTTTATGTGGGGGTCGCCTGCCAGTTCGCCCCCTACCTGATCATTGACCGGCGCCTGGGGCCCGTCGAGGCTCTGCGCGAAAGCGCCGCCCTCACGAAGGGTTCTCGATGGGGCCTGCTTTTCTTCGGCCTGGTGATGATAGGACTCAACATCCTTGGTTCCCTTCTGTTCGGCCTGGGTCTTCTCATCACCGTGCCCGTAACCTTTTCCGCCCACGTCTGGGTCTACCGGCGTTTCGTTCCGGCGGTGATTTAAAAAGGGGGCGGCTGCGCTGAACCTGTTAAGGTTGGTCCTGATCGTTGCCCTCACCTATCTTGCGGTCACCATTGGAGCCTACCTTTTCTATGACCGATTGCTTTACCACCCCACGGCGGAGATCGCCATCACGCCGCTGGAGGCGGGCCTGAGATACGAGGAAATCAATTTCCGGGCCGCTGACGGTGTCTGGTTGAACGGATGGTACATCCCCTCCCCCAAAGAGGATTCCATGGCGGTCCTCTTTTTTCACGGCAACGCGGGAAACATTTCCTACAGACTGGAGTCGGCACGCATATTCCACCGCATCGGAATGGACGTTTTTCTCTTCGATTACAGGGGATACGGAAAAAGCCAAGGAAAACCATCTGAGGATGGTCTTTACTGGGATGGACGGGCCGCTCTGGAAGTCCTTCTGCGCAAGGGTTACGACATGTCCCGCATCGTCTTCTTCGGACGTTCGCTGGGAGGAGCTGTGGCCGCGAAACTGGCAACGGAACAGGTCCCGGCGGCGCTTATTTTGGAATCGGTTTTTACCTCCCTGGCTGATATCGGCAGGAGGTACTTCCCTTTTTTGCCCACGGGGCATATAGTCAAAGACGCCTTTGATACGAAGTCGTGCCTGGACGGGATCAACTGTCCAGTGCTCGTGGTCCACAGTCCCGATGATGAAATCATCCCATACGGGCACGGGGAGGCGCTTTTCGAGGCAGCGAAGGAACCGAAGGCCTTTCTCAAGATTAAAGGAGACCATAACGGAGGGTTTTTGCTTACCGGTGAAGATTACCGGCTGGGCCTGCGGGATTTTATTCATTCAGCGCATGAGGAAAGCAGCGGATAAAGGTGGGGCCCCGGGGAGGTGGACCGGGGCCCCTAAAGCAGAGAGAGGAGTGGAGGTGGTGCTACCAGCCCTTGAGAAGCGGCAGGATGTCTTCAGACACCCTTCCCGAAGCCGCGTCGTCAAGGGAGGCATTCATTATCTCGAGTGCTTCGTCCAGAAGATCCTCGGGAATGTTGAGGGGTGGTGCCACCCGGAGGACGTTTCCGTGCTTGCCGAAGGTTATCAGGATCAGCCCCCGCTCCCAGGCGGCCCAGGAAATTTTCAGGGCCATGGCCTTGTCGGGGGTTCTTTTCTTCTTGTCCGAAACGATGTCCACGCCGATAAGCAGGCCCTCCTGGCGCACGTCTCCGATGAAGGGAAAGGTTTCCGCCTGTTTCCGGAACCACTCGGCAAGTCTTGCTCCTTTTTCCGCCGCCTGCTGTGCGAGGTTTTCTTGCTGAACCGTTTCCAGTGCCGCGGCGGCAGCGGCGCAGTTCACGCTATGTCCGGTGTGGGTGTAGGCGAAAAAAGGTACCGGGACGCTGTCGAGAATGTCGGCCCGCCCCACCAGGGCGGACATGGGCATTCCCCCACCCAGCGCCTTGGCGGAAACGAGGAGATCAGGGACGACATCAAAGTGCTCGATGGCCCACATTTTCCCGCTTCGGGCCATGCCCGTCTGGACTTCCTCATCAATAAAGACGGCTCCCGACTGTCTTGCAAAGTTGGCGAGGCGCTGCATGAAGGATTTTGGGGGGAAGATCATTCCGCCGTCGCCCTGGACGGGTTCGATCAGGATCCCGGCAAGGCCTCCGTCAAGTCCCGCTACCGCGTTTTTTACGGCTTCCATGGCGGCGGCTGTCAGTCTTTCGGGTTCGGTGTACCCGTCGATGCCCCAGGAATTCCTGTAGGGGTCGGGGTACTCCGCGAAGGCGATTCTGGTGTCGGGACAGAGGCATTCCTTCGTCTTCCCGTCAATTATGCCCGTGGCGGAGAGCGATCCGTAGGTCATGCCGTGATAGGAATCCTTGAAACTGAGGATCCATTTTCTGCCCGTGAAGGCACGTGCCGCCTTTATGGCCGAGTCAACGGCGTCGGAGCCTCCGAAGCCGAAAGCCGCCTTTTTCGGGAAATTGCCGGGCGTGGAAGCGGTCAGCATTTCAGCGAGCTGCACGGGTCGGTCGTTGTAAAAATACACGGTGGTGTAGTTCTGCAACTGTTGAATTTGGGCCTTGACGGCTTCCACAACGGCCGGGTGACCGTGCCCGACGTTATAGACGGCGGCGCTGGTCAGAAAGTCGATGTAGCGGTTGCCGTCGGCGTCCCAGACGAGAGATCCTTTTGCTTTTTCCACGGCCATGGGGAAATACTTGATGGCCACAGCCTCAGGGATCGTTTTTTCATCCCGCTCGATGATCCCGCAGCTTTTTCTGATGTCTTTTTTTGTCAGCTTTTCGAGTTTCTTCCAGTCCATCTATCGTGACCTCCCGAATGGAACTACGCCTGTGTGCGGGCGGCGTTCTTTTTCTTGATCTTGTACAGTCCGATGGTGAACAGGGCGCCTCCGTGGAGGATGAAAAAGCCCCAGCTGATGGTGCCGTATCCCTTGGCGATAAGCCCGATAAGCCCGAAGGAGGCGACGCCAAGGCCTATAAGGGCCATCAAACCGCCCAAAAAGCCCCGGTTTCCCCTGGTCAGGCCCTTGCCTTTGCGGTCTATCAACCAGGAGTTGATACGCTCGTTGACGGCGTGAATAAACCCGGCGCCTGTTTCAATCATGGTACCGAAAAGGACGATCATGTAAACAGGCAAAAGCCAGGGCGCCATCTTTCCGAGAATCGTGTAGGTGGGCACCTCTTCGGAAAGGATTCCGGGGTAGTAGCCCAAGATCACCAGGTACAGGAAAAAGCCCGGAAGAATGGTGATCAACGAAGTCATGACGCCAGAAAGAATGGCTTCCTTTCGGTTTTTGATATAGTTCAGGGCGAAAAGGATGGCCGGGAAGGTCCCCAGGTTGTAAAAGGCGTACTTGAAGCCGCCCAGGGCCCATCCTTCCTTGATTTCACCGCTTCCGAGGTTGGCAGAGATCTCCCCGCCGACCTTCGAGATACCGACGATGAGGAAGGCAAGGAAAACGGCGTACAGGACGTAGCTCCACCATGACATGACAATTTCGATGGCGAAGCTGCCCCAGTATGTCAAGGCGGCGATGCCGACGAGGAAAAGGCCTGCCCCGACCATGGGAGGAAGTCCAAAGGACTGCATGAAGATGCTGCCTGACGTCGCCCCGACGACACCGAGAACGATCAGAAGAAGGACGATGTAGCAGATCTCGTAGAGTACCCAGCCCGGTCCGAGGAGCTCCTTGAAAAAGCTGCGGTAGTCGTATACCTGGAAGGTTCTGGCGAACTCGTAGCTGACGGCGAAAACCAGAGCCCACAGGGTGGTCGTGACGAGGAGCATCCCAAGCAGGCCACCGAGGGTCCCGTAGTTGACGAAGTATTCGACGAGTTCACGGCCCGTGCCGTAACCGCCGGCGATAATGACGGACTGGGAAATAAGGCCCGGAAGGATGAATTTCTTGTAGCTGTCGGAAGCCATAAACCATGTGAAAAAGCCTCTTTTCTTCTCTTGTGCTTCGCTCATCTTCTTGTCACACCCTTCTTTGCTCCGGAGGCTTTCCTCACGGAGAATTTGTCCAAAAACATCAGATAAAAGAAAAACCGGAACCCGTCAGGAAGGGCCCCGGCTTCTTCCCGGTTGCAGGATGGCAAGCCTGCCGTTACCAGGAAGGGGACCCCGAAGGAAAATAAATAATCAAGGCGTAAGCAAACTCGCGGAAAAAGCCTTTGCGCCGCACAGGTGCCCCCTCCTTCATAAAACATACATAATAAAAATATCGAACTCTATTGTCGGGAAGTCTAGTACGGCGGCCAGCTCTTGTCAAGAGGAAGCCCGCCGCCCGCTATGCCTAGTCGTCCCGGTTTATTGCAATGCCCTGTTCCAGAGCCTGGCAAAAAGCTGGAGGTCTTCGGGGGCAGGGACGCGGAGTCGAACGCTTGAACCGTCCAGACCTTCGAAACATGTTCCGGATTCCGTCCGGATGCCCTGGGTCATCAGCACTTCATACAGGTCGACCGCCGGGTCACTGTGGGTGAGCAAAAGAATCGGGACGGCCGGATGAGTATTCGAGGCACGCACGCCGAAAGTCGCCTCGACCAGTTCGAGAACGGTTCCCTTTATCTGGGTGACGGTTTCTCGTGCCCTGACCAGGAAGGGGTTGTCTTCCAAAGCCACCATGGCGAGTTCGGCGGCGATGGTGTTAACGGAAAAGGGTGGAGCCACCTTTGCAATGAATTGCCGCGCCTCGGGGTTCCGGACCACGGCGTATCCTGCACGGAGCCCGGCAAGGCCCCAACCCTTGGCGAAGGACCTGAGGGTGATAATGTTCGTCTTTGCGAGCATGATGGATGACTCTTTTTGAGGCAGGAAATCTCCGTATGCCTCATCGACCACGAGAAGCGTCCCCTTTTGGGAGCAAGCATCAGCGAGGGCTCCGACGTCTTCAAGGGGGACGGCCTGTCCCGTAGGATTGTGCGGTCTGTCAATGTAGACAAGGCTCTCCTCGCCGGTAAGTTCCGATGCCAGCCTGTCCAGGGAGATCGTGAAATCCGGGCTTTTCAGTTGGACGCTTGTATAGGAGGCGCCTGCAAGTCTGAAATGCAGGGGTCCGTCGGGGAACTGAGGCCTCAGTCCTGCAACTGTTGTACCGGGACCGCAAAAAGTCCGGGCCAGGCTGATTAAAAGACCGATGGAACCTGTTCCCAGGACCACTTCCTCAGGCGCGAAAGCACCGCCCCATGCAGCGCTCAGGGTTTTCCGGAAAATGCCATCCCCTGACGGGTAGGAGGAAATTCGGGCTGCGCCCTCGAGGTTTTGCCCAAGTCGTTTCATGACTCCTTCAGGGGATCCGACGGGGTTTGTCCCCAGTGCGCAGTCTACGGCGACGGGGCGATCTTCCCCGGCTGTCGCATATTCTTTGAAGAAGGTGTCTCGAACTGGTGGCGGCATTCTGTCCTTCCACGTCATAAGGAGACCTCCCAAAATTTTGGATGCCATATTAGCACATATACCTTGATCTGTAACCTGTTACCTTGCGAGTGTTATCATTTCGGCGAAACCGGGGAGGTGCGATATAATAATGAAAATCATATGGCGCCTTTTGGGACGCCTGATGAAAGAAAACCGAGAAAGGAGGAACATTGCATGTCTGATTATCATGAACCCGTCGAGGAACTGAGCGCCGAAGACAGGGATATCGTAAGGGCGCTGCACAGCCTCAGAGAAGAGATCGAGGCCGTCGACTGGTATCACCAGAGAGCGGCTGCGACGAAAGACGATGACATCCGTGAAATCCTGATCCACAACAGGGATGAGGAGATCGAACACGCCGCAATGATGCTGGAGTGGCTCAGGAGGAAGATTTCCGCCTTTGACGAGGAGCTTCGGACCTACCTGTTCACAGAAGCCCCCGTTACTCAGGTCGAGGAAGGGGCCGCGGGCGGCGAAGAAACTGAATCGCCCGAAAGCGGTGGCAACCTTGGAATCGGAAGCCTGAAAAAGAAGTAGTCTTCAGGGTTTTCGGTGATAACACGAAAGGAGGAAGAGCCATGGATATGTTAAAAAGATCGATTTCGCCCATTACGGACGAGGCATGGGAAGCAATAGACGACCAGGCGCGGGACGTTTTGAAAGAAAAGCTCTCCGGAAGGCGCTTTGTCGACATGTCGGGGCCTCATGGCTGGGGTCACGGTGCAGTGGTCACCGGGCGCCTTGATGTGTCGAAATCCTGCGGCAAGGGGGATGTCTGCTGGGGCGTGCACGTCGTTCAGCCTCTCGTGGAGAGCCGCGTGTCTTTCGAGCTTGACGTGTGGGAGCTGGACAACGCGATACGGGGGGCGAAAGACATCGAACTTGACCCCGTCGTGAAGGCCGCCGAGAAACTGGCCCTCTTCGAGGAAAAGGCCATATACGAGGGGTTTGCCCCGGCCAATATCACGGGGCTTGCGCAGGCGGGCAAGGAAAACGCCGTGCCTCTTGCCATGGGAAGCGGCGGCGAAATCATGCAGTCCGTGTCAAAAGCCCTTGTCAAACTGATGGATGCTTCCATCGAGGGACCCTACATGCTTCTGGCGGGACCGGAGCTCTGGCAGGATCTGGACGTGAAGGCAGAAGGATACCCCTTGAGAAAACGCCTGTCCTCCCTCGTGGAGTCCGGCGTTGTCTTTGCCCAGAACGTGGAGGGAGCCTACGTCGTTTCGGCCCGCGGTGGAGATTTCGAGCTGACTCTCGGACAGGATTTCTGCATCGGCTACGAATCCACCCTGGAGGACAAGGTCCGGCTCTTTATGGCCGAATCCTTTACCTTCAGAATCATCGAGCCTGCTGCGGTCGTTCCTCTCGTGACCAAATAATGCAAAAAGGGGGGGCGCCCTTGGAGGCGCCCCCCCTTTTTGCATTTAAAATTTAAAGGCTGAAGACATTTTCCCGAAAGGCCTCACGGTAGGGGAAGAGGCCGAAAACTCCTCCGGTGTGGATAAAAAGGATTTTTTCGCCTTTTTTGAAAGTCCCCTTCCAGATTTCCGATGCGAGTCCGTGAAGGGCTTTCCCGGTGTATACCGGATCAAGCAGGATGCTTTCCCGGGAGGCGACATCCCGGATAAAACGGAGTTCCTCCGGTGTCGTCTTGCCGTATCCTTCCCCGACATAGCCGTCAAAAACACGGACGGGAAGGCTGCGGGTATCCAGGGACGGGAAATAGCTGTCCCGGAGTCCCTGGCAGAGCCGGTCGACCTTGTCAAGAAGCCACTCTTCCGGAAAGCTCACGCTGAAACCGCATACGGTGCTGCCCGTGTCGGCCATGGCTATGCCCGCCGCAAGTCCGGCCAGCGTCCCCGCGGAGCCGGCGGGAATAACAATCCAGTCGAAGTCAAGGGTGTCTTCGGCGGATTGTGCGGCAATTTCCCATGCAGCCGCAACGTATCCGAGAGAACCGATCGGGTCCGAGGCCCCGAGTGGAACGATGTAGGGGGAGCCTCCTTCTTCGCGGTACGCTTCCGCGGTTTTTTTCATTTCTTCCTCAAGTTCGAGCAGGCCTGCTTCGGGAGCGAAGGTGACCGTCGCCCCGAAAAGCATGTCCAGAAAGAGGTTCCCGTCCGGGACGGGTTCGGGAGGACCTCCGAGAACAAGGTGGCACTTCAGGCCGAGCCTGGCCGCTACCGCCGCCGTCGCGCGGGCGTGGTTTGACTGGGCCCCGCCGCAGGTGATAAGCGTGTCGGCGCCTTTTGCGAGGGCTTCCGCGGTGGTGAACTCGAGTTTTCGGATCTTGTTGCCCGAAATGGAA
>JBKHBH010000061.1:0-12398 GCA_046542505.1 Thermovirgaceae bacterium | reverse complement strand
AACGGGCACGGATGATGCGTGCCCTGGGCGCCGAAGTGATCCTCGTGGACCAGGCTCCCGGGTCTCCTCCGGGGCAGGTATCAGGTGAAGATCTCCAGCTGGTGGAGGAACGGACCCGTGAACTCGTGGAAGAACTCAAGGCCTTCAGGGCCGACCAATTCGACCTCGAGGGAAACGTACACGCCCACGAGTTCGGGACGGGGGAAGAAATATGGGAACAGACGGGAGGCCGGATTGACGGTTTCGTGGATTTTGCCGGAACGGGTGGATCCTTCGCGGGATGCTCGAAGGCGCTGAAAAAACATAATCTGGAAATCCGGTGCTACCTGCTGGAACCGGCTTCATCACCGTGGCTTGCGGGTGGGAAGGTGACAAATCCAAATCACAGAATCCAGGGGGGCGGATACAGCAGGGACCTTGACTTTGTCGATCCTTCGCTGGTGACGGAATACCTGACGGTCGCCGACAAGGAGGCCATGGAAGGAGCCAGGGCCCTGGCCGAGCATGAGGGCATCTTCGGAGGGTTTTCCACGGGAGCCCATGTATTCGCCGCAGCTCGGCTTCTCAGGGGACGAGAGAAAGGGAACACCCTTGCCTTTCTCGTTTGCGATTCTGGACTCAAGTACCTCAGCACCGACCTGTACCCCTGACGGCGAGCGGCAGTCATGAATTCAGGCGACTTCGAATTCAGCCTGCGTGAACTGGGAGGGGCGCTGGGGGATCTGGGAACGCTACTGCCCCTGGCTGTGGGCTACATCGTTGTCTGCGGTGTTGATCCCGCGGGGCTCCTTGTCATGTTGGGCCTTGTGAACATTGTACTCGGCTTTCTCTACAGGCTTCCCATGCCCGTGGAGCCCATGAAAGTCCTGGCCGTGGTGGCCATCGCCCAGGCCTGGACGCCGGGAATGGTTCACGCTTCGGCCCTTGCTATGGGAGTTACCTGGCTGCTTTTGGGACTCACCGGGGTTATTGACAGGATCGCGCAAGCGACGCCGAAGGAGGTCATCAGGGGAATACAGATCTCGCTGGGCCTCCTTCTTGCAAAAGAGGCGCTGAACCTGGCAGGTGGACAATGGGCCCTCCTTGTGGCAAGCATTGCTGTCATACTTCTTTTGAGAAAAAGTCGTTATGCCCCGGCTTCGGTGGTTTTGGTGACTGCCGGGATTGCTATTGCCGCGGTTTCTTCCGGCGGAAACATCCTCGTCGGTCCCGCATTCTGCCTGCCGGAGTTCCGCCTGCTTGTTCCGGCCGAGGCTTGGGACTCCTTCGTTCGCGGCGGCCTCGCCCAGATCCCGCTAACGGCCACCAACGCCGTTATTGCCACGAGCGCGCTGATCTCGGCCTATTGGCCGGGAAGGTTGGTCACAGAACGGCAATTAGCCGTCAACATGGGGGTCATGAACCTGGCCGTCGGCTTCTTCGGGGGAATGCCCATGTGCCACGGGGCCGGAGGGCTGGCAGGGCAGTATTATTTCGGGGCAAGGACAGGCGGCGCGAACATTATCGAGGGGACCTTCGAAATCGTGCTGGGAGTCTTTTTCGCGGCATCCATCGCCTCTGCGTTCGCGGCCTTCCCTGGGGGAATTCTGGGAGCCATGATGCTGGCCGTGGGGGTGGAACTGCTGAAGTTTGCCGGAGACATCCCCCGTGACCGTCGTCTCGTAACGGCATTTGTGACGGTGGGTGTCTCGGTGATGTCCAACATGGCTTGGGGGTTTGCTGCAGGGCTTTTGTTTCACCGGTTTTTGAAAAGCCGATGGACAGGAGGCGGTGGATTTGATTTTTCAGGATCCTAGAATGTCCTGCTGGGCGAAGCTTCGTTCGTTTCTTCAGTTTCAAGAGTGAGATGCAGGCCGCCGGTAATGTGCTCCTGCATGAGGTCACGGGCTCCCGGGGGGTTTTTACTCTTGATGCGTTCGAGAATGTCCCGGTGCTGTCGCGCGAAGGCCCTTAGCTCTCCCGAAGGCCACTTTTCGTATTTTTTTCTCTGGATGGCTATTTCCGATCTGATCGAGTTGTACAGGTGTATCAGGAGATTGTTCCCTGAGATGCTTACAAGGGTATCGTGAAACTTGGCGTGAATGTCGACGTCGGGTTCTTTCAGGGCATCCTCTTCATCGAGGATAGACTGAAGAGATGCTATGTCTTCTTCCGTTGCGCGCTCGGCGGCCCAGTAGGCCGCCTGAGCCTCGATGAGAAGCCTGACTTCCATAAGTTCTATGAGCGATGACTGGCCCGAAATAAGGCGCAGGAGCTCCGTGTTGCGGATGTTTCGCAGGGCCCTTTCCGAAAGGAAAGTCCCCTGGCCAGGCCTTGCTGTAATGATGCCGAAGAAATTCAGGGCTTTCATCACCTCACGGATGCAGTTCCTGCTGACCCCGAATCTGTCTGCGAGGGCCATCTCCCCAGGCACCTTGTCTCCCGGTTTCCAGTATCCTTTTTTAATAGCTGAAAGCATCTGCTTCAGCACCGACTCGTAAAGTGTGGACCTTTCAACGGGTTTCAGCATTCCCTGCACCTCTTTTGATACACGGTCTCAAATTCTCCCCTGATTATAAAGGAAACGAGGAAACAGGCACGGCTTTTGTAATGTGCTGGAAGCAGTCAAGTCGTTTCCATACAATATACAATTTCAACGGCAGGCATTTAATGTTGACAGAGATCTTGCCTGTTTATATGCTAAACAAACACCACAAAATATCCTACAATACGACAATACTATTTTCAAGAGTTTGAGGTAGTACAAAGGCACATTCTTTTTTGCCTTCGGAAGAATCAAAAACGTCTCATTTCAAAAGGGAGGGAGAACATGTCTGTCCAAAACACCGCCAGGGCCTTTTGGACCTTTCTCTTCAGGATCCAGGGGTTTGTCCTTTTCGTTCTTATGTTCGGTGTTACCATTCTCGTTTTCGCACAGGTCGTCATGAGGTATGTCTTGAGAATGCCCCTCATGGGGATCGAGGAGCTGACGCTCTTTCCGGCCATATGGCTTTACCTGTTGGGAGGGGCCAATGCCTCCATGGAAAGGAAACATATCGAGTGTAATGTGCTCAGCGTTTACATCACCAGCCCCTTTGTGTTGAGGATTCTTGACGTGGCGAAATCGCTCATTTCACTGGGAGTCTGCCTCTGGCTGACATACTGGGCTTTCGAATATTATCAGTATTCGCTGCGGGTGTGGAAAACGAGCAATCTTCTGTCTATCCCCCTGTTTTTCGGCGAAAGCGCACTTTTTATTTCCCTGGTACTCATGGTTTTCTACACCGTAGTTGAGCTGGCTGATCATCTGCTTCGCTTCAAATCGTTCCTGAGCGGAAAGGAGGAGGCGGCCTCATGAGTCTGCCCGTTGTCATTCTTCTGGATTTTGTGGTACTGGTTACCCTCTTGATAATGAGCGTGCCGTTGCCTTTCTGTTTCGGCGGGGCCCTGCTGTTTTTGAGCTTTTTCGGCCAGGTTTCGATGGGCAGCATGATGATGTGGGGCTTCAACCAGATGATCAACATGGTCCTTCTGGCTAGCCCGCTCTTCATCTTTGCAGGTGTCCTGATGGCCAACAGCGGCATAGCGGACAAGCTGCTGGACTTTGTGGACCTTTTCGTGGGCAGAATCCGCGGCGGAATCGGGATTGTCTGTGCCGTGACCTGTGCCCTCATCGGAGCCATATCGGGTAGCGGCTTTACCGGTGTGGCGGCAACGGGGCCTATCATGATCCCCCGCATGGTATCCCAGGGGTACCCCAGAGGGTATGCCACCGCTCTTGTAACCGTTTCGTCCATCCTGGGGCTTCTCATCCCTCCCAGCGTCATCATGATCATCTACGGCTGGATAACGGAAACGTCTATCCTCGCGTGTTTTTTGGCCACCGTGGGCCCGGGTATCCTGATTACCTTGATGTTTTCCGTCATTAACATGGTCTGGGCCAAGAAAATGCCGAATCTCATTCTTGAAGATGCGGAGGTCCTGAAACAGAAAAGGAAAGAGATGCCCGCGCGGTTTCTCAGGGCGGTGCCCGCACTGACGATCCCCTTCGTGATCCTGGGAGGGATCTATGGCGGTGTTTTCACGCCGACTGAAGCCGCTGCCGTAGCCGCTGTTCTGGCCTTCCCGATCGGGTTTTTTATCTACAAGGGCCTGACGGTCAAGAACTTTGTGCCCATCGTGCGGGAAGCGGCCACTTCAGTGGGCGCCATCATGACGATGATCATCTTCACGCTGATCCTCAGCCAGACCTTTGTCATGCTCAGGGTGCCCCAGATGCTCGTCCAGCTGGTGTTCCGCCTTACGGAAAACTATTTTCTCATACTCATACTGATCAATATTTTCCTTTTTATCGTCGGCATGATTGTCAACGACGTGACGGGTATCATCCTCCTCGCTCCGCTTCTGCTCCCGCTGGTGGTGGAGATGGGCATGAGTCCCATTCAGCTTGCTGCCATCATGGGGACCAACCTCGCCATGGGAGGCGTCACGCCGCCTTATGCCAGCATCCTGTATCTGGGCATGCGCGTGGGTAACTGTGAATTCACGGACATACTGAAGCCGACGATGATCTTTTTGCTGCTCGGGTATGTGCCGGTGGTCTTTTTGACGACTTATTGGCCGCCGCTTTCAATGTGGCTCCCGACGGTTCTCGGCTATGTCAAGTAATTAAAAAAGGGGTGCATATGAGATGAAGATGCAATCCACGGTAGCGGTCCTGGGCGCGGGAAACGGCGGACAGGCACTTGCAGGGCATCTGGCATTGAAAGGGTACCCTGTCAGGCTTTTCGAACACCCTGATTTCGGTGAAAAGATGGATGCCATTTCCAGGGCCGGGGGGATCGAGTTGCGCGGCAGCCTCGAAGGCTTCGGCAAACTTGAAGAGGCGACCATCGACGCGAATGAAGCACTTGACGGTGCAGACGTCATCTACGTTGTGGCGCCCTCCTTCGCGCAACGTCCAATGATGCAGCTGGCCGGGCCGAGCCTTCGGGAGGACATGAAGGTCATTTTTATCCCGGGCAATTTCGGCCCTCTGGAAATTGCCGCCTGGCTGAAGCGGGAAGGATGGCCCTTGCCTCTTTTGGGCGAAACGAACACGCTTCCTTATGCCTGCCGGCAGGTTGAGCCCGGTGTGGTGGATATTTGGGGCGTTAAGACGAAAGTCCTTGCCGGAGCCTTCCCTTCGAAGCGGAGCGGGGAGCTTTTCGATGCAATAGGCGAGATGTTCCCCACACCTATAGTCGAGGCGGCGGACGTCCTCGAAACTTCCCTTTCGAACCTGAACATGGTCGTCCACTGCGCGACGATGGTCCTGAACGCGGGGCGGATCGAATCAGAAAAGGGCAATTTCCGGTTTTACACCGACGGCATGAGCCCTGCGGTCTGCAAAGTGGTGGAAGGCGTCGACCTGGAAAGGCGGGCCATCGGAAAGGCCCTGGGGTATGACCTCCAGTCCCAGACGGAATGGCTCAAGGAAACCTATAGCCTCCAGGGAGACACCCTCTTCGATGTCCTCCAGAGCAGCAATGTTTACGGGGGCCACGGGGCGGATGCCCCCAAGGCCTTGTCACACCGATACCTTACCGAGGATGTCCCTTACCTGCTTGTCCCCGTGGCGTCGCTCGGGCGTTCCCTGGGAGTCCCTTGTCCTTTGATCGAATCGGTCATCCTCTTTGCCGCCACGATGAACGACAGGGATTTCTTCAAGGAAGGGCGCAGCCTTGAAAAACTTGGGCTGGACAATGCCTCCAGGGAATCCGTGGCGGAAATGCTCAAGGAAGGCTTCACAGTCTAGGAAGAAGGGGCGGGAGCTCGAATGAAAACCAGCGCGAGTGATCCGGGCAGCATTTTTGACATCCTGGGACCGGTCATGACGGGCCCTTCGAGTTCCCATACGGCGGGTGCCGTCCGGATCGGCCTGATCGGCCGTTACATTTCGGGAGGAGAGCCGATGGAGGTGGATATCACTTTTTACGGTTCCCTTTCACAGACCTACAAGGGGCACCTGACCGATTCAGGCGTGGTCGCCGGACTTCTTGGCATGGATGTGGACGATCCACGGATCAAGAGCGCATACGCTGAAGCCGAAAGGCGGGGGCTGCAGGTCAGGATACACCCCCTGGAATCAAAGGAGAAAAACCCCAACACCATCGATCTTGAAATTACAACCCGCGAAGGGAAGACGAGGATTGAAAGCATTACGGTAGGCGGCGGGGAGATCCTGGTTTCATCCGTCGACGGAAACCCAACGGAGCTTCGCGGGAAAAGGGAAATGCTCCTTGTCTTTTTGGGGGAAGATTTCGACCGCAATCGGGACCTGCAGGATCTGAGCCTCTCCGAAGCCTGGGGGGGCGACGGCGGGGATGTTCTGGCAATACCCCTTGATGAGGCGGCTCGCGCCGGGATGACGGAAAAACTGCAGAACACGACAGGGGTAAGGAAAACACGCCTTTTGGCCCCTCTTTACGACTACGGAACGGCCGAGGGCCGCCCCCTGTTCCGGACGGTGGATGAAATGCTCGGTGCCGTTTCCAGTTCAGGGACGAGACTTCCTCAGGTCATCGAGGAATATGAACAAGGCCGTAGCTCCCTCGGGAAAGATGGCATTCGGGAAAAACTCTCGCGGGTCTGGGCGGTCATGGAAGAAGCGGCAAGACAGGGCATTTCCGGCGAAAATGACATGATCGGCGGTCTGATGCCGGGAAATGACGCAAAGCGGCTTGTTGCTGCCATGGGCAGTGGCAGGACCCTTTCAGGTGCAGTGCTTCCTCTGGCCCTAGCCAGGGCATTGGGAGCCATGGAGGTCAATGCCTCGATGGGGCGTGTCTGTGCGGCGCCTACAGCCGGGTCCTGCGGCGTTCTTCCGGGCGTCCTTTCGGCAGTGGCGGAAATTTACCAGACCAGCAAAGAAAGCCTTGTTGACGGGCTTCTTGTGGCCGGGGTGTACGGGGCTCTCATAGCCGCGAAAGCCCCCGTTTCCGGAGCCCTCGGAGGTTGCCAGTCCGAGATCGGTGTCGCTTCAGCCATGGCTGCGTCAGCGCTTGTGCAAATCGGTGGCGGTTCGGCGGAAGAGACGTCCCAGGCCATGGCACTCGCTTTGAAAAACCTCCTCGGGCTTGTCTGTGACCCCGTAGCGGGTCCTGTGGAGGTTCCCTGCATCAAGAGGAACGCCGTCGGCGTGGCCAATGCCTTTGCGGCTGCAGACATGGCCCTTGCGGGAATAAAGAGCGTTATCCCACCCGATGAAGTGATCGATGCCCTCCGAAACGTCCAAAGTCTCCTTCCTGTGGAGCTTCGGGGAACCATGCTCGGCGGACTCGGATCCACCGAAACGGCACGGCGGCTCAAGGGGGAATGGCTTGCGAAATGTTCAGGCTGTCAGGGCGAATGCGGGGGGAAATGACTGGCATGAATTGTTAGAAAAGAATACAATATAAACAAGGAGGAAGTCCCATGTTTCAGACGCGTCTCTTGAGCCAGGAAGAAGTGAAGAAGCTTATCACCATGAAAGATGTAGTTGAAGCGGTAGAGAAGACCTTCAAGGGAATGGGCGAAGGCACCGTGGTGAACCCCACCAAGGTGGGGTTGGATCTCGGGGAGACGGCATCTTTCCCTCCCTACGAAGGATTCATGAACGCCATGCCCGCCTATGTCGGATGGCAGGATACGGCAGGCATCAAGTGGGCCGGCGGGTTTCTCGGAGCGAGGAAGAAAATGGGTCTTCCCTACATCACATCTCTCATCCTCCTGATCGACCCCAGGGTAGGCAATTTTCGTGCCGTTATGGACGGTGCGCATATCACGAATCTCCGGACCGGTGCACAGACGGCAGTTTCTCTCAAGTACCTCTACCCGAAAAAGGAACTGCGCCTCGGCCTCTATGGAGCGGGCATGCAGGGGCACACGCAGACCATGGCCATCGCGGAGCTTTTTGACATCGAGGAAGTCCGTGTTTATGACATTTTCCCGGAGGCAAGCAAAAGATACGCAGAAGACATGAAGGACACCGTCAAGGGCGAAATCGTGATCGCAGAAACGCCCGAAGAGGCTTCGGATGCCGATGTTGTGGTCTGTGTCACCCAGTCCAAGGACAAGTTCGTCAAGGACGAGTGGCTGAAGCCGGGAACGATCCTCTTCCCGATGGGATCCTACCAGGAGTGCGAAGATAACTTTATCCTGAATACCGACAAGATCATTGTGGATCACATCGGACAGTGCCTGCACCGGGGTGCCCTCAAGGAACTCAGCGAAGCTGGAAAGATCACTGAAAAGGACATACATGCCACCATCGGAGAAGTCGTGGCCGGCAAAAAGAAGGGACGCGACTGTTCATCGGAGCGGATTCTCTGTATCCCGATCGGTACCGGCGCCATGGACATCGCCGTGGCGGCAACGGTCCTCGAACGCGCCGAAAAAGAGGGCATGGGCGGGAGCTACGAATTCGCCTAAAGCCGGTTCAACTCACACACAATCGGGAGGTGAAGGAATGAGCACGCTTTTGCTGACGCAGAAACAGGTAAGGGAACTGGTCACGATGCCCGAGGTCCTTGACGCCGTGGAGAAGACATTCAGGGGCATGGGTGAAGGGAGCGTTGTGAATCCCACGAAGGTGCATCTGGACCTCGGTGACGGTCCGAGCGGACTCCCCTACAAGGCTGGAATGAATTCCATGCCCGCCTTCGTGGGATGGCAGGAAAGCGCAGGGATCAAGTTCATCGGTGGCTGGGAAGGGAACCCTGAAAAAGGGCTACCCTACATCAGCGGAATGATTCTTTTGGTTGATCCGAAAGACGGCCGGTTTCTTGCCAGCATGGATGGCGAACTGGTCACGGCCTTGAGAACGGGTGCCCAGACAGCCGTGGCCCTGAAATACCTTATCGCAAAAGGGGACAAGCCTGTGATCGGCCTTTACGGCGCCGGAGCGCAGGGCAGGACCCAGGTCTCGGCCATTGCCGCAAGCCTGGACGTGGAGGAATTCCGGGTGTACGACATCAGGCCGGAAGCTGCGGAACGCTTCGCCGAAGAAATGGCCGGGAAGACCGGTGTTCCGATAAAAACGGTTTCTTCACCCGAAGAAGCCGCTGAAGGCGCCGATGCCTTGGTTTCCGTGACACATGCCCGGAACAAGTTCATAACAAACGGGATGGTAACCAAGGGCATGACCGTCTGCCCGCTGGGGTCTTTCAGGGAATGTGCCGACGACCTCATGCTCTCGGTGGACAAGATTATTGTTGACCACGTGGGGCAAACCTTGCACAGGGGCGCCCTGAAGGAAGTGGTGGAGTCAGGGCGTCTAGGCGAAGGAGACCTCTATGCCACCATCGGAGAAGTGATCGCCGGGAAGAAAAAAGGCCGGGAAAACGGGCAGGAGAGAATCCTATGCATACCGATAGGGACGGGAGCCATGGATATCGCCGTGGCGACTGTGGCCTATCGCAAGGCCCTTGAAAAGGGTGTTGGTGTAGAGTTCGACTTTGTGGATGACAAGGTTTGACAAAAGAAAATTTCTCTATTCTCTTCCCGAAAGGGGGGATTCATCGGGGACCATTTCACTGGAGCCGATGGGACAGTACCACGGGAACAAACGACAAGAAAAGGGAGGGAATATGATGAAATCGAAATGGCGTATTGTTGCAGTCGTCCTGGCGCTTGCGGTATTGGCCGTGACCGCGGGAACGGCTCTGGCAGCGGAGTACCAGTGGAGGATCGGCCATATCCGTCCCGAAGGAACAGAGATCGACCGGGACGTCAAATGGCTTGTGGAGAAGATCGAGGAAGAGTCAGACGGAAGGATCGTTTTCGATGTCTATCCGGCGAGCCAGCTCGGAGATTACACGGTAGTTCAGGAACGTTGTTCCATGGGTGCCGTGGAATCCCAGCTTGCCTGCCTGGGGACGACGGTTTCGAAGGAGTTGAACCTGCCTGCGGCGCCGTACCTGGCGAAAAATTACGATGAGGCGCAGGACCTGTTCGGCCCGGGCGGGGCTGTATACGAAAAGGTGGCCGAGATTCTCGAGAAGAAGGAGAACATTCACCTGATCTCGGGGTGGCCCGTATACTTCGGCGGTATCGGGATGATCAAGGAAGTTCCTGAGCCCACTGATCCCAACGTTCCCAAAAAAGCGAAGATCCGCGTTCCGCCGATCAAATCCTTCGAGCTGACGGCGGAGTCTCTGGGCTATCAGGCGACGCCGATTCCCTGGGCGGAAGTCTTCACGTCGATGCAAACGGGGATCGTCGACGGAGTCATCGGCGGCGGCGCCGAAGGTTACTACGCCAACTTCAGGGATCTTTTGAACTCCTTTCATGCCAACAACGACCACTTCGAGATGTGGTGGTGGTACATGAACAAGGATCTTTGGGACAGCCTTTCCGAGGAAGACCAAAAGTTGCTGACGGAACTTGGACGGGAGCTGGAAGCCAAGCGGTGGGACGAGGCACCCGATGCGGAGAAAAAGAATATGCAGCGCCTTGCCGATGAAGGTGTGGAGATCATCACCTTCAACGATGAAGAACTTGAAGTGATTGCGGAGAAAGTCCGCGCAGAGGTATGGCCCAACATCAAGCGCGAAATCGGTGAATCCGTCTACGAAGAGGTCATGGTCCCGCTTATGGAATAACGGACATGAAGTGATTGAAAAGTCCGGAGGCCGGGAGGGATGCCCCTCCCGGCCTCTCATATTGGCGGTACCTGCGGTTTGTGAAAAGTCGGCTCCTGGATTTTATTCCAAAACGGCAATCATGAGTGCCACGGCTTTTTTGTTTCCTTTCGCTCGACCTCCGTGGGGGACCTCCGCCCTGAGAAAAAAGGAATCTCCGGGTCCCAGGGTGTAGACATCGCCACCGAAATGCATTTCAAGTTCCCCTTCGAGTATGTAGAAAAACTCTTCGCCGTTCCCGGAAAATCCTGGGGAGATTTCACTCTCGGTTTCGTCAAGGGGATAGTATGTCAAAAGAAAGGGAATGTACCTGTCGTTTGCCCAGCCTTCACCGATTTTCTCAAACCGGTACCCGTATCCCCCGTTTTCAGCGGATACCGTGTGTCCCTTCGGAACGAGCAGGCAGTCCGGGTCTTTTTCCGCTTCCTGGAACAGGCCGCCGAGGCTGGTTCCGAGCTGTTTCGCGATTCGTTCATAGGTTGTTATGGGGGAACTGACCCTGCCGTTTTCAATTTTTGACAGGAGCGCTTTTGATATCCCGGCCGCTTCGGCCAGGGCAGCCATGGTCATGTGACGGGCTTTGCGCAGACGACGGATCCTCTCGCCTGTTTGTTTTTCGATTCCCATGGGAACCTCCCCTTGGCTGTCGGTAGTATTCAGATTTCCACATGCCCAAGAATACTACAAGCATTCGTCTTTTTGGGCCTGGAACCCGGGTCATTATGCTTGACAATTGTCAGTTGCCTCGATAGCATTGTCATGAGAGTATAACAAGTTTCACTAGAAGAAACAACCAATGGAAACGGGGGTTGCCAGGATGGCACAAACAGTCGGCAACATGACTCAGGACAAAAAGTGGAGCGGCGAAGTCCTTGCGGGAAACGCGCTGAATCTGAGAAGTGTTCCCGTAGATGATGTCGTGTTTGGCGAAACGACGGAGATCCGGGAAAGGACACTTTTCATCAACTGCGAGGAAATCAGGGAAGCCTTGCTGGAAGACCGGCATGTCCATTCAGTGGTTATCCGAATAGCGAAACCCGGCGAAAGCGTTCGGATCATCCCCGTCAAGGATGTCCTGGCGCCGGCGGTGAAGGTCGAGGGTCCGGGATGTGTCTTCCCGGGCTGTATCGGAACCGCCCCCGACACGATTGCTGGTCGTGGAACCACGGCTTTCATTGAGGGGGCGTCGGTGGTGACCACAGGGCGGCTGGTGAACTTCCAGGAAGGTGTCATCGATATGGCGGGCTCAGGGGCGGAGTATTCCATCTTCTCAAGGCTTTGCAACATTGTATTGGTAATTGAGCCTGTGGAGGGACTGGGCAAACATGATCACGAAAAGGCTGTTAGAGAAGCCGGCGTCAGGGCAGCCGCTCTTATAGGGAAGGCGGCCGCCGATGCAAAATTTTATGATGAACGTGTTTACGAAAACGAGACGGTTCCCGAAATCCACGAGCGGTACAAAAAACTTCCGAAGGTTGTATATGTCCGGCAGGTGCTTGCGGAAGGCCTTCTTCATGACAACTATATATACGGCCTGAACGTGCGGGAAGGCTCCTTGCCGCTTTACATGCAGCCCACGGAACTTTTCGACGGGGCCATTGTCAGCGGTAACTGTGCTGCGCCCTGCCACAAGCATACGACCTTTCACCATCAAAAGGACCCCATTTCAGAAGATTTGCTTGAGGAGCATGGGAAAACCCTGGCATTCCTCGGGATCATCGCCCAGCCCGTCAGGACGGCTTTTACGGAAAAGGAGCG
>JBKHBH010000060.1:0-12467 GCA_046542505.1 Thermovirgaceae bacterium | reverse complement strand
CTATCGTCCCAATGTTCAAGTGAGGCTTCGATCTGTCAAAATGTGCCTTCGCCATCTTTCATTCCCTCCCTGATAACATTCATTATCGGTTTATACTGCTGTTTTTAGCGGTCCAGCAGTTGATCCGCCAAAGTCTGCGGGACTTCCTCGTAGCGGGAGAACTGCATCGAATAGGACGCCCTTCCGGAGGTCTTACTCCTGAGATCCGTAGCGTAGCCGAACATCTCCGAAAGCGGCACGTGAGCATTGACGATTCTCGTATTCCCCCGCATTTCCATTCCCTCGACATGTCCCCGTCTTCCGGACAAATCGCCCATGACGTCGCCGAGATAATCTTCGGGGGTCACCACTTCGACGTGCATGATCGGCTCCATGAGAACAGGTGTCGCCCGTTTCATGGCTTCCTTGAAGGCCATCGAGGCAGCGATCTTGAACGCCATTTCCGAACTGTCGACTTCATGAAAACTCCCGTCGACGAGGGCCGCCTTGACTCCTATCACCGGGTACCCTCCGAGAATGCCTGTACCGACTGCTTCCACGAGCCCCTTCTGTACGGCGGGAATAAACTCTTTCGGTATCGCCCCGCCGACGATCTTGTTCTCGAACTCAAAGCCCTTTCCATCGGGAATGGGTTCAAGCTCCAGGACCACGTGGCCGTACTGCCCGCGTCCGCCCGACTGCCTCACGAACCGCCCCTCTGCCGAGGATGCGTTTTTGATCGCCTCGCGGTAGGCCACCTGGGGCCTGCCGACTTTAACATCCACGCCGTATTCACGCTTGAGACGATCGACAATGATCTCCAGATGGAGCTCGCCCATGCCTGAAATGACAGTCTGGCCCGTCTCTTCATCGGTTTTCACCCTGAATGTGGGGTCCTCCTCGGCAAGCCCTGTGAGGCCCTTTGAAAGCTTGACCTGGTCGACCTTGCTCATGGGCTCCACTGAGAGAGAAATGACCGGTTCCGGGAAGGCCAGCATCTCGAGAATAACGGGATTCTTCTCGCTGCACAGGGTATCTCCCGTTTTCGTCGCCTTGAGCCCCGGAAGAGCCACGATCATGCCTGTCTCCGACAGTTCCAGTTCTTCACGCTTGTTGGCGTGCATTCTCAAGATCCGCCCTACACGCTCCTTGCCCCGTGTCGTCGTGTTCAAGAGGCTTTCCCCGCTGTGGACGGTACCGGAATAGATACGGCAATACACAAGCCGTCCCACGAAGGGGTCCACAACGATCTTGAAGGCAAGAGCCGCAAAGGGTTCGTCCACATCGGGCTTGAGCGTCACCGTGTCGCCCGAATCGGGATGAATTCCCTTCACGGGGGGTAATTCCAGCGGACTCGGCAGGTACGCCACAACGGCATCAAGAAGCGGCTGGACTCCCTTGTTCTTGAATGCCGACCCGCAGGTCACGGGAAAAATGTTGAGATTTATGGTATTCTCCCTGATCGCGCGACGGAGCATTTCCTCTGGAACGGCCTCTCCGTCCAGGAAAAGGATCATGATCTTTTCATCAAAATCCGCAAGGGTTTCCACCAGAACCTCCCTGGCGTACTGGGCCTCCTCAAGGAGTTCCGGAGGGATATCTACTTCCTTCGGCTGGGAGCCAAGCTCGTCATGATACACAACGGCCTTGAATTTCACAAGATCCACGACTCCGCTGAAGTTGTCCTCCACGCCAATGGGTATCTGTATCGGAACAGCCCTGGCTCCAAGTTTCTCTTTCATCTGCGAAACGACGGAACCAAAATCGGCTCCCACGCGATCCATCTTGTTCACAAAGGCAATTCGCGGAACATGATACTTGTCCGCCTGGCGCCAGACCGTTTCCGACTGGGGTTCCACGCCTCCAACGGCACAGAAGACCGCTACGGCTCCATCAAGAACCCTCATGGAACGCTCGACCTCGACGGTAAAGTCCACGTGGCCGGGTGTATCAATAATATTTATCTGATGATTTCGCCAGAAACAGGTCGTCGCTGCAGAGGTTATGGTGATGCCCCGCTCGCGTTCCTGCTCCATCCAGTCCATGGTGGCGGCACCTTCGTGGACTTCGCCCATCTTGTGCTTTCGGCCGGTATAGAACAGGATGCGCTCCGTGGTCGTCGTCTTTCCCGCATCGATGTGGGCGGCAATCCCGATATTCCGTATATTTTTCAGGTTAAATTCAGACACGTCAACTCACCACCTTGCCGGTAAGACATCCTGTAGTTGCCTTCCGGCACATCCGTTTCCACTCGGCTTACCACCGATAATGCGCAAAGGCCCTGTTCGCTTCGGCCATTCTGTGGGTGTCTTCCTTCTTTTTTATCGTGCTGCCTTCACCCTTGTAGGCATCAACAAGCTCTCGCGCGAGCCTTTCCGTCATGGGCATGCCCGACCTTCCTCGCGCGTACTGAAGGAGCCACCGCGTCGCCAGAGCTTGCGCCCTTTCCGGCTGGACCTCGACAGGAACCTGGTAGGTCGCCCCCCCTACACGTCGCGGACGAACTTCGACGACGGGTCGGGCGTTTTCCATGGCTTTCTCGAAAACATCCATGGGATCCGTATTCAGCCGCTTTGCAGCCGTATCCAGCGCCTCATACATGATCCGTTCTGCGAGGCTCTTTTTCCCGTCCTTCATGATGGAATTAATGAACCGTGTTATTTCCGCGCTTCCGTATCTGGGGTCGGGTTGTGCTTCCCTTTTCCGGACATGTCCTTTCCTTGGCATTTATCCAGCAGCCTCCTTCGGTTATTTGGGCCGTCTTGCGCCGTACTTGGACCGGCTCTGCCGCCTGCCCTCGACTCCACCACAGTCAAGGGTTCCACGGACGATATGGTAACGCACACCGGGCAAGTCCTTGACACGGCCACCCCTGACGAGGACGACGGAGTGCTCTTGCAGGTTGTGCCCCACACCCGGAATATATGAAGTCACCTCAATACCGTTGGTCAGGCGTACCCTTGCAACCTTCCTCAAGGCCGAGTTCGGCTTTTTCGGGGTTACTGTGTACACCCTGGTACACACACCTCTTCTCATGGGGTTTCGTTGGAGTGCAGGTGCACTTGAGCGCTCCTTCTTTTCAAAACGGCCCTTCCTGATAAGCTGATTGATTGTCGGCACGCAACTCCCTCCTCCAGGGAAATACTATTTTTTATTCCTGCCTATCCTGCTTCGCTGGCTCAACTCCGATACCCGCTGCCGCAGTCGGCCGGTCAATACAGCAAGCCCTTCCAAGAGCTTGTCTCGATCTGACCCATTCGACCGGGACCGCTGCAGCCACTGCTTCCCGCTCAATCGGAGCCGTCAGCGCAGCATCGGCATCTCTGGCCAAAAAAACCTTGCGGACGTTACCCTCTTTGAGGGCCCTAGCCAACTTCCTTGTTCCGACCAGCCGGGAACTCACAGCCAACTCGTTCAAGGGCACAAGAATCCCCCCTTGAAAGGACACCGGCAAATGATAGCAACGCCACATGAACGTGTCAAGACGACTTGCAGAAGATAACACCCAATTTTATCTTTATATGTCTACGACAGGCTCCGCCGCGGCCCTCTCGGGTTCTCTTTTCTCATCAACAGGCACGATCTCGACTTTCCGGTATTCTTCGGAACCGGTACCGGCGGGGATGAGATGTCCTATAATTACGTTCTCCTTCAATCCCTTGAGATCGTCAAAATCACCCCGGACGGCTGCTCCGGCAAGGACCTGAGCTGTCTGCTGAAAGGATGCCGCGCTCAGGAAACTGTCAGTGGCCAGTGCGGCCTTGGTGATACCGTGAATCACGGGTTTCCATACAGGTTCTTCCCTGAGGCGCCTGACGAAAGACACCCGATGAATCAGGCTTTTCGTTTCCGACTGTGTGGAAATGGGTCTTACGACAAGTTCGTCCGGATCCGCCGCGACAATGGCATCCAGAACCTGGTGATTGACTTCCTTGCCCGCTCTGGCGACGACATTCATTTTGCGGTCGGTGACATCCTCGAGCAGGACCTTCCCATAGGCCACATCAGTGAGCACCTCATGGAGAATTGAATCCCGCGTATGGATCTGGCCTTCTATCTCTACAGCCGTGAGGTCCCCTTCCACAAGTCCTCTGACGACTCTCCCATCCACCATGTGGGAGATGTCGGACACTTCGTTGCCATCGGCGTCTATCGCCTTTGAAAGCGGCCTGCCCCATACCTTGTCGATAAGCGTCTTCTGCATGGCGTCCGGGATGATAACCGTCTCAGGCGCCCGCCACACCTTGATCCGGTGGGCGTTCAAACGACGGAGATTTTGCGCCGTTTCGGTGGTCAAAAGTTGATCCTTTTCGGCCACGGTTTTATCGCCGTCTTTTACATCCTCGGCAAGATAGGCCTTTCCTTCGAGCGATTCAAGAACATCCAGATCCCGAACCCAGATATCGACGGGAGCATTTCTGGTCACGAGCATCAGTTGTCCTATGGTCAGTACGGACCCTGCTTCGACGGTCTTTCCGTCTCCGGTTTCAACGGATTCGATAAGCTCAAGACCTTCCATTTCCCGCCTGAAAGAGGCCTCACCGAGGATCAACCGCAGCCTTCCCTCTTCATCGGCGAGTGTAATTTCAGTCACACCCGTGCCGGGCCTCAGGATCTGACGAATGTTGCCTTTGTCAAGCTTTTCTCCCTTGAAGGGCAACGCGTTTTCAAGATTGCCCTGTCCCTGGATTTCTTTCAGTACCTTCCCACTGATCTTTGTTATGGCCTCATCAAGGTACCGGTTGTTGTCGGACTGTATTTCCTCCACTTCCTTTTCGAAATCCCTGTACCAGACGAGTTCGTTCGCCACGAAGGAGCTGTCGCCTTCCTCGGCGATCCTGACCCTGTTTACGGGCGCCACCTTCCTGAGGATGACCTCGATGTGCTTGTTGTTGATCGAAACACCCTGGGAGCGGTAAACGGCCTGGATGTTGTCGACCAGGTAATGCTGCACCTCTTCGAGTCCGCTGACTTCGAGGATCTGCTGCGGATCGGGATAGCCCTCAGTAAGAGGGTCGCCCTTTTCTATCCGCTGACCTTCTTCTACAAGAAGGTTCTGCGACGCGGGCACATTGTAGGAAATCTTCTGCTCGCTCCCGGTCTCGTCGGTGGTCATCACGAAAACCTTTCTCTTGCCTTCCATTTCCCTTATCTCTGTGACCACGCCTTCCTTGTAGGCAAGAAGGGCAACCTTCTTGGGCCGTCTGACCTCGAAAAGCTGTTCGATCCTCGGGAGGCCCTGGGTGATGTCCTCGCCGGTAAGACGTACGCCTCCGGTGTGAAAAGTGCGCATGGTGAGCTGCGTTCCCGGTTCTCCGATGGACTGGGCGGCGACAACACCGACGGTCTCGCCTATTGCTACGGGGTGTCTGGATGAAAGGTCAGTTCCGTAGCATTTCTGGCATACTCCGTTTTGTAACGCGCAGGTCATGGGGCTCCTCACCCAGACTTCCTCAAGGCCGGCGCTCTCGATCCGGGACGCGATATCATTGGTGATGATCTTTCCGTTGCTGATAATGAGCTCTCCCGTTTCCGGGTGTCTGATATCTTCCAGGACGGTTCTCCCCGCAATCCGCTCGCTGAGGTGAATCACGATCTTGTCATCCTGTTTCAGGGGCCTGATGCAGATTCCCTCGTTCGTTCCGCAATCCTCGGCTGTCACGATGAGATCTTGCGCCACGTCGACCAGTCTCCGTGTCAGGTACCCCGACTTGGCTGTCCTGAGAGCCGTGTCCGCGAGGCCCTTCCTTGCCCCGTGAGTGGAGATGAAATATTCAAGCATGTTCAGTCCCTCACGGAAATTCGAGACAATCGGATAGTCGATGATGCGGCCCGAAGGATCTGCCATAAGGCCTCGGATGCCAGCCATCTGGGCAATCTGGCTCTTGCTTCCCCTGGCTCCCGACTCGACCATCATCCTGAGCGGGTTCGACTCATCCATATTCGCGATTATGGAATCGGCCGCTTCCCTGGAAGCCTCGGACCACAGGGTTTCTTTCTGCCTCAGGTACTCATCCTCGGTCAAAATACCCATTTCATACTGTGATGACAGTTCTTTCTCCTGTCCCATGGTCGTCTCGACAATGGTTTTCTTCTTCGGCGGTATCAACAGGAATTTCAGCCCCAGGCTGAGACCGCTGACGGTCGCCCAGTGGTACCCGAGGGACTTGATCGCGTCGAGAGTCTTTACAAGCTTTTCCCTGCCAACCCTGTCGTAGGCCGTATCTATCAGAAGGCCGAGGGTCTTCTTGTTCATCTGCTTGTTGATGTAGCGCAGATCCTCGGGGATAACGCTGTTGAAAAGAGCTCTTCCTGGGGAAGTCTCTATCCACTCTTCCTTGACCTTGAGACGGATCCTGCTGTTTACGTGGACCACTCCATGATCAAGGGCGCACAAGGCATCGTCTATGCTCGTGAACGAAGAACCTTCGCCCTTCATCCCGTTGCGCATTCCCGTCAGGTAATACATCCCGAAAACAATATCCTGGGAGGGCGTCACCACGGCTTTCCCGCTGGCCGGAGACAGCAGGTTCTTCGCCGAGAGCATGATCATTTGGGCTTCCACCCTTGCTTCGATGGAAAGGGGCACGTGCACGGCCATCTGGTCTCCGTCAAAGTCAGCGTTGAAGGCCGAACAGACAAGGGGATGAAGGCGTATTGCCTTCCCTTCCATCAGGACGGGTTCAAAGGCCTGAATCCCCAGTCTGTGAAGGGTAGGAGCACGGTTCAGCAGGACTGAATGCCCCTGGATGACCTCCTCGAGGATTCCCCAGACATCCTCCCTGCCCCGTTCGATGACACGCTTCGCACTCTTCACATTTGGTGCCAGCCCACGCTCGACGAGTTTCTCTATGACAAAGGGCTTGAAAAGCTCCAGGGCCATCTGCTTCGGCAACCCGCACTGGTGAAGCTTCAGGTTCGGGCCGATGACGATGACGGATCTTCCGGAATAGTCCACCCGTTTCCCGAGAAGATTCTGCCGGAACCTCCCCTTCTTGCCCCGCAAAAGGTCCGTGAGGCTCTTCAGTGGTCTGTTGCCCGCACCCAGAACGGCCTTGCCCATTCGACCATTGTCCACAAGGGCATCCACCGATTCCTGGAGCATTCTTTTCTCGTTCCGGATGATGATCTCGGGAGCCCGCAGTTCCTGGAGCTTCCTCAGCCTGTTGTTTCTGTTGATGACCCGCCGGTACAGATCGTTCAGGTCCGAGGTGGCAAAACGGCCGCCATCGAGTTGCACCATGGGACGGAGTTCCGGCGGAATGACCGGCAAAACCTCGAGAACCATCCACTCGGGCTTGCTGTCGCTCTTGCGGAAATCCTCGACGACCTGAAGTCTCTTGATGAGCTTCCGTTTTTTCTGTCCCGTCGTCTCCGCAATCTCCTCCCTGAGCGAAGCGCTGAGCTCCTCGAGTTCGAGTTTTCCCAAAAGCGAGACGACGCCTTCCGCGCCAATCCCCGCGTCAAATTCCTTGTCATAGGCGACACACAGATCCTGCTCACGCTCCAGGATGATGGACCCCGTCTCGAAGGGCGAGTCCCCGCCGTTGATGACGATATAACAAGGGTCTTCGATGGTGATGGTTTCCGGCTGGACGGCGAATCTCCCCGGATACTTCTGGAAGAAGAGCTGATATTCGCTTGAGGAGATAACATCGCCTTTGACAAAGGGAAGATGGGAAACAGCCGTCACGACGAAACCCTCCTGGTTCCCTGCCATTGCGCGTTCCGTCTGCGGACCCGTTCCTTCTTTCTTCAGGGAGTCCAGTTCCGAACGGGAAAGAATCCGGCCTTCTTCGTACCTTCCGTCCTCCGTGGTTTCGGTAACCCTGAAAGCCGGCTCGACGTGGAAGAGGGAGTCACCGAAGTCCCGCTTCAGGAGTCCGACCTGTTCGGCGGAAATAACATCCCTCTCGTTGACGGGTACATCATCGGCCTGGGTCACCCTGTAGGCTTCCTCGGACTTGAACTTGTGATCGAAATGACGGTGGATCCGTTCCTCGCACGCGGCTATGAGATCTCCTCTTTTGAGAAGGTCCGTCCTGCGACCCTCGATAACGACCTTGTAGACCGGTTCCCGCCGCCTTGTGGGAGCAAAATATACGACCTTCTCAAGGTCCTTGGTCGAAGTGCCCAAGAGAAGGCTCAATCGGCTGGGTATCCCTCTCAGGTACCAGATATGGATGACTGGTGCGGCGAGCTCAATGTGACCCATGCGTTCGCGCCTGACGCGACTATCGGCGATTTCCACACCGCACCTGTCGCAGACGACCCCCTTGAATTTCGGGCCGCTGCGTTTGTATTTTCCACAGGCGCACTCGTAGCTTTTTGTCGGGCCGAAAATACGCTCGCAAAAAAGCCCGTCCTTCTCTGGGCGTAGTGTCCTGTAATTGATAGTCTCCGGCTTTTTGACCTCTCCGCTGGAAAGTCCGCGGATCTTTTCCGGACTGGCCAGCTTTATCCGGACTCCGGCTATTTCCTTACGGCTCATTTATCCATCAGCCCCCTCTTTAGGGTCCTGAGCACCTTTATTGGAAGTCTGCTCCTGCCCCTTGCGGCCATCCTGATCGGGATCAATAAACATATCCTCCATACGGCGCGCGGGGCTCTCCTCGGCGCGTTCAGCGCGGCCACGCCCCTGCCGCGCGAAAGACTCCTCCTCGTCTTCGTAGACGAGTTCTCCATGACTCCCGTCATCATAGGAGATTTCCACATCAAGGCCGAGCCCCTGCAGTTCCTTGACAAGCACCCTGAAGCTTTCCGGGACTCCCGGATCGGACAGGTTCTGCCCTTTCACAATGCGCTCGTAGGTCTTCAATCGGCCCCTGATGTCATCGGACTTAACGGTCAGCATCTCCTGAAGCACATGGGCCGCCCCATACCCTTCAAGAGCCCAGACTTCCATTTCGCCGAAACGCTGCCCGCCGAACTGGGCCTTCCCCCCCAGGGGTTGCTGGGTAATCAGGCTGTAGGGTCCGATGGATCTCGCGTGAATCTTGTCGTCCACGAGGTGGATCAGTTTCATCATGTACATGGATCCCACTGTGACAGGGTACTCCATGGGCTCCCCCGTCCGACCGTCGTACAGGGTAATGCTTCCGTCCTCGGTGAGCCAAGGGAATCCTTCGTTTCGAAGGTTTCCGATCAGCTCAAAGATCTCATCTTCCTTCGCCCCCTCGAAAACCGGCGTCGAGACGTACCAGTCCTGCTGTTCGGCGACGAAGCCCATGATGGTCTCCAGCACCTGACCAAGGTTCATCCGGCTCGGGACCCCGAGAGGATTTAGCACAACGTCGATGGGAGTCCCGTCAGGCAGATAAGGCATGTCCTCTTCTGGAAGGATCCTCGAAACAACTCCCTTGTTTCCGTGCCGCCCGGCCATCTTGTCGCCCACGGTGATCTTCCTGAGCTGGGCCACATAAACTTTGACGACCTCGTTCACGCCGGGGCTGAGTTCGTCGCCGTTTTCAAGTCTGCTCAAACGCTTGACGGCGACCACCTTGCCACCTTCTCCGTGGGGAATCCTGAGGGACGTATCCCGGACTTCCCTCGCCTTTTCGCCAAAAATGGCGCGGAGCAGTTTCTCCTCCGGAGTCTGATCCGTCTCTCCCTTCGGGGTCACCTTCCCGACAAGAATATCGCCGGCGAGAACCTCGGCTCCTACCCTAACGACACCCGTCTCGTCGAGGTTTTTCAGGGCGTCTTCGCCGACATTCGGGATATCCCTGGTAATCTCCTCAGGGCCAAGCTTCGTGTCCCTGGCCTCCATTTCGTATTCTTCAATGTGTATGGAGGTGTACATGTCCTCCTTGACGAGCCTCTCGCTCACCAGGATGGCGTCCTCGTAGTTGTACCCTTCCCAGGAGACGAAGGCCACACGGACATTCCTGCCGAGGGCCAGTTCTCCGCGGTCGACGGACTGGCCGTCAGCCAGGATGTCTCCCTCGGCGAGAGTTTCTCCGACGGTAACGACGGGTTTCTGGTGAATGATTGTCCCCTGGTTGGACCGTCTGAACTTCACGAGGGAGTATTCATCGGGTTTTCCGCCGTCTTCCGGCTGTACGATGACCTTTCTGGAGTCTACATAGGCAACAACGCCCGGCCGGCCGGCCGTGACACAGGAGCCGGAATCCTTGGCAATCCTTGCCTCTATCCCCGTTCCAATGCGAGGAGCCTCGGCCTCGATGAGGGGAACGGCCTGACGCTGCATGTTCGATCCCATGAGAGCCCGGTTCGCGTCGTCATGCTCGAGGAACGGTATCAGAGCGGTCGAAGCCGAAACGATCTGCTTCGGCGAGATATCAAGGTATTCCACTTCTTCCGGCGGAACTTCCACGATGTCGTCACGGTACCTGACGTGCACTTCTTCCTCCGCCAATGTTCCGTCCGGGTTCAGTGGTGTGTTCGCCCTGCCCACGTAGAAAACGTCTTCCTCGTCGGCCGAGAGATATTCAACCTCGTTGGTTACCAATCCGCCCCTGACCTTCCTTTTCGGCGACTGGAGAAAACCATATTCGTTGATCCTGGCATAAACCGCAAGGGAGGTGACCAGACCGATGTTCGGCCCTTCAGGCGTTTCTATGGGGCAGACTCGCCCATAATGGGTATAGTGAACGTCCCTGGCCTCGAATCCGGCACGTTCCCTGCTCAAGCCGCCGGGACCCAGCGCCGACAGGCGCCGTCTATGGGTCAGTTCCGCTAGGGGATTGGTCTGGTCCATGAACTGCGAAAGCTGGCCAGATCCAAAAAATTCCCGAAGCGACGCCGACACGGGGCGCACATTGATGAGATCCCTGGCCGTAGCCTGGCTGAGATCCGGAATAGTGGTCATACGTTCCTTGGCGATTCGCTCCATCCTGAGAAGACCAATCCGGACCTGGTTCTGCAAAAGCTCACCGACGGCGCGAACCCGACGGTTTCCGAGATGGTCGATGTCGTCGACACGGCCTTCGCCTTTTCGGAGGCCCAAAAGCTCCTTGACGATGCTCACCACGTCTTCGACCGTCAGAAGACGCGTCGTCTCCGAAATCTCGAGACTGAGTCTCCTGTTCATCTTGTAGCGACCCACTCGTCCGAGGTTGTAACGTCTGGAGTCAAAGAAAAGTCCGTAGACATATTCCCGTGCATTTTCCATCCGAGCGGGTTCGTTCGGCCTCAGCCTTCGGAATATTTCAAGGACGGCGTCGTCGCCCGTTCGGGTGGCGTCTCTTTCAAGGGTCGCCGCAAGGGCCGGATTGACCTTCCAGATCCACACCTTGGTGCGGCCCTGGTCCCACAACGTTTCCAGGTGCTCCTTGGTAATCCGGTCGTTCCTCTGGATCAAAACCTGGCCTGACTCGTCGGTGATGCTTTCTGCGATGAGATGCCCCCGCACCTCGTCTTCCACGAGATCTACCTGCTCTTCGACGCCACCGAAAAGCTGCAGGATCTCGTCGTTGTCTTTCACGCCGAAGGCCTTGAGAAGCATGGTGACGGGGAGCTTTTTCTTGTTGTCGATATTGACGGAAACGACTTCACCCGGAGTCAGATCGAACTCGAGCCAAGCCCCCCTGTCAGGGATGACCTTGGCGGCGTACCGCTCCTGACCGGGCACACTTTCCTCGGCGCTGAAATAAACGCCCGCCGAACGTGCCAGCTGGTTGACGACAACACGTTCCGTGCCGTTGATGATGAAGGTTCCACGGCCCGTCATGGCGGGAAAATCACCTAGATATACATCTTCTTCCTTGATCTCCAAGGTCTTTCTGTTTACGAGCCTGATGGTGGCGCGTACCGGACGGGACCATGTCAGGTCTCGTTGCCTGGCCTCCTCCTGGGTGATCGAGGACGGTTCGACGGCGTAATCGACAAATTCGAGGGCAAATGATCCGTCGTAACTCTCGATCGGAAAAATCTCGTCGAAGAGCTCCTGGATACCGACGCTCTCTCGTTCCGCGGCATCCTTGAGTTCACCCGCCTCGTCAAACTGGAAAAACCACCGGAAAGAAAACCTCTGGATGGCCACCAGGTCTGGAAGCTCGACAAGATCGTGGGCCCGGCCAAAGGTCAGCCGCTGTCGCTTGCTGCTCACGGGAACAAATTCGGCCATGGGAGAAACACAACCTCCCTGCATTAGGGGATTAGGGGAACTTTACGTGACAAACCAATAGGATAACGAAAGGGTCACGCCATGTCAAGGGACACGGCATGACCCTTATGTCCTGTTTGTAGTAAGGGACAGGCGCCTCCTTTATCCGCTGCTTACCCGGATTTTCTCCGGGTATCGGGATGGTGGGGAAGGGGGGATTCGAACCCCCACATCCTTACGGACACTGGCTCCTGAGGCCAGCGCGTCTACCATTCCGCCACTTCCCCGTTCCAACGGCGATGATTGTAGCAACGGCCGCCCGTTTTGGCAAGCCCTAGGATACGCCCGCCGCGCGTCTTATCCTGTCCCTGAGGGCAAAGCCTATCCCCTCAGGCGGAGGCAGTTCGACGACAATACGATC
>JBKHBH010000059.1:0-12495 GCA_046542505.1 Thermovirgaceae bacterium | reverse complement strand
GGAGGTACGAAGACCGATGAAGCAGCGAAAGACGAGGGTTGTTGTTGCGAAGCCGGGCCTTGACGGACATGACCGGGGGGCGAAGGTGGTCGCCAGGGCGCTCCGGGATGCCGGCATGGAAGTGATTTACACGGGTTTGCGCCAGAGTCCCGAGAGCATTGTGGAGACGGCGATCCAGGAGGATGCCGACGCCATCGGGATCAGCATACTGAGCGGGGCCCATGAGCACTATTTCAAGGCGATCATCGAGCTTTTGAAGGACAAGGGGGCCGAGGACATCCTCGTGTTCGGCGGCGGAGTGATCCCGGAGGAGGATATTCCGAAGCTGAAGGAGATGGGAGCCGGCGCGATCTTTGGACCGGGGACGCCCACGAAAGAGTGCATCCAGTGGCTCGAGGAGGCCGTGGACTCGAAAAAAAGCGCCACGGACCGTGCCTGAGAGAAACGGAAGAAAAACGATGGAAAAACTTGTCGAAAAGGCATTGCGGGGCGATCAGAGGGCGATGGCAAGGCTGATCAGCATGGTCGAAAGCGAATCACCATTCGCAGAAAACCTCATGAAGTCTGTCTACCCCTATTCGGGAAAGGCACACATTATCGGTATTACGGGGAGTCCGGGATCAGGAAAAAGCACCCTGCTGGACAAGCTTATCAGTGAACTGAAAAAGATGGGGAAAACGGTGGGCGTCATAGCCGTGGATCCATCAAGCCCGTTTAGTGGTGGCGCCGTGCTGGGGGACCGCCTAAGAATGCAGGGTCACTCCCTTGACAGGGATGTGTTTATCCGCAGCATGGGAACAAGGGGCTCCCTTGGAGGTTTGAGCAGGGCTACCTATGAAGCGGCCCTGATCATGGACGCATGCGGCAAGGATGTTGTCCTGATAGAGACGGTAGGTGTCGGGCAGTCTGAAATAGATATCGTGAAGATCGCTGATACGGTATGCCTTGTCCTCGTTCCGGGCATGGGTGACGACATCCAGGTAATGAAAGCGGGAATCATGGAAATCGCCGATGTTTTCGTGGTGAACAAATCCGACCGTGAGGGAGCCGAACGTGTCGTTACCGAGGTTAACATGATGCTCGATCTGATGACGGATCGTTCCTGGCGACCTTCTGTGGTGCAGACCATTGCCGAACGGGGAGAAGGTATAGACGGCCTCTGCGGCAGGATAGAAGAACACAAAAAACATCTGGAAGAGACAGAGGAAGGACGAAGAAGAAAGTTTTATCGTCTGCAGATTGAAGTGGAAGAGATCCTTTCCAGGGAAATCGCCCGCATTGTCGAGCGTGCCTGGGAGGAAGAGCGGACAACGGAGCTGCTGCAGAGTTTGGCCGACAGGAAAACCGATCCCTATTCGGTTGCGGGATCGCTCATAGACAGGATTCTCGGACGTGATTAAAAATGCGCCAAAGACTGTTGTTCCTGGAGAAAGAGCAAAGAGCGACTGCCGGAATAAAAGAGGGAGGAAAGAGGCATGTACGTAGTGTTGGGATCTGACCACGCCGGGTATGAACTCAAGGAAAGGGTCAAGGAAGTTCTGGCAGCGATGAAAGGAGTCACCGTCGAAGACCTTGGAACCGATAATGCTGAATCGTCTGTGGATTATCCTGATATCGCCCGCAAAGTCGCCATGGCCGTCGCGGTCGGGGAGGTGGATCGCGGCGTCCTTTTCTGCGGAACCGGCATCGGCATGTCAATTGCAGCAAACAAGACTCCGGGTGTCTACGCGGCCCATGTCTGTTGCGAAGAGACTGCACGTCTTAGCAGGGCTCACAACAATGCGAACGTACTCACTCTCGGCGGACGCACCATGAATCACGAAAAGGCCATCAACGCTGTTAGGAACTGGCTCAGCACTCCCTTTGAAGGCGGCCGACATCTGAAGCGGTTCCGGAAGATCCAGAGCTGCGAGGAAGAAACAGGGCGTCAGGTTTCCAGGAAAGATGCGCGCGGCAGGCTTGTAACCTTTGAACACCCTCTCATAAAGCACAAGATCGGTATGGTCAGGGATGAGACGACGCCCGTGAAAGTTTTCAGGGAGCTCGTTCAGGAAATCGCGGGACTCATGGTTTACGAGATCACGAGGGATCTTCCGCTGGAATCCGTTCAGGTCAAAACGCCGATTACAGAGACGGAGGCCTGGTCTTTGGCGGGAAAAAAGATGGCTGTCATTCCGATATTACGTGCCGGCCTGGGGATGGTTGACGGTATCCTGCAACTGATCCCCAATGCGAAAGTGGGGCACATCGGTCTTTACAGGGACCCGGACACTCTCGAGCCGGTAGAGTATTACTGCAAGCTTCCGGGAGACATAGAAGAACGCGACATTTATATCGTTGATCCCATGCTGGCCACAGGCGGGTCAGCTGCTGCGGCGATCGAACTTGTCAAACGGCACGGTGGGTGCAGGATTGCCCTGGTTTCGCTGATAGCGGCCCCTGAGGGAGTGGAAAAAGTACATTCACAGCATCCCGAAGTGGATATTTTTACTGCTGCTCTCGACAGTCATCTCAATGATCACGGCTACATTGTCCCGGGCCTCGGGGATGCCGGTGACAGGCTTTTTGGCACAAAATAAGGGTAGGCAAGCGGGAGGGGCAGTGTGGCCGAGACAGCGGATTTCCCTTTGAAGCTGTTTTTTCTGGGAGTGATTTTTTTCGGGTGGGCCCTTCTTGTGACCCCCTTTTCGATCAGGCTGTCCGAACGCTACAGGATCCTTGATTCTCCGGGCGGACGCAAGCGCCACGAGGGTCTGGTACCGAGGGGATCGGGAGTCGTCTTCTGGATCGGTTATCTCATGCTCGCCCTGTTTCTTTCAGGATCAATCAACCAGATCCATATCGTCGCCACAGGAGCTACTCTGGTTTTCCTCCTTGGATACATCGATGACATGAAAGGACTTTCAGCACGTTTCAGATTTCTTGGACATCTTGTGGCGGCGGCTCTTGTGGCCTCCGTTGTCCCAGTCCCGCTGACTTATGGAGTGATTCTTCTTTTCTGGATAGCGGGAGGTATAAGTGCCTACAATCTTATAGACGGGATGAACGGACTGGCTCTCACACTTTTTTTCATAACCAGTCTCTTTGGAATTTTTATCGGCGATCCCGCCTGGTGGATACCGGTCGGTGCGATGGTGATGGGAATGTTTTACTGGAACTTTCCTGTGGCCAGGACTTTTCTTGGAGATGGTGGGAGCACGCTGCTGGGGTTTTTGTGCATGTCCCAATTGAGCATTGACGGGGCAAGGATTTTTCCCGAAATAACGCTTCCGGTCTTGTGCGTGGGGTTGTTTCTTGTCGGCGGGATTCCCTTTATTGACACAGCCTCTTCGATTCTACGTCGGGTTTCCGCCGGGAAATCTCCATTCACGCCCGACAGGGGGCACATACATCACCTTCTCCTGGATCATGGCTTGCCGCAGAAAGTGGTCCTTCTCGTCCTTTCCGCTGCACACGGACTTTGCATCGCGGGAGGGTTTTTCATCCTCGGTGGTTTGTGATTTTGAAAGAAACGGAGTGGCTAAAACGAATGGAGCAGAAATATCGCATTTGCTGTGTTGTCGGAACAAGGCCCGAGGCAATAAAAATGGCGCCGGTCATACGGGGCCTCTCCAAAAAAGGATGGGCAGATCCCTTTGTCCTGGCGACGGGCCAGCATACCGACATGTTGCACCAGGCATTGTCCTATTTCGGTATACCCGTGGACCGTGATCTTTCCATCATGAAGGAAAACCAGACACTCGATTATGTGACGTCCGCAGTCCTTCTGAAGGTCGGAGAAGTCCTCGACGAGGTCAACCCTTCACTTGTGCTCGTTCACGGAGACACGACCACAACGATGGCCGCCTCTCTGGCGGCTTTTTACAGAGGTGTGCCGACGGGCCATGTAGAAGCGGGCCTTCGGAGCGGCAACATCAGGCTACCCTTCCCGGAGGAGCTGAACAGAATTATCACTGACAGGACGGCGTCGCTGTTTTTCGCCCCGACCGAAAGGGCGAGGGCGAACCTCGTCACCGAAGGTGTGCCGAATGAAGCAGTCTTCATGACGGGAAACACGGTTATCGATGCTTTGAAATGGACACTGGAACATATCTCATCGCCGGAAGAGAAGAGTCTCAAGGAGATTCCCGAGGATGGGAAGGTTCTGCTCGTGACCGCTCACAGGAGGGAATCCTTCGGGAAACCCCTTGAACGGATCACTGATGCCGTTGCCCGCATTACCGCGAGACACCCTGAACTGTGGACGGTAATCCCGATGCACAAAAACCCTGAAGTACGGAACGTTTTCAGGCGAAAGCTTGGTGAACAGGAAAGGGTTCTCCTGTGCGACCCCCTGGACTATCCTGACTTCGTCTGGATCATGAAAAAAAGCACACTGATTCTGACCGACAGCGGGGGCATCCAGGAGGAAACGACCTGCCTGGGAGTGCCGACACTGGTCATGCGCGATGTTACAGAACGACCCGAAGCGGTGGAATTCGGAACGGCCCGTCTCGTAGGTACCGAAGATTCGGTCATAGAGGAGACGGCTGAGATGGTATTATCTGGAAAGATGGATTCGAAGATTACAGGGAAGAAGCAAAATGAAGACCCTTTTGGAAAAGGGCGGGCATCGGTGGAAATCATCGACGCCTTGGCGGGGTTTCTCGCCGTCGGGGGACAAGACGCTTCTTGAAGGGCCTTTTTTCACAGAGATCCGATTGAGGTGATAGGTGTGCAATACAAGATGGTAATTCAGGGGAAAACCCCTCTTTCCGGTAGCGTGCGGGCCCAGGGAGCCAAGAATGCTGCGTTGCCGGTGCTTGCTGCGGCGCTTTTGCTCAAGGGGCAGACCATGGTGATCAGGAGAGTTCCGAAACTCCACGATGTGTTCACTATGGCGGACCTGTTGCGTCATCTGGGCGCGGAAGTCAAACACGAGGACGATGTCATGACCGTTTCGGTACCCGATGAACTGGCATGGGATACACCAAAAATCCTTGTCAGGAAAATGAGGGCTTCATCCCTTGTCCTGGGTCCGCTTCTCGCACGGGCAAAACGTGCGGTTCTGCCCCTGCCGGGAGGCTGCGCCATAGGGAGCCGTCCCATAGACCTTCACCTGAAAGGTTTGTCAAAACTCGGTGCGGATATCCAGCTTGAACATGGAGCGGTTCATGCGAGGACTGATGGACTCAAGGGGGCAAAAATCTACCTCGACTTCCCTTCAGTGGGGGCGACGGAGAACATCATGATGGCTGCGGCTTTTGCCGAGGGGGAAACTGTCATCGAGAACGCAGCACGGGAGCCCGAGATTATAAATCTGTCACAGGCGCTGGCTGCGATGGGATGCAAAATAGACGGGATTGGTACCGGCACGATTCACCTCCAGGGTACGGATTCACTCGAAGGCACTACGGTGGATATCATCCCCGACCGGATAGAAGCGAGCACTTTTCTTCTGGCAGGGGCCATCACCCGGGGACATGTCACAATAAGGGACGTCATCCCGGAACACCTTGATGCCATCATTGCGAAACTGGAGGAAACCGGTGTCGGCCTCGAAACAAGAACGAACACCATTACCGTCGATGCCTCTGACCCCCTGAAGAGCGTTTCACTGAAAACCTTGCCCTATCCGGGATTTCCGACGGATGTCCAGCCCCAGTTCACTGCCTTCATGGCAACGACGAAAGGTACAAGCATCGTACAGGAAAGCGTTTTCGAATCCCGCTTTTCCCACGTGAGCGAATTGAAGAGGATGGGAGCGCAGATCGAACTGCAGGGGAACACCGCCGTTGTCACGGGTACGGATCAGTTGAAAGGGGCGGATGTGCGCGCTACGGATCTGAGAGCTGGCGCCGCTCTGGTTTTGGCCGGCTTGGCGGCGGAGGATGAGACAACAGTTTACAGGCTCGGACACTTGTGGCGCGGATATGAAGGTTTCGATGACAAGATCCGGAGTCTTGGGGGGAACGTACAGGTCGTCCCTTCCGATGAAAACGGCGAGCCAAAGTGGTAGTGAGCGAAGGGGACTTCGGAGGTGACTGGTCGTGTGGTTGAAGAAGATCGTTCGCAAAGGCCTGAATGACGTCGAAAAATACCGGTATGGGAAGCCCGTTGCCGAATTGCAGAGAGAGCTTGGTCTGGAACGAGTTGTTCGGCTTTCTTCAAATGAAAACCCTTGGCCTTTACCGGAATCTGTCAACAATGTCATCAGTTCGAGCCTCAGGGATGTACAGCGTTATCCCGATCCAGGGGCTTTCCAGCTCAGACGCTTTATAGCCGGTCAGTGGGGTGTTTCGCCGGCGGAAGTCATTCTCGGTTCCGGCACGGAAGGGCTGCTGCATAACCTGCTGCATACTATTATCGACCCGGGCGACCAGATTGTTTTCCCGGTGCCTACATATCCCCTATATAGGCTGGCGGGCATTGCCGCAGCGGCCGAATGTATTCCGGTGGAGACCGGACCGGACGGGGGATGGAGCGTCAATGAGCTGGTGGCGGCATGTACGGAGAGGACAAAGGCCGTCATCATTTGCAATCCGAACAACCCCACTGGAAAGATGCTTCCCCGAAATGAACTGATCCAACTTGCTTCAGAACTCGAGGGAATGGGAATTCTCCTGGTGGTTGACGAAGCCTACGCTGAATACATCGATGATCCTGCGTACCTTTCGGGAATCAGACTTTTTCACCAGATAGGCCGGGTGGTCATCACCCGGACCTTTTCGAAGATTTACGGACTGGCGGCCTTGAGAGTGGGATATGCCATTTCGCCGAAAAGCATTGCGGAAGCCTACGACAAGATCCATCCGGTTTTCGAAGTTAACAGGATTGCCCAGAGAGCGGCTCTTGCCGCGTTGGGCGAAAGTGAATACATCAGATCGATTCGTCTCAAGACGATTGAGGAAAGGAACAGGCTGCTGAAGGAGCTTCTCAAGATAGGTGCGCACGTGGAAAACACATGTGCAAACTTCGTGCTTGTCAGGCACCCGGCTGCCGAAAGAATCTACGATCTCCTGCTGCGTGAGGGAGTAATCGTCAGAAAAGGAAGCGATCTAGGGCTTTCCGGATTCCTGCGGGTTACCGTGGGAACACCTGAAGAGAACGATACGTTCATCGAGTCACTGGAGAAGGTGTTGAATACGGTTGAAAACTGATTTTTCACCCCCTGAGCCGAAACTGGCCGGCGTTAACGTAACGGCTTTTGTCGGCCCAGCAGGCACGGGGAAAAGCCAGAGAGCCCAGCTTGTAGCGCTTAACCTGGGTATTGACTACATCATTGATGACGGTCTCGTTATCCGCAGGGGGCAGATAGTAAGCGGGAGAAGTGCCAAGGCGGAGAAAAATCAGGTTAGAGCGATTCGACGAGCCCTTTTCCAGTTTGATGATCACAGACAGGCCGTCCGATCCTATCTTGACAAGGTGCGGCCTTGTTCCGTCATGATTATCGCTACATCGGATGAAATGATTTCCCATATCGTCACGAATCTTGGCCTGACTGTTCCCGAGAAAATGATACGTATCGAAGAAGTGGCGTCACCGGAAGAAATACTGAATGCACAGAAAGAGAGGAGCCTCAAGGGCCAGCACGTAATCCCCGTTTCTCATGTCCAGGTCCGCAGAAATTTTGCCGGCAAGCTCGTAGGAAGACTACGGGTCCTTTGGAGCGACAGGGGATCTCATGAAGGAGAGAAGACGATCGTCAGACCACCCTTCAAGTTTTACGGGGATCTGCATATCGATCCCATGGTGGTCGAGCAGATGGGGCGTTTCATCGCTCTTCGCTCGCGGGGAATTACAAAGGTCTTTGATTTCGAGGTCAGACCCTCAGAGGATGGGATTGCCATATCCATCTCGGTGAGGGCGGTATTTGGAGAACGGGACCTTTTTGAAACGGGGAAAATGTTGCGAGAGAGGGTTTTCAAGGCCGTTTCCTATTTCACAGGTCTTGATGTGAGGCGAATCGATGTGCACGTACAAGAGGTGGAAATGCCGTGAATATACAGGAAACAAACCCTGACGGGTACGAAGCCATGAGTCTTGAGAAAAAACGGCGAGAGGCATGGCAACGTCTGCAGGAACTTGTGACGAACTGCCGGAAGTGTCCCCTTGTCGAGGGGAGGAAAAACGTTGTCTTCGGAGAAGGATCTCCCGATGCAGATGTCATGTTTATCGGCGAGGGGCCTGGGGCGGATGAGGATGAGCAGGGCGTGCCTTTTGTCGGCAGGGCTGGAAAACTCCTGTCGAAAATCCTTGAGTCAGTGGATATTTCAAGAGAGGAAATTTTCATTACCAATGTTGTGAAATGCAGACCTCCGGGAAACAGGGCACCCACTGTGGAAGAGATGACCGTATGTGACGAATATCTTCAGGCACAAATCGCCCTCATAAAACCGAAGATCATAGTGTGTCTTGGAAGCACGCCGACAAAATGGATACTCAGGACGACGGAGGGGATAACGAAAATCAGGGGGCGGTGGTTCGCCTGGCGGGATATTTCGGTCATGCCCATGTTTCACCCAAGTTACCTTCTCCGAAACGCCTCAAACAAGGCCGGAAGCCCGAAACACCAAACGTGGCTGGATATCCAGGAAGTCAAGAGATGTTGGGAATCACTGGGGAGAAGCCCTCATGAGTGACCGGGAAAGAACGGAAAGAAACGTGCCCAGTCATGTGGCATTTATTATGGATGGCAATGGCCGGTGGGCAAAAAAACTTGGCTTGCCGCGGGTTTTCGGTCACCGCGAAGGCGTGAAGGCCATTGAGAGAGTTGTGAGGTTCGGCCTGGAGAAGGGGATCCGGTACCTGTCCTTTTATGCCTTTTCGACGGAAAACTGGAAAAGACCGGTCGAAGAGATCGAAGGCCTGATGAAGCTTTTCCGGCAGCAAATTGCGGACAAATCTGAGGAACTCGCCAAGCAGGGAGTCCGGTTGAGATTCTCGGGGAGAATCGGTGAATTCCCCGAAGATTTCCAGAAACTGGTTGAAAGAGCGGAAAGAACGACTGAAACATCGGATCGCATGCATGTGATTGTCTGCATGAATTACGGGGGGCGTCAAGAGATCCTGGACGCTTTCGAAAAAGCCCTTCGAGAAGGGACCTCCGGACTCGATGAAAAGTCTTTCAGGTCGTATTTGTATCTTGCGGATGTCCCCGATCCTGATCTGGTTGTGAGAACAAGCGGTGAAATGAGGCTTAGCAATTTCCTTTTGTGGCAGTCGAGCTATGCTGAGCTCTATTTCACGGACATTCTGTGGCCGGATTTCAGTGAAAAAGATTTCGAGAAAGCTATCAAAGCATATACGAAAAGGACGAGAAGATATGGATCTGTCGAAAATTCTGAATCGTGAAGCATTAGTCCGGACAGGCAGCGGAATATCTGTCGTCCTCGCCATTCTCGGGGGCGTTTACATCGGTGATCCGGCCTGGTTCTTGATAAGTTCCCTCATTGCACTGGTGTCGCTGGAGGAGTTTTACAGAATGCTTTCAGGATCCCTGCACGTTTCCAAAGGCATCGGGTATGTCGTCGCCGTGCTTGTTCTTGCAGCTGCCTTTTTCGATGAGCTCGGAGCAGTCCTGCCGGTGGTTTCTTTTTGCGGTTTTCTCGTTCTTTTCGTGGAAATCGTACGACGGAGCATGTCCGGTCACAGTTTTGGCATTCAGAATATCAGTGGCACTCTTGCCGGAATTTTTTATTGCGTGTTGCCCTGGAGTTTTCTCATCCTCCTGAGGAGACATCCCTGGGGGATTTTTCTTCTCGTTACGGTGTTTGTCTGTACCTGGGCCTGTGATGTTCTTGCCTATATCGTAGGGTCTTGCTGGGGAAATACTCCGTTGGCTCCGGCTGTAAGCCCGAAGAAATCGATAGAGGGTTTCGTGGGTGGACTTGCCGGGAGCCTTCTGTGTGCGGGCGCCTTGTCCTACCTTTGGGAAATCCGGCCCGTTCCGCTCCTTTTGATAGGTTTGTTCTGCGGGACTTTCGGGCAGCTGGGGGACCTGGCTGAATCCCTTCTCAAACGTGAAACCGGTAAAAAGGATTCAGGTTCGATAATCCCGGGACATGGAGGAATGCTTGACCGCTTCGACAGCATTCTGGTCAATGCCTCGCTGGTGTACCTTTTCTTCGGGGTCTTGTGGCGATGAAGGGTAAAGAGACGGCAAGGAGGATCGCCCTCATAGGAGCCACCGGAAGCGTAGGCAGATCTGTTGTGCAGGTATGCAAGGCTTTTACCGGGCGGTTTGTCCTTCATTCAATGGCGGCCCATAAAAACGGAGAAGGCCTTCTGGAACTGCAGAAAGGAACAGGTTGCAGGCTTCTTGTCATGGCAGGTGAAGATCATCCCGGTGATTATGAAAGCAGGGCCCTTGAGGGAACACGCTGGCTCTGTGGAGGTGGTGCTCTTGAGCAGATGGTTACGGACCGAAACGTTGATTCCGTCATCGTCGCCTCGTCGGGTATCGCAGCCGTTAGTGCCGTTCTGGAGGCTCTGCATGCCGGAAAACGGGTATACCTTGCAAATAAGGAAAGCCTCATCGCAGCGGGAAAGTGGATTATCGGCGCGATTCAATACGAAAATCAGCTTTTGCCGTTGGACAGTGAGCATAATGCAATCTGGCAGTGCCTGGGCAAGACCTGCAATTGCGATGAAGCAAAACGGATCATTTTGACGGCATCAGGTGGCCCTTTCCTGGACTGGCCTCCTGAAAAACTTCGGGAGGTCACCATCGATGACGTTCTCAAACATCCAGTGTGGTCCATGGGAGAGAAAATCACCGTGGACAGCGCGACAATGATGAACAAGGGTTTTGAAATCATCGAAGCGGGATTCCTCTTCCAATGCGATCCCGACAGAATTACTGCTGTTATACATCCTGAATCACGCGTTCACGGCATGGTTGATTTCCAGGATGGGACTCGGCGGATGGCCGCCTTTGCTCCGGATATGCGGATTCCGATTCTCTCCGCCCTCGCGTATCCTGATACATTGCCATGCCCCTTTGCAACCTGTGGGGATGTGTCGCTGCCCAAAGCCGGGGATCTGAGTTTCAGGGATATTGATATGGAACACTTCCCCTGTTACCGCCTTGCCAGAGAGGCCTTTAAGAAGAAAAAGGGATACCCGGCTTTCCTTGTCGGTGCTGACGAAGAGGCGGTGAACCTCTTCCTGCAGGGGAAGATCACCTACGGGGACATCCCGGTGCTGGTGGAAGCCGCCCTCGCGGAGTACGCGGATTCCGATCCCCAAAGCTGGGAGGAATCTGTGGCCCTTGTTGACGAGGGCAGAAGGGTCGTTCGGGAGAAAAAGAACGAAAAGAGGAAAAGTCTGGAATGAAGAAGGGCGGAACAGATCGATGCTGACGAGTTTACTGGCATTCATTGTTGTCATCGCAATTTGCGTAATCATACACGAATCGGGGCACTATCTCACGGCTCTTGCAAACGGCATACAGGTCCACGAATTCGCTTTCGGGATGGGGCCGGTCCTTTGGCAACGAAAGAAAAACGGGATGCTGTGGTCCGTAAGGGCGATTCCCGTGGGAGGCTTTGTCAGGCTCGCCGGAATGGGAGAAGAAAAAGAAGGAGAAAAGGTCCTCCCTGGTGCGTCCTTTCTTGAGAAAGGTCCGTGGAGGCGGTTTGCGGTCCTGGTCGCAGGGTCTTTGGCAAATATCCTGCTTGCGCTGCTTCTGACGGCGATTCTGCTTGCGGGACATGGCGTCATTGACATGGATAGCACGAAGATCGGAGGTATCCTGGCCGGATATCCCGCCGAAGAGGCGGGCATAAAAGAGGGGGACGAAATTGTCGCCGTCGATGGTGCCGAGGTCGAAACCTGGGCCGAGATGTCCAGAGAGATACGCGGAAAAACCCGGGAAGAACCCGTGACCTTGCGGATCAAAAGAGGGGAAGGCGTCTTCGACATTACAACCGTGATTCCCGTGGACCCCGAGCTGGGATATCCTCTTTTCGGCATACAGCCTGCGCGCGTTACCTATGGGCCTCTTGGTGCAGTCTTGAATTCCGTGAGTTATATTTGGAACTTCAGCCTTCAAATCATCCAGGGCATCTATACATGGATTGCCGGGAAAGCCGACGTCCAGATAACCGGTCCTGTGGGGATTGCAGCGATGGCCGGTGAGGCGGCGAAAAGCGGTTTCTGGACATTTGTGTCCTTCCTTGCAATGATCAATCTACATCTGGGGATTCTCAATCTCCTCCCCTTCCCCGCTCTTGATGGAGGGCGTCTCATTCTGGTGGTCTTCGAGATCATTTTCAGAAGACGTCTTCCGGAAAAATGGGAACAATACATCCACCTTATCGGTTTCGCCCTTCTGATCGCCCTTCTTCTGGCTGTAACCTGGAAGGATATCATCCGCATGATTCCTTTGGGAGACAGGTAGGGGGAAAACATGGAGCAGGAGGGGCGAAACAAGAAAACCGTGAGCATCCAGGGAATGGATATCGGAAGTGGGGCACCCGTTAGGGTGGAAAGCATGCTCAAGAACCGCCTGGA
>JBKHBH010000058.1:0-12529 GCA_046542505.1 Thermovirgaceae bacterium | reverse complement strand
GTCGGAGATCAGGATGGAAATCGCCGATACGGACAGCGGAACCTACAGGCAGAAGCTGAAAGACCGGAAGGCTATTTTTTTGAGCATCTTGGAAAAGCTCGACGGGTAGCCATAAATATTCGAAGGTTATTGTTCGCGCTTATTTCTGTACATTTTCCTGTCGGCTTCCTGGAGTACCTGTCTGAGGGTTAAAGACCCTTCGGCATCGTACACGGCGAGGCCCATGGAAACGTCAACATCGTGTTCCGGGGCCCCGGCGTTCATTTCTTTTATTGTGTCTTGAGCACTTCGGAGAATTGCTTCAGCTTCCCTTTCGTTTTTTCCGGGAAGGAGAACGGCGAATTCGTCGCCGCCTATCCTTGCGACGACGGCTTCTTCGGGAAACGCGCTGACCAGAAAGTCGGCGGTTTTTTTCAGGTGCATGTCTCCCGCCGCGTGCCCTTCAGTGTCATTGATCCCTTTCAGGCCGTTGCAGTCAATCATGATGACGGCCACCGGACTGGTTTTTTCTTTCATGAACATCTCCATTTGCGAATCAAAATAATCCCTGTTGTAAAGGCCGGTCAAAGCATCATGCGCGCTGGTGTACAGAAGGTGCTGCTCGTATTCCTTCCGTTTTTGAATATCCTCGGCGATGCCGAGAACCTGGTGGACTTCGCCGGTTCCGGCAGGAAGAGAGGCGAAGGTGGCGTTGAACCATCGCCATGTACCGTCAAGCATCCTGAAGCGGAATTCCAGCCCTGATTTCCCCCGGCCCCCGCCAAAAGCCGTTTTCACCGCTTCATCGCAGGCCTCGCGGTCTTCGGGGTGCAAAAAGGGCGTCAGGTCTTTCCCCGCAAGGAAGGAGGGCTCATAGCCTGCGACGTTTTTTACCGCCGGAGAAACATAGGTTAATCGGCCTTTCCCGTCAAGGGAGAAAACGATCTCGGCGGCGTTTTCCACAAGAGTGCGGTAGAGAATTTCACTTTCATTGCGCGCCTGCTCTGCATGCTTCAGGTTTGTGATGTCATAGAGTACGATAACCTTCCCTGTTTTCTTCCCTTTTCTGTCGTGCAGCACGGTGCTGTCTGCGGACCACCATCGTGAAACGTCGGGATGGCGCACCGACGGCAAAGAGATTTCGACAGGGTCTCGTGCGTTTTCGGTGGTGACCAGTTCTTCAAGCAGGGGCCAGCCCTTGAAGATTTTTTTTACCGGTTCTCCGACAGGTTCCACATCCGTGGAGAGGAGTCTTTTTGCGGCAGGGTTGATTTCAGCAAGAGCGCCGTTTTTGTCAAAGACGAAAAGGGCGCATTCGAGGTTTTCGAGAATTGCCATGCAGTTTACGGGAGACAAATCAAGAAGTCGGTGCCTCTTGATACCCCAGGCACCGGCGATACCGCTGATCGAAAAGGCCACGGGAGTGATGTCGAAGTAGCCGCAGGGCCTTGCGCCGAGTACGTAGGCGATGTTTGCCGCTGCAGGGACGGCAAGGCCGGCAAATAGGGCGAACACCTGTCTTCTGTAAGGTCCCGTGGTTCTTCGAAAACGAGAAAGAAGCAGGACGAGTCCGGACAAAAGACAAGAGACGGAGTACACCCAGTTGACCCAGAACCAGAAGCCCGGTGTTACGTCCAGAACGACGGCGCCGCAGGCGGAGACGACTTGCATGGAAGAATAGAACAGCTGATGCCCGTCGTTTGTCGCCAGGAGGACCAGTGTCGCCAGCGGGATGGCAAAGAAGGCTGTTGTCAGAAAGCGCCCGGGGCGGTTTCCATGAGCGACGAACTCAAGGGTGAACAAAAGCCACAGGGGCGGCACGGTGACAATGCCGAGATATTCTGCAAGAAGTAAAAGGTGAATGAAGTCTTCGGAGGAGGAGAGAATTTCAATGGCATAGCCAGCTGTCCAGATGGTCATGGCGCTCATGAGAAGACCGAAAAGACTCGAGAGAAAAGTCTTTTTCCCGAAGGAATAAATTGTTATTCCAAGGCAGAGCAGGGAGCTTGTGAACAAGAGGATCGTGAAAAGTTGCCATTCCATGATTCATCAGGTCCTTTTCAGGCAAGTTTCCGATTCTGGTGGTGAAAACCGTATACCCATTTAAAATGGATGGCAAGCCTATTCGGTGCGCGGAATCATCAGAAATATTATAAAATGACAGGTAGTGAAGTTTATGCTTTGCACTGCTATCTCGACAGGAGGGAATAACATGGAAGTATGGCCCGGAAAGCCCTACCCGTTGGGAGCCACCTATGACGGCATGGGGTCGAATTTCTCGATTTTTTCCGAAGCAGCGGAAAAAATCGAGTTATGCCTTTTTGACGAAGAAGGAAAAGAAACCAGGGTCGAACTGCCGGAGGTGACAGCCTTTTGCTGGCACGGTTATCTTCAGGGCATTGGGCCGGGCTGGCGATACGGTTACCGGATTTATGGAGAATGGGACCCAAGCCGGGGACTGCGATGTAATGGGGCAAAACTCCTGATCGATCCTTATGCGAAGGCCCTGGAAGGCGGGGTGTCCTGGGATCCCGCCGTTTTCGGATATGCGTTGGGGGAGCCTGACGAGATACGTGATGACCGTGACAGCGCGGCCTTTATGCCGAAATCGGTGGTGATCAACCCCTTTTTCGACTGGGGGAACGACGCGCCGATAAGACGTCCCCTGAGTGAAACACTGATTTACGAAGTTCATGTGAAGGGTTTTTCGAAAAAGCATCCGGACATACCGGAAGAGGTAAGAGGCACCTACACAGCCCTCTCGCATCCGACCGCAGTGGAGTATTTCCAGAGCCTCGGTGTCAGCGCCCTGGAGCTAATGCCCGTGCACCAGTTCGGTCACGATGCGCACCTTGTGGAAAAGGGGCTTCGCAACTACTGGGGGTACAACACGATAGGGTATTTTGCCCCCCACAATGAATATGCCGCCTATGGTCAGACCGGGCAGCAGGTGCAGGAGTTCAAGCAGATGGTGAAAACTCTCCACGAGGCCGACATCGAGGTGATCCTCGATGTTGTCTACAATCACACCGCCGAGGGGAACCATCTCGGCCCCATGCTCTCCTTCAGGGGGATTGACAACTCGGCATATTACAGGCTAAGCGCCGAGGATCCCAGGTATTACGTGGATTACACGGGAACGGGTAACTCCCTTAATATGCGGCATCCCCATGTGCTGCAGCTCATCATGGATTCCCTCAGGTACTGGGTAACGGAAATGCACGTCGACGGATTTCGCTTCGACCTGGCGTCGACTCTGGCAAGGGAACTGCACGACGTGGACAAGCTGTCCGCTTTTTTCGATCTCGTGCAGCAGGATCCCGTCGTCAGCCAGGTCAAGCTGATCGCAGAGCCATGGGACGTGGGAGAAGGGGGGTACCAGGTCGGAAATTTCCCGCCCCTGTGGTCGGAGTGGAACGGGAAATATCGTGACTGCATGCGGGATTTCTGGCGCGGTCGGGACCAGACCCTCGGTGAATTTGCCTATCGCTTTACAGGCAGCTCCGACCTTTACGAGGACACGGGACGACGCCCTTTCGCAAGCATCAATTTCATAACTGCCCATGACGGTTTCACCTTGCAGGACCTTGTTTCCTACAACGAGAAACACAATGAGGCGAACGGGGAGAAAAACGCCGACGGGGCCGATGACAACCGGTCCTGGAACTGTGGAGCCGAAGGACCCGTTGACGATCCCGGGATCAATGCCCTGCGGCGTCGTCAGAAGATGAATTTCCTGGTTTCCCTCATGTGTTCCCAGGGCATCCCCATGCTTCTGGGGGGGGACGAGATCGGGCGCACGCAGCAGGGGAACAACAATGCCTATTGTCAGGACAACGAGATCTCGTGGTTCGACTGGGAACAAACCGACGAGGATCTTCTGGAGTTTGTCCGTGAGCTGATCCGCCTGCGCTGGGATCATCCCGTCTTCAGGCGCCGTCGCTGGTTCATGGGCCGGGCCATCAACGGGAGTGACCTTCACGACATCGGATGGTTTACCCCGGATGGAGAACTCATGACCCACGAAAACTGGCGCCTGGATTTCGCCAAAAGCCTCATGGTTTTTTTGAACGGCAAGGCTATCCCAGGTCCAGACTTTTGGGGAAGGAAGATCGCCGACGACAGTTTTCTGTTTCTTGTAAATGCCCATTACGAACCCCTTGAATTCACCCTGCCGGATCTGTCCTGGGGTGAAGATTGGGAATGGGTTCTCGATACGGGCAGGGGCGGTTTCCTCGAAGAGGAGGAATCCGTACGGGGCGGCTCCGGGGTCCGGCTTGAAAGCCGTGCTCTCGCCGTCCTCGTGAAAAGGAAAGAAGAATGAAAAACGCACCCTCTTGTACCTACCGGATACAGCTTTCCCCCGAATTCGGTTTTCGCGATGTCGCCGGGATCGCCGCCTACCTGGGCTGTCTGGGTATCAGTCACGTGTACCTGTCTCCGGTCCTGCAGGCGGCAGCGGGCAGCTCCCATGGATACGACGTGGTCGACCCGGCGAAAGTGAACGAGGAACTGGGAGGCGACGCGGGGTTTAAGGAATTGATTGAGGTTTTGTCAGCCGAGGGGCTCGGCGTGATGATTGATATCGTACCGAACCATATGACCATATCAGGGCCCGAGAACCGTTGGTGGCAGGATGTTCTGGAGAACGGCCCGTCCAGTGCCTATGCGGCCTTCTTTGACGTAGAATGGGAGGGTCCCGAAGCGTACCTGAAAAACCGGATCATGCTCCCGGTTCTTGAAGACCAGTACGGAAGGGTCCTCGAAGCCGGATTGATCAATGTCAGGCGGGAGGGATCCCGGCTTTTTGTCACTTACCGCGATCATGTTTTCCCTGTAGCACCGCGGTCGATGAAAGAGCTCCTGCTCAAGGCGGGATGGCGGTGTGCGTCGGAAAAACTGCAGTTTTTCGGCGAAGCCCTTGGAAACCTTCCTCTGCCCACAGCGACCGATCTGGAAAACACAAGGCGTCGCCACCGGAACAAGGAAGTCATCTTCCAGTTTCTGGAAGGCCATCTTGCGGAGAACCTTCGAGAGGCGTCAGTTCTGGACGACTGCATCGATGAACTCAACGGCGACATTTCAGGTCTGGACGGTTTCCTGGAGAAACAGAACTACCGTCTTGCGTGGTGGGAAAAAAGCCGAGAAGATCTCGGGTACCGGCGGTTTTTTGACATCAACAGCCTGATCGCCCTGCGGGTAGAGGATGAGGTCGTGTTTGCCGAGACACATCGGTTGCCTCTGCAGTGGATTGCCTCAAAAGCGGTGGATGGGTTGCGCATCGATCACATCGACGGTCTCAGGGACCCGGCCGAGTATCTCCAGCGGCTGCACCGCGCGGCACCAGATGCGTGGATCGTCGTGGAAAAGATACTGGAACCGGGGGAACGGTTTCGTGGCATATGGCCGGTTCATGGCACGACGGGATACGACTTCCTGAACATCGTAAACGGTCTCTTTGTCGAGCCTGGAGCGGAAGGAGCAATGACCCGCCTGTACCGGGAAATTACTGGACAGCACACGGACTCCCGGGAAATGGTCTTTGAAACAAAGCTCCAGGTGGCCGACGATCTCTTCGGAAGCGATTTTTACAGGCTGACCCACCTGGCCATGAAGATCTGCGAAAACCGGCCGCGTTTCAGGGACTCGTCACGAAGCGACGTGATGAAAATCATCAAGACCCTGGCGGCGACCTTCGACGTGTACCGGACCTACTTCACGCCATGGCGGGAGTCGGAGATAAATGAGCAGGACCGGATTGTCATGGAGCAGGCTCTTTCAAAAACCCGAAAACGGCTTCCAGATGTTGATCCAAAGCTTTTGGACCTTTTCGGCAACCTCTTCCTGGAAGAGGCGAAATTGCCGGAGGAAACGGAGTTTGTCGCCCGATTCCAGCAGCTGACGGGCCCTTTGGCGGCGAAAGGCCTGGAGGATACCCTGTTCTACTGTTACAACCGCTTCATCTCCCTCAACGAGGTTGGCGGGGAACCTTCCATTTTTTCCGTAAATTCAGTAAAAGCCCACAGTTTCATGGAAATGAAGGCCATGAAATCCCCGATGTCGATGAACACCCTGGCGACACACGATACGAAACGAAGCGGCGATGTCCGCGCCCGGCTTGCCCTTTTATCGGAGATGCCCGAAACATGGGCCGATGCCGTCGAGAGGTGGTCGCGGATGAACGAGGCCCTGAAAACCGGAGGCATGCCCGACGCAAATATGGAATATTTTCTCTACCAGACGATGGTCGGTGCCTGGCCCCTATCCCTCGAACGCCTTCGGCAAGTCATCAGAAAAGCCGCAAGGGAAGCCAAGACCCATACCTCCTGGACGGAGGTGAACGAAGCCTATGAAAAAGCCCTTATGGGTTTTCTCGAGGCGCTCTTCAAGGATCAGGGGTTTATGAGAGATTTTTCCTCCTTCGTCGATCCTCTCATTCGCCCAGGGAGAACAGCATCGCTGGCCCAGACGCTGCTCCTTCTGACGGCACCTGGTGTCCCGGATATTTATCAAGGTACCGAAACCTGGGACCTTTCCCTTGTCGACCCGGACAACAGGCGTGCCGTGGATTTCGAAGCTCGGAAAAAGTTATTGGACAGGGTGAAAGACTCATCCGCCGGGGATGTCCTGGGGCATTGGGAGGAAGGAATGCCGAAGCTTTGGCTAATCTCGAAAATGCTGGCTTTCAGGAGAAAGGCTCCCGAGCTGTTCGGTCCTGATGCCGGTTATTTCCCCCTCGAGACCAGAGGCAAAAGAAAGATGGATCTTTTCGCTTTCGGCAGAAAAGACAAACTGGCCGTTGTCGTTCCGATCAGGTTTTTGTCAGGCGGGCAAGGCATGAAGGAAACGGAAGTCTCCCTGCCCGAAGGGGGGCACTGGAGGCATATCCTTTGTGAGGGTGAAACCAGCGGAGGATGGACGAGCGCTGAAGAACTGTTTTCATCTTTCCCCGTGGCCGCATTGGTGAGGGAGGAAAGGGGGGAATGCCCATGAAGCGCCCTGCGGTCTGGGCCCCGAATGTCTCGTCTATGGAACTCATAACCGGGAACGGCCGGGTATCCATGAAAATGTCGCCGGGGGGATGGTGGGAAGCGCCCGGCATCAGTCTGAAAGACGGGGACGAATATGCCTACTCTGTCGATGGCGGGCCATGGCTCCCGGATCCGCGATCACTCAGGCAGCCCGGAGGAGTCCATGGGCCTTCGGCTTTCGTAGACCACGGGATGTTTCCCTGGACCGACGATACCTGGCAACCACCCCCATTTGCTTCGGCCGTGATTTATGAAATTCATGCGGGCACCTTTTCGCCTGAAGGAACCTTCGAAGATATCATTACGCGTCTGGACCACCTGCAGTCTCTGGGCGTGACCCATCTGGAACTTATGCCCGTCAACGGCTTTTCGGGCAATCATGGATGGGGTTATGACGGCGTCAATCTCTATGCCCCCCATGAAGCCTACGGCGGCCCCGATGGGCTGAAGAAACTTGTTGATGCGGCTCATGAAAAGGGTATCGCCGTGGTACTTGACGTTGTTTACAACCATCTTGGCCCGGAGGGGAACTACCTCGGATTCTTCGGCCCCTATTTCTCAAAGAAGTACGCATCTCCCTGGGGCGACGCCATCAATTTCGACGGTCCTTTTTCCGACGAGGTGAGGAGGTTCTTTCTGGACAATGCCCGCATGTGGCTGGCGGATTATCATATAGATGGCCTCAGGGTCGATGCAGTTCATGCCATATTCGACCAGTTGGCCCTGCACTTTCTCGAGGAGTTGGCCGACGTAGTGAGGCAGGTGGAGGCCGAAACGGAAAAGCACCGTTATGTTATTGCCGAAAGTGATCTCAACGATCCCAGGCTCGTCCGCGACATGGAAGCGGGCGGATATGGCCTCGATGCCCAGTGGAGTGACGATTTCCACCATGCGGTACATGCTCTGGTCACGAAAGAGAAGAACGGTTATTACGGGGATTTTGGAAAGGTGGCAGAGGTCGTGAAAGCCCTGGAAAAAACCTTTGTATACGACGGGGTCTACTCCCCTTTTCGAAAACGCAGGCACGGGAGGGACGCAGGTGATGTCCCACCTGAGCGGTTTCTGGGCTATATCCAGAATCATGACCAGGTGGGAAACCGGGCCCTGGGCGAACGGCTGGGACACCTTTGCGGGCGAAGGCTGCAAAAAGTCGCCGCCGCCTGCATGTTTCTTTCGCCTTTCGTCCCGATGCTTTTCCAGGGCGAGGAGTGGAACACTTCTTCTCCGTTTCTGTATTTTACCGACCATTCCGATGAAAAGCTCGGAGAAGCCGTTCGTAACGGGCGACGAAGGGAATTTTCCGGATTTGGATGGGATCCTGCGGATATCCCCGACCCACAGGAGGCAAAGACTTTTACCCGCTCGAAGATTGACTGGGCAGAGAGAGAAACATCGGAAGGAAGAGACATGCTTGAATGGTATAAACGCCTGGCCGCTTTCAGGCGGACCCATCCAGCTCTGAAAAGAGGCAGGCGGAACATGCAGGTGACCTTTGATGAAGAAAACCGATGGCTTATGCTGCAGAGAGAAAGCGTTCTGCTTCTGTGCAATTTCGGGTCAAACCCGGTGATCGTGCCGTTTCCCGAAAATGCCGGTGATGCTGTCCTCCGACTGAAATCCCAGGAGGGTGTCGTTGCCGGAAAGGGCTCATTCAGGCTACCGTCCGAAAGTGCCGCCGTTTTTGAGGTGAACCAGCCCGGCCTGTAACATCGTCGGCAGAAGGAAACGCCTTCAGGAACAGGGGGATTGCCATTGAAAGGATTGTTGCGCCGTTTTCTGCCGGTATTGGCGGCAACGGCCGTTATCACGACCTGTGGCACAGCCGGTGCGGATACTCCGGCGAAATGGGATGGCTCCTACAAGGCTTTTCCAGGACCGGAAGGGATTTCCTGGGCCTATTCACCAAAGAGCATCCGCCTGATCCTGGAGGAAAAAACAAGGGAGCCGCAAATCCGGGCCTTCCTCAGGGTGGTCGCGGAATATCCTCCAGTCACGGAGTTCCGGGAAGTCCTTATACGACCCGAAACGAAGAAATACCGACTTCTTGTGGCGGAGGCCTACGATGACGCCGGCGTGCTCCGGGACCTCTGAATTATCCCCCCCGAGGCGGCCGTCTGGCTGCCCATAAACCCGGAAACTTCGGAAGGATTTGTTCTGCAGGCTGTTATTGACGAGGTCGAAAAAGGGAGTCAATAAGACCAAAAGAGGGGAATGAGAGGGCGGAAGCTTTTCGCTCCCGCCCCGCCTCGTTACTTTGAGTTCATCAGTGGTTTCAGTTCTTCCGGAATCTGGTCGTCTTCATTCATTGGTCGTGGCCCGACGGTGGCCTGACCCATTTCCTCGAGGATGGCCAGCCCGCCTTCAGGGTCAAGGACGTATTCGAGGAAATCGACGGCTGCTTCCTCATGAGGAGCCCCCTTGGGGATCGTCAGGCCGTAGACAATGGGACAGCCTTTGGTGATGATTTTTTCGCCGGGCTCCTTCCCCGCGCGCTCGACTTCCGCCGTTTCGTAAAGTTCGGCGAAATCGGGGCTCTTCAGGTTGATTTCGTCGGGAAACTCCACGAAATCGAAACCGTGTTGCACGGCGACGGAGCGATATTCGAAGGCGTAATCCATGGCACCGCTCTGGACCATGGCCACAAGGTCGATGGCCTTCGGGCGGACAGCGCGTTGGGGGTGAGCGAGGGCTTTTTCTTGAAGCCCTTCCGCATCGTCATAATATTTCTCGGCAAGCTGGAGGGCCATGAGCGAGCGGTAGCCGCAGGGGTCGGCATCCGGTTCGGAATGCCCCCAACGGACGTCAGGCCTGAGAATAACGTCATACCAGTTCGATTCATCGATTTCGTCGGCGTATTTCGATTTGGGGCCGTACATCAAGACCAGTTCATTCGATGAGAACAAGATGTTCCAGTCGGCGAAATCGGGCCTCAAAAGACGTTCGATGACCAGGTAATCCGCGGAGAAGTATGCATCGCACTTCCCGTCCAGGTCGATGATCTTCCGGGCAAGGGCGGCGCTTCCACCCGCTTCCCTGAGGATGTCGACATCGGGGTTGGCCTTTTCGTAGGCTTCCTCGATGGCCGCCATGGGGGCGCTGAGGCTCCCCGCATGAAAGACGATGAGTTCCTGCCTGGCCGCGAAAGCCGACGTGGCTGTCAATGCGACAAGCAGGCCAAGAACCAGGACGTACAACAGATAGCTCGTGTTTCTTTTCATTGCAGATTCCTCCTTTGTGGAATGATATGAATCGATTCGGTTTTTGTTTCCAATAGGGCCTTCGAACCGACTCGAAGGCCCGTTCTGACCAGTTCGGAAGTGGTGATCAGGGCCTTGACGAGAAGGCCCTCGGCGTCGATGGTCATTTCCATAACGGCGCCGCGGTGCACGAGAGCTGTGACGGTACCGGAGAATAGATTGGCTCCCGAACCACCCTTGGCGTCGTCTCCCAGCGTGATTTCCTCCGGCCGTACACCGACAACGCACGGTCCCGTTTTCACCGCTTGAGATGCAAAGAGGCGCTTCCCCGTCCAGAGAAAGACATCGCCCCCCTTTGTGCACTCTCCTTCCCAGATATTTGCCATTCCCACAAAAGATGCCACTTCCGGGCTGACCGGAGCGTTAAAAACGTCCCGCACCGTGCCGAGTTGTTCCAGGCTCCCGTCGATGAGCACGGCGACCCGTTCGCCGAGGGCCAGTACCTCCCCGAAGTCATGGGTCACCATCAGCAGGGTGATGCCTTCTTCATTCAGTTTTCGGAGGTATTCGAGCAGTTCGTGCCGAAACAGCGGGTCAAGGGCCGCGAGCGGTTCGTCAAGAAGGAGCAGTTCCGGGTTGACCGCGAGAGCCCGTGCCAGGGCCACGCGCTGCTTTTCGCCTCCTGAAAGGGTTTCCGTGTTTCTTTCAAGCAGGTGCCCGATCCGCAGGAGTTCCACCAAGTGATCAATCCTGTGTTTTCGGTCCGCGACTTTCCGGAAGCGCAGGCCGTAATGGATGTTTTGCATCACCGATAAATGGGGGAAAAGGGCGTAGTCCTGGTAGACGATGGAAATATTCCGTTTTTCGGGCGAGAGTCCGGTGATATCTCTGCCCCTGAGGAGGACCCTCCCGCCTGACGCCGGCTGGAGCCCGGCCAGGACTTCGAGCAGAAGGGTTTTTCCCGCACCGCTGGGGCCCACGATCATGAAGCTTTCCCCTTCTGTGACGCGCAAGGAAAGCGGCTTGAGGGAGAATCCCTGGAGATCTATGGAAAGGTCATCAAGCCTGACCATTGGTTTCCCCCCTTCCGAAACGCGTGCCGCCGACTGCAAAAACGCGCAGGAGAACAAACATGACAAGGGAAATCAATATCAATTGAACCGCAATGGGAGAGGAGTATTTCAGACCGTAAGTGGCGAACCGGTCATAAATCAGTACCGGGGCCACCATGGGATGATAGGAAATGATTACAATCGCGCCAAACTCGCTGACCGCTCTGGCCCAACTCATGATGAGGCCTGAAAGGATACCCCTCCGTGCAAGAGGCAGGGTGACGTGAAAGAACGTGTATGGGAAGGATGCACCCAGATTGCGGCTGACCTTTTCCAGGCGTGGCGAAACGGAAGCAAAGGCGTCACGCGCCGCGTCGACGTAAAATGGAATGGAGACGAAAATGCAGGCGATCACAATGCCCAGGTTGCTGTTGACGGCTGAAAGGCCGATGGCTTCAAGGGCAGCTCCTACTGGTGCCTTGGGGCTCACGGTCATGAGGACGGCGATTCCCGCAACGGTATGGGGGACCATGATCGGCAGATCGATGACAGCCTCAATGGTGGCCTTCCAGCGGAAAGTATGTCTGGCGAGAACATAGGCCAGTGGAGTGCCGAAAAACGCGATGAACCCTGTGGCTGCGGCAGCCGTCCAGACGCTTCTCCACAAGGCATCCAAAACGACGGGGTCTTTTGCGGTTTTCACAACGAGACTCCAGTCCGCTCCAAGGAACATGGTCAACAAGGGAAGCAGGACGTAAACGAGGATAAACGCTCCCATCCCGGCCAGAAACCATTTTTCACGACGTGATTGAGTCCACACGAAAAACCCCTCACTGTTCCTGAACAGGTCTTGTGAAAAAGGGGGGCGGGAAAGACGGAATCTTTCCCGCCAAAGGGAAACAGAAGATGGAGACAAGAAAAACGCCACCTCCCGCGGAGGTGGCGTTATCGGCCTGCCTGGAACCTCCTTTCCAAACGCGGGAGGCATCCCCGTTTCCGGGCGATACCCTTTCGGCCTTAGACCATGGCGCGAAGGCGCTTTAGGTCTTGTCGGCTCGGAGGTGTTATTCTGTTGTCAAGGTGAATACTAGCACATGAGGTCGGGAGCGACAAGCGTCCCCGGCCGTGAAGGGCCCTGAAGGGATGGATGACATGATGTATATACGAATCGCTCCTGAAATCCTGCAGAATTACCCTGGGCCGCACGTCGGGTGGCCCTGTTGCCTCACGAAGAAATCTAGACGAAATTCTATCGATGCCTCATGAAGAA
>JBKHBH010000057.1:0-12858 GCA_046542505.1 Thermovirgaceae bacterium | reverse complement strand
TCGCAATGCAGGAACAGGGGACAGTATAGGCCATTTCAGGCCGTGGGGCGACCTGTTGTGTGCATGTATGGATTGTGATAACATAATTTGAAATCAAAGGGTATTGAAATGTGTACATGACCGTATTGTTTCTCAATCGTGCGAAAGTGGAGCAGGAGAGGAGGTTGTACCGATGATCATGGAGCCGAGACTCTACACCACCTCCGCAGACTACGTCTACCAGGAGCTCCGGCACAAAATCATCACGAAACAGCTTAAACCCGGCCAGAGACTGCCCGAGGTAAACATCGCGGTGCAGATGGGCGTCAGCAGGACGCCGGTACGGGAAGCCCTCCGGAGGCTTGCGAGTGAGGGGCTTGTCCTTATCATCCCCAACAGTGGTGCCCGCCTTGCTTCACCGACGAAACGGGAAATGGATGACACCTATCTCGTGCGCGAGGAGCTTGAATGCTTGGCAACCCGCCTCGCTGCGGGAAGGATCAGTGAAAGAAACCTCCGCAGGTTGGAAGATGCGATACTTGAAGAAGAAAGGGCCTTCGAGGAAAAAAACCTCGAACTGTACCTGGAAGTGAACGAAACCTTTCACAAGGTGATCGCCGATGCGAGCGGGAACAGGGTTTTGTCGGAATATATCGAGAATATTCTGGCGAGAACGAATGCCTATGTGGTCTTTTACGACCCTTTTTACGATATCGAGGAAAACCCGAGCATCACCCAACACAAGGCCATACTCAAATCCCTGAAAGAAAAGGATTCCGAGGTGGCCGTAACATTGATGCGCGAACACCTCAAGAGGACCCTTTGCAACCTCAAGGATCCCGAGAAGTAGGCCCGGCTTGGGGCAGGCTTCAACAAGACGGACGGAGCATATTGCGGGCGGGAGAAATCTCCCGTCCGTTTTTGTCACGAGGGCCAAATACCGTGTGACAATATTGTGTAAGACATTGTACTTGTCAGGAGGATCGCCATGACACCGGACACGCAGTTGCCATCTTTTGACCTGAAGCGAAACTACCAGCGCATACGTGACGAGATCAAAAGCGAAATCGACCGGGTGCTTGAAAGCCAGCATTTTATTCTCGGCCCCGAGGTGAGGCAGTTTGAGGAAGAGATCGCAGCTTACCTTGGAGTGCCCCACGGCACAGGGTGCGCTTCGGGTTCCGACGCACTCCTTTTGGCGCTGATGGTTCTCGACGTACAACCCGGCGAAGAGGTCGTTACGACACCGTATTCTTTTTTCGCGACGGCGAGTTGCATTACAAGGCTTGGAGCGCGGCCGGTTTTCGCCGACGTAGACCCGAAGACGTACAACCTCTCTCCCGCCTCGGTCGAGAAAGCGATAACGGACAGAACCAAGGCGATACTGCCGGTTCATCTTTTCGGGCAGATGGCTCGTGTAGAAAAGATGATTCCCGTTGCGAAGAAAAGAAATATTTCCATAGTGGAAGACGCGGCCCAGGCTATCGGTGCCGTCCGGTTTGTCGACGGTCGTCCAGTTAAAGCCGGAACGGAGGGAATCATGGGGTGTTTTTCCTTTTTCCCCACGAAAAATCTCGGCGCCTACGGGGACGGCGGACTCGTCGTCACCTCGTCGGCAGAACTCGCCGAGCGCCTCACGAAACTTCGGGTTCATGGCGCGGGGGAACAGTATATGCACGAGGAAGTGGGGATCAACAGCCGCCTTGATGCAATACAGGCAGCGGTCCTCAGGGTCCGGTTGCGCCACCTGGAAGCCTGGAACGTGGAGAGACGAAGGGCTGCGGAACGATACAGACTCCTTTTTGCCGAGAAAAACCTGGAGGACGTGGTGACACCCCCTGTGGAAGAGGAGGGGAACCACCATACCTGGCACCAGTACGTTATTCGCTGTAAAAAACGTGACAAACTGCAGGCCTTTTTGAGAGAAAAAGGAATTGCCACCCGTGTCTACTACCCGAGGCCTCTTCACCTGCAGCAATGTTTCGCTTTTTTGGGTTGCGGGCCGGGCGATTACCCCGTTTCCGAGACACTTGCCCGGGAGGCGCTGGCTCTTCCCATGTTTCCGGAACTTCTGGCGGAGGAGCAGGAACGTGTTGTAAAGGCAATGGCAAAGTTTTACGGGAAAATTTGACCAATATTGATTTACTCAGAAAGATCGTGTAAAATGTCCTCGACAAGAGATGTTGCTTCACATTTTTCGGGTGAGTACCACGACATTTAAACTGGAGGTGAAGGGGTGTTGTATCCCTTCTTTTTCGATCCGACGTTTTTACTTTTGATTCCGGCGCTGATCCTTGCCGGATGGGCTCAATTGAAGGTCAAGGGAACCTACCAGCGGTACAGCAGGATTGCAGCCAGAAACGGGCTGACGGCAAAGGACGTGGCCCGGCGCATCCTTGACGAAAACGGTTTGGGCAACATTCCCGTGGAGCGGACTCCCGGATCTCTGACCGATCATTATGATCCGAAGGCGAAGACCCTTCGTCTTTCCGAAACGGTATACAGCAGCCCAAGCATTGCGGCCATCGGAGTCGCAGCCCACGAGGCCGGTCATGCCCTGCAGGACGCGGGAGCCTATGCACCGCTCAAGCTCCGGAACTCCATAGTCCCGGTGGTGAGCCTGGGATCCGGGCTGGCCTTCCCGCTTTTTTTTATCGGGTTCCTTTTTCGCACACCTCTTTTGATGGACGTAGGGATCCTCTTTTTCCTCGGGGTCCTCGTGTTCCACCTGGTGACCCTTCCTGTGGAATACAATGCGAGCGGGAGAGCGCTGAAGATTCTGGGCGGCACGGGAATTCTCGCAGCAGACGAGATGAAAGGCGCAAGAGCCGTCCTTAACGCGGCAGCCTTGACATACGTTGCAGCCACGGTCATGGCTGCACTTCAACTGGCCAGACTGATATTTTTGCGCGGGATGAGAAACAATTGATCTTCATGTATCCGGCGGGAGTTTGTGTTTGTGGCAACCGTCCGGTGACGGTTCAATAACAGGGTGGCACAGGCCACCCTGTTTCTTTGACGTGATTCAGGCATGATTACAAGGAGGGAACTGCCTTTATGCCCCTGCTTCTCGTCGCGCTGATGCTGCTTTTCGTGATGCCCTGGCTCGGGTTGCTGTTTCTCGGCCTTTTTGTCTTTCTCATCCTGCTGGTGCCGCTGGGGTTTGCGGCCCGGTCGCTGGTATGGCTGGTCATCGGTCCCAAGGAGCTCTTCAGGATTCTTTCAAACAAACGGGTCCGGCGAAACCATGCACTCGAGCACGGTACCATCAATGTCATCGAGGAGAAGTACGGGATTCCCATGATGTCGGGTCTGGCGTCGGAAGAGGGATTCACAGTGAACGGCCCTGTATCGGGTGAGCTCGCCCTTGGCGCGTCCCGTGAAGCTCTCGCGAGGCTCAAAAGGGGTGAAAGGGACCTGGCCCTTCACGAAAGATGCGGAACCACCATCGTAACCGTCAACACCCTCATGTCGGCTTTGTTCGTGCTGCTCCTGTTTTTAACAGGATCGCTCAGCATGTTGACGGTGGTTCTTGCTCTGGTTGTTTCCTGGTTCCTGGGACCCTATGCGGGACGCTATGCCCAGATGTATCTTACAACGGCCACAGACGTCGAGGGAGTTGAAATCGTGGGGATCGAAGGAAGAAACAGATGGACAAGGGCGATGGGCTTGAGAGTCGCTGTACCGGGGGAAATTTTCATCCGGACAAGGGTTCGTGGGGAACCGCCGAAAGTGGAGGTCCTTCGCTCATGAGGGGTATAGAAGCCGCTCTTTACGTTTGGCGGGATGTTATGAAAGGAGCTTTCGCGAGCGAGGCGATCCGGAAAAGGACCGAAAATCTTCCGGGGACCGAAAGAACACTGGCGTCGTCCCTCGTTTATGCGGGACTGCGACGGGCGCCACTTTGGAAGAGCCTCGCCGTACGTTTTTCAGGGAAACCACTTGGCGCGGTTTCCCCCCTCGCCGGTGATACCCTTGTGCTCGGAATAGCAGGTCTTGTGGAATTGCGGAGTTTCGCACCCCAGGTTCTTGTCAGTGCCTTGGTGGAGGCCGTCAAAAAAAACGGTTCGCCCCGGGAGGCCAAAATGGTGAACGCCGTGCTCCGAAAAGCCTCGGAACGTGGAAAGCAGGCAGTATCCCAGATTTCTGAAAGCCGGTCTCTGCGGGACCAGTGCCTTTATGGGGGAGTTCCCCGATGGATCGGCACATATCTTTCAGACAACTGGGGCAGGGACGAGGCACGTCGGCTGCTTCGTCTCATGGCAATGAAAGCTTTTATGTCTCTCCGCCTTTCCCGGGGTGTTGACGGATTAAAGATAGCGGAAGAGCTTCACGGAGCCGGTTTTTACGCCTGGCCGTCGCCTCACCTGGAGAAATCCCTGCGGATGGCCTCTTCTGCCTTCCCGCCGGGACTGCCGGGTTTTCGGGAAGGTCTTGTCACCCCCCAGACGGAATCATCCATGGTCGTCGGTGAAATTGTTTCTTCCTTTTGCGACGGCGGGCCCCTTCTCGAGATGTGCTGTGGGAGAGGAGTGAAGACGGGGCAGATTCTGCAAAAGATTCCCGGAGTCGAACTCGAGGCATGGGAGCTTTCCTCCGGACGCCTGGAAGCAGCAAAACGGGAAATGCATCGCCTTGGGCTCGATGGAGAAAAAGTCACCTTTCGGAAGGGCGATGCTCTCGAAATTGAACCGCGCAAATCTCCGCGCCTGGTATTCGTCGACGCGCCATGCTCGGGAAGCGGAACGTGGGCTCGTCATCCTGATGCGAAACTCAGACAGACTCCTGAAAGGCTGAATGAACTCGCTTCTCTCCAGGGGCGGCTCCTCTCGAGAGCTCTTGACCTTGTTCATCCCGGGGGGCTCGTCATTTATTCCACGTGCAGCATTTTTCGTGACGAAAATGAGAGGGTTGTGGCCGATACCCTCGGCAGCAAACCGAATGTTGTTGAAATGCCCCTGTCCAGCAACTATCATAATGTTCATCGAGGAAGACCATGGGGATATTATCTCTGGCCGGCGCTTCCTTGGCATGACGGTTTTTACCTCACGGTATTGATGAAGCGCGACTAGGAGGACAAAATAATGAAGAAAATGTTCCGCGTCACCCTCCTGATCACCCTGTTGGTTATCGTCGGTTCCGGAGTGTTTGCCTTTTATTCGATTTTCTTTGGTTTTCGGGACGTGGCGGTGCCAGGCATGGAGGGCATGACCGTGGTTGACGCCGTGTCGGTGACGGAAAAGATGGGCTTGCTCGTGAGGATCGACGAGGTCGAATCCCTCCTTCCGGCGGGGACGGTCGTTTCCCAGTGGCCCGAAACTGGGACAACCATCAAGAAGGGCAAGGTCATTGTCCTGAAGGTGAGCAAGGGAGGCAAGCGGCGGCCGGTACCCGACGTGAGAGGTATGGAATATGGACAATCGGTGACGCATCTGGGCGAAAAAGGGTTTGAAATCGGAGATGTGGTGCGCATACATAACGATTCGCGGCCTCCAGGTGTCATCATTGCGCAGAGCCCTGCCGCCCCGGCCATGGCCCCGGAGAACAGAAGGATTGATCTTCTCGTAAGCCTTGGCGTCCCACGCGTCAACGGACAGATTCGTGTCCCGAACGTTCTTGACCGGAGCGAGGACGTGGCCCGCCAGATTATCGGCCAGAGCGGGCTCAGGATCGGTGGTGTCAAATACGAATACACCCTGATGACTCCTTCCGGAATGGTTATGGACACAGAACCCAGGCCGGGGAAGACATTGTCCGAGGGAGAGCCGGTAACGCTTTTGGTGGCAACGGCAAAAAAACCGGACAAGACAGAAGAAACGACGGACCAGGCAGAGGAGCAGGAACAGAAGGAACAGCAGACAGGCACAGAAACCCCGGAGGTCGAGCAGACTCCGGAACAGGAGCCAGAAAACGGAAGACCGGCGCCGGCTCCGTCGCCACTCGATGAATGGCTGAAAACGCCTCAGGCGGGGCAAAGCCCGTCGACGACGGAACCTGTTCCTGAAGAACAGGCGCAAGAGCCCCAAGAGACCCAAAAGCCCGAAAAGAGCCAGGAAAAGTCGGAGTCCGAGTCGAAAGAAGCGACGAAAACGGCGAAGATCCGTTACCAGGTGCCCCCTCTCGCACGCTCCATGTCTGTGCGCGTCGAGATCATTGACGACAACGGGACCCGCACATTACTGGACAGGCAGGCAAAAAGCGGCGAGTACATCGTGCTGGATGCACCCTATGCGGGAGAAGCTGCTGTCACGATTTACCTCGGCGGGGAATTCGTCTGGCAGGACCGATACCGATGACACGGTTAAAAGACACAGTCATCGCGCCGTCGTTGCTTTCTGCTTTTCCACTGGCGATTGGGGAGGGCGTGAAATCGCTGAAAGGGGAAACGGACTGGCTCCATCTGGATATCATGGACGGCCATTTCGTACCGAACCTTTCCTATGGGCCCGAACTGGTGCGTTCCTTGAGGAACGCCTGTGACGGCACCGTGCTGGACGTTCACCTCATGGTCGAGCCCCCGGAGAGATTCATCAGCACCTTTGCGGCGGCAGGGGCTGATTATCTCACGATCCACGTGGAAGCCACCCCGCACCTGCACAAGGCTTTGGAGATGATCAGAAACGAAGGCTGCAAGCCGGGGGTTACCCTCAATCCCGGGACTCCCGTGGAGTGGCTTAAACCTGTCCTGCATATGGTGGAGCTCGTCCTCGTCATGTCCGTTAATCCGGGATTCGGGGGTCAAGCGTTTATTCCTGAAACCCTGGAAAAAACCAGATCGCTCGCAAGGTGGAGAGCGGCCCGAAATTTCGCGTATCTCATCGAAATGGACGGGGGCCTTGACCTTGACACCTTAGAAGATGCCGTCCGCGCCGGGGCAGATGTAGTTGTCGCGGGGAGCGCAGTTTTTGGTTCGAAAGAGCCTGCAGAGATGGTCAGGGCGCTGAAAAAGCGCGCATTGGAGGCGATTCGCGATTGAAAGACCGAGAGAAAATCCTTGCGGATCTTTGTGAACAGGCCAGGCAGCGACGAGAGGCGAAGGGTCTTTCCCTGGAGGAGATTTCCGAAGCCACGAAAATCCATAAAAGGTTCCTCGAGGCGATAGAAGCCGGGGATATCGACAGGCTTCCAGGTCTTGTCTTTTCCAAAGGATTCATAAGAAACTATCTGACGCACATTGGTGCTGAAGAGCTCTATCCTGAATACGAAAGCCTCATGAAAACGGACGCCGGAACAGTCCAGACAGAATCGCTCGTAAATTATATGCCGCCCCAGAAAGGTTTCCAGAAAACCTCCAGGTGGTGGCTTTATGGGATCCTTTTTGCCATCATCGGTATCTCCCTTTTTGTCATATGGCAGCAGCGGGATGATCTGGCCGTTCAAAGAGAGAACGTTCCTGAAACTGGGTCGGTCGCTCTTTCCGATGATGAATTCCAGGAGGCTGAACCTGACCCGACGGAACCCTCCGTAACCGGCGAAGAAACAGAGAAAAGGGAACAAATGAGCGAAGATTCGGAGGAGCCGACGGAGACTGAAAGTCCTGATGTTACTGTGGCTGTTTCCCCGGACGAGGCAACCGCGCCGGTTTCCCCCGATTCTGATATGACATGGCTGCCCGGCAGTGAAGAGCATGAAGCTTCTTTTGAAAAAGAGGAAGTGTCCGCCGAAAGGGATCTGGTCATACGTGCCTCGGCACCTTGCTGGATCAGGGTGACGAAAAATGATGACATAACGTATCAGGGGACCCTCCAGGATGGAGACGTAAGAGAGATAACCGTCGACGCCGTCACGCGAATACGCTACGGGAACGCAGGTGCTGTCACGCACTCCTGGGATGGAAGTGACCTGGGAAGCGTCGGCGGCAATGGAGAGGTTGTGACCCTGGAGTATCATCCTGACGGTTCAAGAAACAGGTTATAGGTTCTCATGAAAATTTTCCTTCTTACCCTTGGGTGTGCCAAAAACCAGGTTGACAGCGAACGACTTGCGGGCATGCTCGAAGCTTCGGGATTCGAGCTCGTTGAAGATGTCAAACAGGCTGAAATCGGGTTGGTGAATACCTGCGGTTTCATCGTCCCTGCCGTTGAAGAAAGCCTTGACGCCGTTTTCGACCTGGAGCACCTTAAAAAATCGGGAAGCCTGAAGAAAATTGGAGTGATCGGGTGCCTGGTGAACCGCTACGGCGAGGCTCTCAAACGGGAGCTTCCATCCGTTGACTACTGGGCGGGAGCCGACGAAGCCGAAAAAGTCGTGGAAGCGATCGGGGGGGCTCCCAAAGATGCGGGAACCGTCCTGCTCCCGGGCTGTTCATCCTGGTCTCGGTATCTAAAAATAGCCGAAGGATGTGACAACAGGTGCAGTTACTGCACTATCCCCTCTATCAGGGGAGGGCTGAAAAGCCGCAGCGAAGGAGACATCCTCAGGGACGCCCGCAGGCTCGTCGAATCGGGGGCCAGGGAGGTCTGCCTTGTCGGTCAGGATCTGACCGCCTGGGGCATGGACAGGTACAAAAGGCCCGCACTGGCGGAGCTGCTGCAGCGTCTTGAGGAGGCTCTTCAGGGACGGGACATCTGGATTCGGCTCCTTTACCTGCATCCGTCTCGGGTAACAAGGGATCTGGTGGAAACCATCGCAAAAAGTACGCTTATCCTGAACTACCTGGATATTCCCGTCCAGCACGTGGACGGCAAGATCCTCAAGGCCATGAACCGGGGGCACGTTTCGGAAGATGAAATCCGAAAGCCCTTTGAATGGGCCCGTTCCGCCGACAGCGATTTCGCCCTCAGGACTACCATTATTACGGGTTTTCCGGGTGAAACGGAAAAACAGTTCCTGAAACTGGTGGACTTTCTTGAAGCTACCGAGCTCGACAGGGTGGGCGTGTTTCCCTACTCGGAAGAAGAAGGGACCCCGGCGGTTCTTCTTTCACCCTCCGTTCCTGCAGAAGTGAGACAAAAAAGAGCGGAAGAGATCCTTGAGGTTCAGGAGGAAATATCCTGGAAAAGGCAGCGCCGTTTCGTGGGACGCCGCTTGCGTGTCCTCGTGGAAGGAATCGGCGGCGGTGCAGAAGGTTCGGCCTGGGGAAGGTCTTTCAGGGATGCTCCGGAGGTTGACGGGATTGTTGAAATCAGAAACGGTTTCCGGTGTAAGCCCGGGACCTTTGTAAAAGTGGATATAACGGAAAGCTACGAGCATGACCTTGAAGGAGAAGTCGTCCACGATGAAGCCTGAAACCTTCTACAGGCATTGCAGCACATGCCTCGGAATAGGATTCCTTACGAACATGCCGGGCACCGTCGCTTCGGCGGTCGCCTTTTTGGTGTATCTTCTGGTTCCCGTTCCTCTTTTGATTGTGCTCGCCCTTGGAGTCCTGGGAGGTTTTGCCGCCCAGCGGTACGCTCTCGGACAAAGCCGGGAGGACCCCTCGGAGGTTGTCATTGACGAGGTCATCGGGACATGGATCGCCGTAACAGGTCTTCCTCCCGGGCTCGGCCTCCCGGCTCTTTTCCTGTTCAGGGTTTTTGACATTATCAAGCCGTTCCCGGTGAATACGGCGGAGAAGCTTCCGGGAGGGCTCGGGATCATGGCGGATGATGTTGTGGCCGGTCTGTATGCCAATGTGATTGTCCGCGCGGTGGAATGGCTTTTCCTCGCAGGGGGCTTTGCGACCGTTTACGAACGAATCTTTTGACAAGCAAAGCGGGTGTTGCACGTGGTCCATGAAGCAGTTCTCATTGCGGTAGGAGACGAATTGCTCTCCGGAACCGGCCGGGAGGGAAACTGCGCCTGGCTCGCCTCGCAGTTGACGTCTCTGGGATGGAAGATTCTCTCGGTGCAGATCGCGCCGGATAACGAGGACGTTCTCATAGACATTATCGATTCCTGGGTCGGGAAAGTCGATGTCATCGTACTTTCAGGAGGGCTGGGGCCGACTCATGACGACAGGACCAGAGAGGCCCTTTCGCGTCTTTTAGGCAGTCCGCTGGCCAGAAGAGACGATATTTACGGGAGCATTCTGTCCCGATACCATGGAGATATACGGCGCGTGCTTGAGGAATCCGCGACCAGGCAGGCCATGGTCCCCGCTTCTGCGGAAGCCCTTTACAATCCACAGGGATCCGCCCTGGCAATAAGGGCGGAAAAGGACGGGACTGAAATTTACGCTTTTCCGGGGGTTCCCTGGGAGTTCCATGCACTGGCCGAAAAAGAGCTTTTGCCCCGTCTTGTCTCCGGAGGCAAAAGACAAAGGGTGCTGAGGATCTCCGGCTGGCCCGAGAGCAGGCTGAAAACCCGGATCGAACCCGTTCTCGAAAATGATTCCCTTTCCATCTCGATTTTGCCGTCTCCCAATTGCGTGACCCTTTCGATCTTTGGTCTTCCTGAAGCGGTCGACGAAGCAATACGTGAGGTTCGCGAGCTGGTTTCGGAGGATATTCTCCCCGATGGAGCCACCTCGCTCGCAGAGGCCGTATTTATCGAAGCCTCCAGGGTGAAAACAAAGATGGCCCTGGCTGAATCCTGTTCCGGCGGGCTGATCGGAGCAGCGCTTACAGAGATCCCCGGTGTTTCGTGTGTTTTTGCCGGAAGCGCCGTATGCTACGACAATGAGGCGAAAATGTCTCTGCTCGGAGTGCCCCGCGGGGTTATAGATGAGTACGGAGCTGTGAGCGAAAAATGCGCCGGGGCGATGGCAGAGGGGGCGGCACGTATTTTCGGTGTGCCTTTCAGTCTTTCTGTCACGGGAATCGCAGGTCCCGGGGGGGCAACCCCGGGAAAACCCGTCGGAACGGTATGTTTTGCTGTCAGGTCTTTGGATGGCCTTTCCACCTGGACAAAGCGATTCCATGGCGACAGGGCCAGCGTGAGGAGATGGGCCGTAGCCTTCGGACTTGAGAAACTCTGGAGGGAGCTGAGGAGGGCCTGATATATGGATGAGAGGGTACGCTGCTTCGTTTGTGTTGAACTGGAACCGGGTGTCCGAAAAACTCTCGGCGCCTGGCTGAGTCGTTTGAGGGCGCTTGCTCCAAGACTCCATTGGGTCGATGACGGGGCACTGCACATCACGCTGAAGTTTTGCGGCGAGATCGAACCGAAATGGCTCATAAAGCTTCAGGCGGCTATGGAACAGGTCTTCTCGACGGCGAAGATACCCCCCTTCGATCTGGAACTGTCGGGTGTCGGAGCCTTCCCGGGATGGCGACAGCCAAGGGTCCTCTGGATAGGACTCGGTCAGGATGATGACCAGCTGTTCCGGCTTTTTGAAGTCGTCGAGAAAGCTGGTGCCGCTGTCGGCCTCGAACGAGAGAAGCGGCCTTTCCATCCCCATGTCACAATCGCGAGGATAAAGACGCCTTCCGAACTTCCGGTCCAGTTGATGAGAGAGCTCGATGACGGGAATGCCGGGCAGGGGAGATGGACCGTCCGGTATGTCACGCTCATGCAAAGCGATTTGTACCCTGAAGGGCCGGTCTATACGCCGTTGGCCCGATATTTGCTAAATACCACGGAGGTGGGTGATTAAATGGCGAAGCGGAAGAATTCAATGACGCGGGAAGATGTTCTCGAGCAGGCGATGTCGGACATAAAGGGAAAGTTCGGCGACGGGGCGATCATGCGCCTCGGTGAGGGAACCAGTGAGGTCGTTGACGTTATCCCCAGCGGTGTCCTTCCCCTCGATATTGCCCTTGGCATCGGAGGATTCCCGAGGGGCAGAATCGTGGAGATTTTCGGTCCCGAGGGAAGCGGCAAGACGACCCTTGCCCTTCATGCCATTGCGGAAGCTCAGAAAGCGGGAGGCATTGCCGCCTTCATAGATGCGGAACATGCACTTGACCCGCGTCTGGCCCATTCCATGGGAGTCAAGATCGATTCTCTCTATCTCGCACAGCCTGACAGCGGAGAACAGGCCCTTTATATTCTAGAAACCCTTGTCAGAAGCAGTGCCGTAGACGTTATTGTCGTCGATTCCGTGGCGGCACTGACCCCTCAGGCCGAAATCGACGGGAAAATCGGAGACAGCCAGGTGGGGCTGCAGGCCCGGCTGATGTCCTACGCCCTCAGGCGCCTGACCTCCTCGATTTCAAAGAGCAAGTGTATCGTCATGTTTGTCAACCAGCTCAGGGCAAGGATTTCGACCATGGGATACGGCGGACCCCAGGAGACGACGACAGGGGGAAGAGCCCTCAAGTTCTACAGCTCCGTGAGGGTTGAGGTAAAAAGAGGCAAAAGCGTTACCAAGGGCGATGAGAACCTGGGTCATGAACTTTGGATCAAGGTCGTCAAGAACAAGCAGGCTCCTCCTTTCCGGACGGCGCACACGACGCTTATCTACGGAAGGGGCGTCCCCGAGGAAATGGCCGTGCTTGATATGGCTCTCGATTACGATGTGATCGTCCGCAAAGGGTCCTGGCTCGCCTATAAGGGAGAGACACTCGGGCAGGGCAAGGACAATGTCGCCTCTTATCTCAAGGATCATCCTGATTTGATGCAGGAGGTGGCAAAGGAGGTAAAAAACAAGGTGGCCGAAGGACTTGATCTGATTCTTGCCCCGAAAGAGAACGAGGAGGCAGAAAACGGTCTTTCTTCCACAGGTACTGAAGGAACGGGAATGAACCTTGAAGAAGGGATTCTGGAACTGGACGTTGACGAAGAAGAATAGAAGACTCCTGAATAGCCGTGTGAATACATAATACGATTTATTTAGCGCGGTGAGGAGGCAAACAAAAACCTGCCTTTTTTCTGGTCAGGTGTGGCTTGTATGGTACTACAAGCCATTTTGTGAACATTATTTGCTTAAATGTAAGTATATGAATACAACCTGGAGGTTTTGACAGAATAGTCAGTCTATTTGTAGGTGTTGACACAGACGCCCAGGCTCGTTAT
>JBKHBH010000056.1:0-13223 GCA_046542505.1 Thermovirgaceae bacterium | reverse complement strand
ACTAACAATTCTGGAGGCGGACAACCCGTCAGCCTGAAAAACCTCAGGGAGGTTTCGCGGATAGCGAAAAAGCATGATATCCCACTTTTCCTTGATGCGGCGCGCATGGCTGAAAACGCCTGGTTTATCAAAATGCGGGAGAGTGAATGTTCTTCCATGTCCGTGAAGGAGATCCTGATGGCAATGATGGATACGGCGGACGGCATTACAGTTTCCTGCAAGAAAGATCCGCTCGTTAACATCGGAGGGATGATCTGTTGCAGAACAGAGGAAATGTATCACAGGCTCCTTCCCAGAGTCATTCTCTTTGAAGGTTTTGCGACTTACGGAGGTCTTGCCGGTCGCGATCTTGAAGCTCTCGCAGTGGGCCTGAGAGAAATGACCGACGAAGCCTATCTGGGCCACAGGGTGGGACAAATCAGGCAGCTGGCGGATTTGCTTGATGCGGAAGGAATTCCCCTCGTCAAGCCTGCGGGGGGACATGCGGTATTCGTTGATGCCGCGGCGTTCTTTCCGCACATCCCACAGATGAAATATCCCGCCGATGTCCTTTCCGTAGAAGTCTACAGGGAGGGAGCCGTCAGGGGGATCGGGCTGGGTGCGCTTGCATTCGCCATTGAGGACGAAAGCACAGGAAAGATCGTTCCGCCGAAACTTGAGCTTTACAGGCTTGCAGTTAACAGAAGGACCTACACCAACAGCCATATCGAATATGTAGCGTCGAAAATTATTGACGTTTACAAACGAAGGGATCAGGTCGATTACGGGCTGGCGGTCGTCAAGGCCCCTGCAGTCAAGGGCCTCAAGCATTTTCTCGCAAAGCTGCACCCCGTACCGCTTCAGGTGTCTTGACAAGGCACGGAACCCTCGGGTTCCGTGCCTTTTGACGGTACATGGCCCCCGGCATATAATCAAACATTGAACCCCTTTCAGGCTTCCCCATCCTTGACAGAGGTGAACCCAATGCTGGAAAGCATCAGGAAAAAACTTGGATTCGACAAAAACGAGCGTTTGCTCAGACGGTACATGAAAACCGTCGAAAAGATCAACGCTCTTGAACCGCGAATGCAGCAATACAGCGACGAAGAACTCGCTGCACTCGGGAAATTCTTTCGGGAAAGAGCGCTTTCGGGAGAAAGCCTTGACGAGCTGCTCCCCGAGGTCTTTGCCGCAGTGAGGGAAGTTTCACGACGAACCACGGGTCTCCGGCATTTCGACGTGCAGATTGCCGGAGGCATTGCTCTCCACGAGGGGAAGATCGCCGAGATGAAAACCGGCGAGGGCAAAACCCTTGTCGCCACCCTTGCCGTGGTCCTGAACGCACTCAAAGGCAGAGGAGTGCACCTGGTCACCGTCAACGATTATCTGGCGAACCGCGATGCCGAATGGATGGGGCCGATCTACCGGTTTCTTGGTCTTTCCGTCGGGGTTGTATATGCCTTCATGGACCAGCAGGAACGGATGAAGGCCTATCAGGCGGACGTAACCTATGGAACCAACACGGAATTCGGCTTCGACTACCTGCGGGACAACATGGCCCTGAATGCGTCACAGATAGTGCAGCGGGACCACGCCTACATCATCCTGGATGAAGTGGACTCCATCCTCATCGACGAGGCGAGAACGCCGTTGATCATTTCCGGACCTTCCGAGGACAACGTCGAGGTATACAAGCGCGCCGACGATGTGGCACGCAAACTGAAAAAAGATGTGGATTTTGAACTGGACGAGAAGGAACGCAATGTGGCGCTGACAGAAAAAGGCATTGCGGCCTGTGAACGAATCCTTGCCGTTCCCCAGCTTTTTACGGAATATCAGCATTCAGAACTGGGACACCGCATCGTCCAGTCACTCAAGGCCCACCACCTTTTCGAAAAGGACGTCCACTACGTGATCAAGGACGGGGAAATCGTCATCGTGGACGAATTCACGGGACGGCTCATGTTCGGCAGGCGATATTCCGACGGGCTTCATCAGGCGATCGAGGCCAAGGAGAGAGTCCAGGTGGGAAGAGAAAACCAGACCCTTGCGACGATTACCCTGCAGAATTACGTCAGAATGTACGACAAGGTCGCAGGCATGACGGGAACGGCGGCAACTGAGGAAGAGGAATTCAAGGAAATATACGGCTTGGAGGTTGTGGTGATTCCGACCCACAAGCCGATGATCAGGGAAGACTATGCTGACGCCATTTACAGGACAAAAAAGGAGAAATACAACGCCGTCGCCGACGAGGTGGAAGAAACGTTCAAAAAGGGGCAGCCAGTCCTTATAGGGACCACGTCCATAGAAAGCTCGGAGCGCCTCAGCAAGATTCTCAAGGCACGGAAGATCACCCACAACGTTTTGAATGCGAAGCACCACGAGCGGGAAGCACAGATCGTTTCTCAGGCCGGCCGGCTCCAGGCGGTGACGGTTGCGACAAATATGGCCGGGCGGGGGACGGATATTGTTCTCGGCGGCCATCCGGAATCTCTTGCGAGGGAAGAGGCCGACAGAAAAGATCTCGACTTCGACGGGAAACCCGCAGAGTTCAGGCAGCTCCTTGAAAAGAAGAAGACAACCTGCGAGCAGGAACATGAGAAAGTCGTCGAGCTCGGGGGCCTCAAGATCATCGGAACGGAACGCCATGAATCGAGGCGCATAGACAATCAACTCAGGGGCCGGAGCGGACGACAGGGCGATCCCGGCAGCAGTCGGTTTTACCTTTCTCTCGAAGATGACCTGTTGCGTCTTTTCGGATCAGACAAGATCGAGGGTCTCATGGGCAAACTCGGAATGGAGGAAGGGGAAGCCATCGAGCACGGCCTGTTGAGCCGGGCCATCGAGTCCGCCCAGAAACGCGTGGAACAATATCATTTCGACATCAGGCGACAGCTTTTGATGTACGACAACGTCATGAACCAGCAACGGGAAGCCGTTTACGAAGAGCGTCGAAAGATCCTGACGGAGACCGATGTTCTTGAGTATGCGCGACAGATTGTTGATGACGCCGTGTCCGGAATCCTCGAAGGGTGTTTTCCGGAAGGGGAGGACCCTCAGATTGAGGCGGCGAAAGTCGCGATCAAAAGCACCTTCCGACCGGGAGACGAGAAAGCGCTTGAGGGAATAGAGACGCACGAGGACCTTGAGCGGGCAGCGGAATCCTTCCGGAGGATGCTCAGGGAAAGACTGGACAAAAAAATCGAGGAAATGGGAAGGGAAACGGCCAATGCCATGGCACGGTTCGTTATTCTTCACGTTCTGGACAGCGCCTGGAAGGAACATCTTCTCGCCATGGACGAACTCAGGCGGGGCATCGGACTCCGTGCCATAGGCCAGAAGGACCCGCTTCTTGAGTACCAGTTTGAATCTTATAATCTCTTTCAGGAAATGATGAGCAGGGTGAGAAGGACTGTCGCGGAATACCTGTTCCGGGTGTCCGTTGTGGATGAAACGGCAAAGACCGAAAGGAGCAAGCATCTCGAGCATTCCCGAGAGTCGGCCTCGCTGGACAGCGTGCTGAAAAAAACCGGCGGGACCGATGGAGCATCGGCAGGCCATGGACAGGGAAAACCGCAGCCTGTCCGAAAGGGCAAGAAAATCGGAAGGAATGACCCCTGCCCGTGCGGCAGCGGGAAAAAATACAAGCACTGTTGCGGGAAAAACACTTAAGACGGGAATGCAAAGGCCCGTGGAAGGAATGGTGACCGGAGTGAAGAGGCGAGCCAGAGGTTCTGTCCCTGTTTTTCTGTGCGCAGCGTTCGTTATATGTTGGTGCCTTTTGGCGTCGGGAAGTGCAGACGCAATGGATGTGGCCGAAACTTTACCGGGAGTCCTCAGGGAGGCCCCGTCGGTTGACATGTACGATGAGGATAACGGGGTTGTCCTTTTGCGGGACTTGAGATACAGGCTTCGTGCGGACGGCCGCATGGAGAAGACGGTCTATCTGATGGTCGAAGAGGTCAAGGAATTGTCAAAGACCTGGCCGTCTCTGCAGCTTGTGGCTCCGACAGGAGGAAGCTGTGAAGTCCTGGAAGCGGCTCTCTACGACAGGAAAACCTCCCGTCCGGTGATATCGATCGAGCCGGCGGAAACACGGGCCGAAAACGGTGGAATCGTTGAGATCAGGATTCCGAACAACCTGGAAGGCCGGATTCTCGTCGCGGGATACAAAATGGTTTTTCCCACAGGTATGAATGTCGAGGACAGGGTGGATCTGGACTTTCGACTCCCGGTCTGGGAACAGAAGATAGCCGTTGAAGTTCCTGGGGGCCTTTCCCTTGTTTCAGCCGGCGGCGGAGGCAAAAAGCCTGACCTGAGCAGTGGAGGACCAACTGATACCTACACCTGGTCGTTTATCGACACTCCATCCAGAAAAACGGAAGGGCTTTTCGAGTTGCCCTCGAAGACTCTTGTCTTCAGTCTCCAGGAAGGCGCAAGGAAAGCAGTCGAGGTGGTACGAGCGGAGGAAAGGGCTTTTTCTGAAGTTCCCGTTCCGGAGAATATCCGCCGCTTCCTGGCAGAAGGGTCTTCTAAAAAGGCAGGGGAATCCATTATCGATATTTTTCGAGGCGATGAGATGATTTCACGCGTTTTCCCACAGGATCACATACGAGCGGCAAAGGACATCCCGGCGGAAGGTCCGTGGTCCCTGTGGGAAGGGACGTTTCTTTTGAAGAACTGGATGGAAGAGGCGGGGTGGAATGCTCAAATCCTGTGGGAACCTGCAGTGAGGCTTGGCAAGAAGGTTCCTGCCACAAGAAAGTTGTGGAGGGGACCCTCTCTTCTCCTTACGCCCCCTTCGGGTCAGGATTTTTTCTTCCACGTCGGCCAGAGCCTTCCCGCCGGTTCGATGCCGCCAATTCTGTGGGGCAGGACACTGTATAAAACAGAAAGTGGCCGACTTGAAAGCCTTGCCGTTCCGGCAGGCGAGGCCAAAGACCATCGTCTTTCCATCCGATGGTCTCTGGAAATGGATAACCGAGGGAATGCCTCAGGCGATCTGAGTCTCCGACTTCGAGGTGGATGGCTGCATGCCCTGAGTGGTGGACAGTTGCCAACCGAGAGCGAACTTCCCGGTTTTTTTGAAGATCTTTTGTTTCCGAACACTTCTGATATCAGCTGGGGTGAGGCACGCATCAAAGAGAGGAGTACCGGTTTTGACATTGCGGTTCCCTTCAGGACATCCATCGGGATTGTAGCCGGAGGGGATATTCTCGCCAGATGGCCCGTGGTGGTCATGCCATGGCAGCTCGATGCCGTCTCCCAAAACGGTAATGGCATGTCATTGCGGCATCCTTTGGTCTATGAAGAAAATGCCGTTCTCAAGTTGCCGGAAGGCTACGATGTAGTGGCTCTGCCGAACATGCGGCCTTCGAGAAACAGAGGTGTCGTTTTGACAGAGGAAATGGAACACAACACAAGAAAGCGAATTGTAGAAGGCGGGTACAAGATTGTGGCGACTTCGGACGGAACCGACGGAGATGCCTTTGAATCGTTCCAGTCGGTGACCAGAAGAATTCTTGCCTGGACGGATATGACAATCCCGCTCCGGAAGAGACAATGAACCTGAAATGGGGTTGATGCAGCCATGAAAAAAGACGTGTCGGAAATATTGAAAGATCTTGTGGCCGAGGCGCTGCACCAGATTTCAGAAGAGCGGGGAAAGGCAATCGAGGAAGATTCCCTTGTGGAAATCGAAAGGCCGAAACGTGAGGATCACGGGGATTGGGCGACAAATGCGGCGTTGCAGTGGGCCAGGTTCCTTGAAATGAAACCGAGGGACCTCGCGGAAGATATCGTGAGCCGTCTCGAAAAAAGCGAGTATCTCCATGAAGTGCGGATAGGCGGCCCCGGTTTCATAAATTTCGTGCTGTCGAACAAGTGGATTTCCGATATGCTTTTGAATGTCATAGAAAAGAAGGATGATTTCGGACGGGTCGATGTCGGCAAAGGCAGGAAAGTCCAGGTCGAATTTGTGAGCGCGAATCCAACGGGACCGCTCCATGTCGGTCATGGCCGTGGAGCCGCCGTGGGTGACATCTGTGCGAATATCCTTTCTTTTGCAGGGTGGAACGTCGAAAGAGAATACTATATCAACGATGCCGGCTTGCAAATGGAGCTTCTAGGCAAATCAACCCAGGCACGGTATTTCGAGATTTGCGGCAAGCCGGAGGCGGCTCCGTTCCCTGAGGACGGATACAAGGGCGCATACCTGTACGAACTCGCGGAAGAGATCCGGGATCGCGAAGGGGAAAGATTTCTCGAGGAGGAAACCGAAAAGAGTCTGCCCTATTTTACAGAATATGCAGAAACACGGATCCTGGAAGGCATTAAAAAAGATCTGGAGACCTTCGGTGTGAAGTTCGACGTCTGGTTCTCGGAAAAGTCTCTTTATGAGGGCAACGCCATGGAAAGGGCCATAGAAACACTGAAAAATAACGGATATGCCTACGATGGCGAAGGTGCCACATGGTTCAGGGCGACGGCCTTTTCCGACGACAAGGACCGTGTGCTGGTTCGCAGTAACGGCGTCCCCACGTATTTTATGTCCGATGTGGTCTATCACAAGGACAAGTATGACAGAGGTTTTGATCTCGTTATCGATGTCTGGGGAGCGGACCATCACGGATACTTTCCGAGAATGAAGGCCGCTGTGCAGGCCCTTGGAAGGAAGCCCTATGACCTTGAAATCGTACTTATCCAGTTCGTCAACCTCCTGCGCGGTGGAGAACAGGTTTCCATGTCGACGCGTTCCGGCGAGTTTGTTACCCTCAGGGAAGTTATAGACGAAGTCGGCGTCGACGCGACACGGTATTTTTTCGCCATGAGACGTTCAGACAGCCATCTCGATTTCGACCTGGAACTCGCGAAGAGCACCTCCACCGAGAACCCCGTGTATTACGTCCAGTATGCACATGCTCGGATCAACAGCATTTTCAGGGAGGCAGAATCGAGAGGGGCACCGCTTTTCAGGACCCCCGATGCTGTAGATGTCTCGCTATTGAAGGAGCCGGAGGAGCTTGCGCTGATCAGAAAGATTTCGACCTTTCCGGACGAGATCAAAAAGGCGGCCGAGGAATTCGCACCCCACAGGATAACCTTTTTCCTCTATGAACTGGCCAGTGCCTTTCACAGTTTCTATAACGCCCACCGTGTCCTGGGCGTTGGAGAAGACCTTGAGGCAGCGCGCCTGTGTTTGACGGAGGCCGCCAGGGTTGTCCTCGCGAAAGCCTTGGAACTTCTGGGGATAACGGCACCGGAGAGGATGTAGGAAATGCCGAGGTTGCGCTGGGTTGTGCTTTTCGCGGCGGCTTTGTGCATCCTTGCGATCATCGGAACTGCATACATTATGGAGATCCAGAAGATTCGCAGGCTCTCCCTGCTTGTGGACCAGCGAATGGACCGCCTTGTCCGGACGAATAGGGAGATTCAGGCGCTGGAAGACAAGATTCGCTTTTACAACACGCCCGAGGGAATAGCAAGACTTGCACGGGAGCAGTTCAACCTGACCTTTCCGGGCGAACAGATTTTCAGGATAGAGGTCGTCTCAGACGATCACTTGCCTGGTGAGGGCCGCTAGCGTATAATACCGATTCGTATGTCCCTGTTCCTCCGAAGCTCAAGGAGGGACCAAAAGCCCAAAGGGAGGAGGTGAAATCGTGCGACCCTACGAATTGATGATGATCCTGGAGCCTGAACTTGAAGACCATCAGGCTCTGACCGACGAGGTGCAGGAGGTCGTGCGGAACCTCGGAGGTGGAATCGAGAAGGTCGATGTCTGGGGAAAACGACGTCTTGCGTACCCCATTCAGAAACGGACTGAAGGCCATTACTCGATTTTTACCTTCAAGATGGAACCGGACAAGGTCCCGGAAGTCGAGCGGATCCTGCGGCTCAAACAGCAGGTCCTGCGTCATATGATCACCCTTCGTGATGAAAGCTAGGGAGTGATTGCGGTGGCACGTGGTTTCAACAAAGTCATTCTCATGGGAAACTTGGCCAGGGATCCGGAGGTCCGGTATACCACGTCCAATCAGGCCATCGCCAAACTCACGGTGGCGGTAAACCGGGTCAGCAAGAACCGAAACGGGGAAGTGCAGGAACAGGTCGATTTCATACCTGTTGTGGTTTTCGGAAACCAGGCCGAAAATTGTGAACGCTACCTGCGCAAGGGAAGTGCCGTCCTCGTTGAGGGGCGCATGCAGGTGCGAAATTATGAGACGTCAGGCGGCGAACGCCGATGGATCACGGAAGTCGTCGCGCAACTGGTGAACTTTGTCGGGAGCCGTCGGGACAATGACGGTGATTACCAGAACCAGGGGAATCAGCGTAGCGGCGAAGAAAAAAAGGAACGTGTCGGAAGCCTTCGAGAAAAGGGGTTTGACGACGAATTCCCCATGGATTTCTCTGAAGTGGATTCCGACAAGGGGGATGATGACGAGGTGGATATCCCCTTTTAGGAAAAACCGGTATCCGATTCGCGTAAAAGGAGGATGGTTATGGCCTATCCGAGAGGAAAGAGGAGAAAAAGACGGCCCAAGGTCTGTTTCTTCTGCATTGACAAGGTCGAAAAGGTCGATTACAAGGAGACCGATAAATTGAAAAAATACCTTAGTGACCGCGGGAAGATTATTCCTCGCCGCGTCACGGGAAACTGCGCGAAGCACCAGAGGCAGTTGACCCGGGCCATAAAGCGGGCCCGTTTTGTGGCCCTGTTGCCCTATACGGTCGAATAGGTGCACGGTATTGACAAAGAACCGCCTGAAGGGGGAGGAGCCGTGGCTTCTCCCCTTTCATTGTCCTGAAGTTATGAGAAAAGCCTGCAGCCTGCGAGGTGGGAGGGTATGAACCGAACCCGGGAGGTCGTGGAATCATCGCTTCTTGTGGCTCTGGCGGTTGTTCTTTTTCTCGCCGGTTATGTTCTTCCTGTCGTGGGAATGGCTTTCGCCCTTGTCTGCCCCGCCCCGCTTGTCGTTCTGGGGCTGCGGCACAGCCTTGGGAGGGCCGCTTTAGGCGTGTTTGTGGCTTCCTTTCTTGTCAGTGCCCTCACGGGGGTCACGGGAGGACTGTTTTTCCTTCTTGGCTTCGGAATGCTCGGAGTCGGGCTTGGTTTTTTTGCCAGGCGCTCGAATTCCTCGGTGGAGATACTCCTTTACGGGGTGCTGGTTTCCCTCGGGGGGAAACTGCTCCTTATGGTTCTGATCGTGAAGATCACGGGTATCAATCCTCTGGGGCTCGATGCCGGGGACATCAATTCCGTCATGGATAATGTCCTTGCTGTCTACCAGCGTATCGGGATGTCCGGGGAAGCGCTCCGCACGGCAGAGGGGCAGATCAGGTCGACGTTGAATCTTCTCCCCTATGTCTTTCCGGCCCTTCTAATCATGGCGTCCGCCCTGGATTCGTTTTTGAGCTATGTCATCAGCAGGGCCGTGATGAAACGGATAGGCAAGGGAATGCTCCCTCCAATACCGGCGCTTTCCTACTGGAGTTTTCCGAAGAACCTGTTCTGGGCCCTTCTGGTGGCGGTCCTGTTTTCCATGGCCTCGTTTATCGAAAATGTTCCTGAAATCATCCCGAGGATCGGCATGAATTTGCGCATCCTTGTGATGATACTCTTTTATCTGCAGGGACTGGCCGTGGCATGGGCGTACATGTGCCAAAAAGGGGCACCGAAGGCCCTTCGGTACATCGGAGTAGCCCTGTCGCTTTTCGTGCCTTTGTTGACGCAACTGATCCTGCTTTTGGGTATTATTGATATGTGGTTCGATCTGAGATCGCGAATGCGGAGGTGATCACCCGATGAAATGCATTCTGTTGGAAGACGTGCAGAAACTGGGGAAGAAGGGTGAACTCGTCGAAGTCTCCGACGGGTATGGAAGGAATTACCTGATACCCCGGGGACTGGCGGAAGAGGCGACAAAGGGGAAGATCGCCGAGCTCAAGGAAAAGGAACGTTCCAAACAAGCGAAGAATGAAAAGGCCCGTGAAGAAGCGGAAATATCGAGAAAGTTCCTTCAGGGCAAGACAGTGAAAGTGACGGCAAGCGCAGGTGAAAAGGGCAAACTCTTCGGAAGCATTACCACGGCGCAGATCGCAGATGCCGTGAAAAAGCAGTTCGACGTGCACATAAGCAAAAAGGAAGTCAAGGTGGAGGAGCAAATCAAGGAAGTGGGCTCCTATCCGGTCTCGATCAGGCTTTTCCCGGGTGTAGAAGCCGAAATGACGGTTTCCGTGGAGGCCGGTTAGCGTGGCGGGGCGGCTTTTCGACAAGGTTCCTCCCCATAACCTGGAAGCGGAAAGGGCTGTCCTCGGGTCCTGCCTTCTTGATGCAGATGCGCTGACGTTGGCCGTCGACAGCCTTGGAGCTGAGGATTTTTACGATGCGGAACACCAGCAGACCTTCAAGCTCATGCGCGATATGGCGGCGAAATCAAAACCAGTCGACCCGCTGACGTTTCTTGAGGAGCTCTCAAAGCAGAAAATAAGGGATTCTTCCCGTGGCCAGCCTTTTATTGCGGGCCTGGTGGATGCCGTCCCGACGACGGCGAATGTGGAATACCACATCAGAATCGTCAAGGACAAATCGGTGCACCGGCGGCTTATCCAGGTGGGGGGAGAAATAGCACGGCTTGGCTATGCCGAGGACAAGGAGCTTGAGGACGTTCTCGATGAATCGGAAAGGGCTGTCTTTGAAGTTACCCAGAGCGGAAGCAGGGCTCCTTTCAGACGTATCGGTGATGTCCTCGCGCCGACGTTCCAGGCCATCGAAGAGAGGTTTCATTCACCGGCGACGAGCGTTACGGGCGTTCCAAGCGGATTCAAGGATTTCGAAACCCTGACGAGCGGGTTCCAGCCTGGAAGCCTGAATATCCTGGCTGCGAGGCCCTCCATGGGAAAGACGGCCTTCGCTCTCGATATAGCACTTCATGCCGCCATTGAACATGGCAGCCCGGTCCTTCTTTTCAGCCTTGAAATGAGTGCGGAACAGCTTGTACAGCGTATGTTGGGCTCCCGTGCCAGAGTGAATATCCATGACCTGAGAACGGGAATGTTTCATGAGAATAACTGGACGGATCTCGCCGAGGCAGCCGGAGAGCTTGCGCGGGCCCCGATCTTTATCGACGACAGTTCCGTCCTGTCTACCCTTGACCTCAGGGCAAGGAGCAGGAGGTTCAAGTCGCAATTCGCGAAGGACGGGATCGGTCTCATTGTTGTCGATTATCTTCAATTGATGCATTTCACGAAAAGAATCGACAGCAAACAGCAGGAAGTAGCCGAGATCTCGCGATCGCTCAAGTCCGTCGCACGAGAGCTTGACATGCCTGTCATCGCCCTTTCTCAACTTTCACGGGCTGTGGAGCAGAGGACGGAAAAAAAACCGCAGCTTTCCGACCTGAGGGACAGCGGCGCAATCGAGCAAGATGCCGACCTGGTAATTCTCCTCTATCGTTCGGGGTACTATGAAAACACGGGAGAGGAGACGGATCCGACGGCGGAAATCATCGTCGCAAAACACAGAAACGGACCGACGGGAATGGTAAAACTCATCTTCCGGAAAGAATACGCCCATTTCGTCAACATGGCCTGGGATTCTATCTGAGGGGAATTTGTGCATCGGGGGAGGCGTAAACGGGTGGATTCAAAACTGCAGGACACGAGACTGAACCCTGTAGAAATGGACTCCCTTGATTCTACCGCGGGCGCGAAAGAACTCGTCCCTTTCGGGCTATATGCCGGACTGCTTTTCATCGTCCTTACTGTCCCGAATATCGTCTTTTCCGGAACGGCATGGTTCCAGACGCTTCACCTGCTCAAGTGGTTTTTTGCTTTTGTTCCCCTTGCCGTACTTGCCTTGTGTGCTGGGTACCGACTGGCAAAATATGGTGCGGCCCAGACGGGATTCGCTCTCGACTCCTTCGGTGCCATCTGGCTTTTCCTTCTTCTTTTTCTCACCATGCAACCCTTGTGGGCACCGTTAACATCGATTCCCACCTTCGTGAGGGAATGGTTTTTCTTCGCTTCACTGTGGGTTGTGTATGTCCTCGTCCGTTACAGGGGAAGCGGGAAACTGCTCGAAGTCCTCATCCTCTGTGCCGCCGTAAACGCTTTGGCGAACACGGTGTTCGCTGAGCTGCAAATACGTGATCTGAACGGTCTTTTTGACTTTATTCTCCCGACTCCGGGAAAGTACATCGGCAACACGGGACAGCAGAACATGTTCGCCTTGTGGATCGCCATGGGACTTTTGGGAACGGTTTATGTGGCACTTCAAAGAGGGTTGCCGGCCGAAAACGGAGAGGTAAAAGTCACGGCCCTTTTGAATGGGTTTCTCCTTGCGGGATTGAGTTGGGGGCTGTGGAACGCTACGAGCCGGTCGGCCTTCCTGTCCTTCATAGCGGGATGGCTGATCCTGACGCTGGTGTATATGCGCCAAGGCTTCGGGATCGACAAAAAGACCTTTTGGAAAAGGAACGCCGCCGTCTTTCTTGTCCTGCTGGCGACCTTTTTCGCATCCTATGCCTTCGGCAGAGGGAATATCTTTCTTGCAAAATCAGGCCAGATGTTGAGTGAACCTGAAACCGTCGGCAAGAGGGACAGCATCTGGGCAACGAGCTACACCATGTTCCGGATGCACCCTGTAAGCGGCGTCGGACTGGGGCATTACAAGTGGAACTATCTTGACGCCCAGAAGGAAATGCTCAAGAGATGGCCCCGAAAGGAATGGAAGTTTACGCTCTGGGCCCATAACGAGGTGCTCCAGTGGTTTTGCGAAACGGGAGTCGTCGGCGGGGTGATTCTCATCCTCTTCGGTATCTGGTGGCTCCGGTCTTTCGGGAGAGTGCTTTCGGGACGTATACGAGTTGATCCCGAGACGGCCTGGGCCTGCGGCATTCTTTTTTTGCTGTGGTTCAACGCCATGTGGACGAGGCCCTTTCACAGGATCGAGAATGTGTTGTGGATGGCTTTTGCCTTTGCCCTCGCCAACAGGAAAATGCTGTCGACGGGTTCGGAGTGGACGGAACTCAGGCGGGAGTGGATCGTGAAGCTTTTCGGCGTGTCGATGGCAACCGTGGCGCTGGCGGGTCTCATTTTTCTCGGGAGCGGGATGTATGGCGACCGACAGCTGAGGGTAGCGCTTGACACGCGTGATGCCGGTCAGCAGCTCGTACTCCTGGAGTCGGCTGAAAGGCATCTCATGGTTCAGGACTTGGCACAGCGCCAGATTGCGTATCATT
>JBKHBH010000055.1:0-13482 GCA_046542505.1 Thermovirgaceae bacterium | reverse complement strand
GAACCTCCAGACCCATATCATGACCAACGACCTGGAAACCCTGCTGGGTGACGCCCAGAACCTTGTCCAGCTTGCGGCAGGCGTTGTCAACAACAGGGTCGACGCCACCCAGTGGGTCAACATGTCGGAGATGCAGGATTACTATTGCAGCAGCATAAGTAACCGACTTCTGCCGGTCGTGGAGGACGAGCCCCACGTTGAGCGGCTTTATTTCTACTTCAATTCCCCTTATGTGGACGAGGAGGTCGCCACGGGCGTTCTTGTCGAAAGAGACACCGAAAGACCATGGACAATTCTTGTCGACGAGAGCCATCGGATCGGTGAAGACGGGTTTTCCGGCGACAATCCCGAAGCGGCATGGTTTTTCGACACCCTCGAACCGGGAACCGGACGCTGGCTTGAACCGCGCGTCGTCGAGACGAAAACGGGGCCGAAATATCTTGCCTCCTTCGTGATGCCCGTCATCGGAAAGTCATCCACCAACGATGAGGACATCGTCATCGGCGTCATGGGAGCCGATTTCGACACGACCATGTTTCTGGATTACCTCGACGGCCTGGAGCTAGCCGATGGAGGCCTCGCTTTCGTCCTCTCAGAAGGCGGCAATGTCATCGGACACCCCAAACTGGACCTGACGAGAGGACACCTCGACGAGGAATCGACGGGGCAGATCGAAGCCTTTATCGATGCCTTGGGCGGCGAGAGCGCCTCTTCGGAGGTGTTTTCCAACGTGGACGACGAATTCGTGACCTTTGATGAAACCCCCTGGGGACAGATCGTGGGCTATGCCACTCCCACATCGGTGGTCACTGCTCCCGTCTGGGCGACGGTCTGGCGGATCGTGACGGGGTCCATAGCCGCCCTCGTCGTGGCGGCCGCTCTCGGTTTCGTCTTCGGAAAACGCCTTGCCCGTCCCATCGTCGAAATCACCGGCGTGGCCAACAAAATGGGCGAAGGTGATTTCAACGAGCCGGAACTTCGGGAATATTCCGGTGAAGAGGTATCCATGCTCCAGCACGCCATATCCCAAACCCTCGAGAACCTCCGCGTCATGATCCAGGAGGTATGGGATTCCGTGGACCAGCTTGCTGCATCGGCGGAAGAGGTTGCCGCAGGTGCAGACGAGTCAGGACGCGGCGCCGAAAACAGCATGGAGCAGGTCCGCAAGGTCACCGAGGCCCAGGAGCAGCAGCGCCAGGTCGGAGAAAAGCTCTCCAGTCTCGTCACCGAAGGAGGCAAGCTCGTAGACTCCGGCATGGATCTGGTCAAAAGCCTCGAAAAACGGCATACGAGGCAACTCGAGGTTACTGACGAGGGCGTCCGGCTCGCCCACCAGAGCGAGGAAACCGTCAAGGCCCTCAACAATATGTCTGAAGAAGTAAACGAATCTTTTGCCGAAGTCACGGAAAGTATGAACAAGATCATCGGCATGGCCGAGACCATCTCCAACATCGCCGACCAGACGAACCTTCTGGCTCTGAATGCCGCCATAGAGGCGGCGAGAGCCGGTGAAGCGGGGCGTGGTTTCGCCGTCGTCGCCGAGGAAGTCCGCAAGCTCGCCGAAGAATCCTCCGGAGCGGCCCAGCAGATTCACGGATATATCGGCGAAGTCCAGCCACGAGTACAGAAGGCGGAAGCTTCGCTGGCGGAATCCAGGGATGTCACCGAAAAGGGGACCAGGACCGTGGACGAGACGCGCCAAGCCTTCGACACCATCCATCACTCCACCCAGTCGGCCAAGGAAGAGGGCGAAGCCGTCGCCAAGGCGCTTGAAAACCTCGCCTCCACCTACGAACAGATCGAACAAAAGATTTCCGAGCTCAACGAGGGTCGCACGGTAGTCGGTGAATCCCTGGAAAACCTCTCTTCCGTTGCAAGCGAACAGTCCGCACAGGCAGAAGAGTTTGCGGCTTCCAGCCAGACCCTGTCGGAAATGGCCGAGACGCTCAGGTCCCAGATCAGCAAATTCAGGATTACCAAAGAAGGCTAAAGGACAAAGTCATTCCCCTATTAGGGAAAAGAAGCCGGAGGCCTCGAGGCCTCCGGCTTCTTTTCCTGGAGGAGGCAACTCGAATTCGGCCGGACCGGCCAGTTGGCATACATGTAGTCGGAACACGGCAACGAGTGTGGTTTCACCCCCACAGCAATTGATCCCGTCCCCAGACCGGAAACGCTCCTGCTTCGGCCACAGGCTCCCGAAAAGACACGTGGAATGGACAGGGTTTCTTTCAGGATTTGGCCTGCCCCTCTTTTGTCCATATTGGATGCACCCCTTGAAGCAAGAACTTGACCCCAGAAGGGGTATGTTTTGCAAGGTGGGTATGATTTGAAGAAATATATTTTAGTGTGTTATTATTAATAAGCTGGTTTCAGGTGAGGAGTGGTATCCTGTGGCTTCTGTACTCGTCAATGACAACCTTCCGGCACGCTTTGGCGCGCTTCTTGAGGATATTTTCCGGCTGGGCCTCGCGCAGCAGGGAATTCCCTTCCACTCCGTGTCCCGTGACGTTTCCGCCAGGGGTGACGTCCGCATTGACGTGATTCTTTGCTTTTCACCCGACATGCCCGAACTCGAGCGATTCATCAAGGCCCAGCTGATAATCGACGAGAAACGGTCGAAATCACTCCGCGACGCCGATGCAAAGAACTTTGCCCCGCTGGAATATGTTGCCCGGCTCGGCCCCTCGCGAAGCAAACTCCCCGAGTGGCGACCATTTGAGGGAAAAAGTTTCCGGATCTCCGTCAACACGTCGCTGGGCGACGTCCTGCACAAAGCCTTGAGAAGTCTCCCCGAAAGCCCCGTGAGCACCGACGAAAGGAAGCTCGCCACCCTGGGGGCCCGCCTGGAGGAAGCTCTCGAGGCATTATACCTGAAGGGGACCCTCCCGGGTTCCTTCGACAAAGCCCCTGTGGAAACGGACCTTCCCGGGACCGAAAGACCCGGCAACGCAGAACCGGACCGGGACCTGGAAGAGTTCCCGGAATACACCGAAGACCGACAGGATCCAAAATTGATGCAGACCCCGGAAACCTGGAGCGAAGAGGATTCGGAAGAAGAGCCTTCCTCTTTTTCTTTGGCCGCCGAGGAGGTCCTCCTTTTTTTCGAGACCCATCCGAATGTTCTCGACCGCTGGTGGTCCGTGGCTTCCGAGAGTGACCTTGAACTGGCCGGGTTCGACTCCAAAACATCACGGCCCGATTCGCCCGGATTCCGCGAACTTCTGGATTTCTTTCGAGGGCTGGGCCTCAAAGACATCCACCAGGTGACGGATTTCATCCACGAACGTCTTGGCAAATGGGAATCACTCTACGAAGCGCTTGAAACGGCCCGGATCCGCGGAAACCTGCCATCACGGGAAATGTCCGTTTTCGAATTCGCCCTGGTCCTTCTGAAGGCACAAAACCGCGCCGCCTGAGCCGATCATGTTTCCTGCAGCACTCCAGGCCTTTCCACCCTTTTCTCATGTTTCAGCGCACCTTTTCCCGTAAACTATTTTATGGACAGGATGTGCTCGACATTCCGCTCCAAAGGAGCGAGAAGGGCCCGATACGCCAATGACCCCAGCCGACAGAATACGCGTTCTCATCACAGATGATTCGGCCTTCATGCGCCAGATCCTGGCGGATACCCTCACATCCGTCCCGGACATCGAGGTCGTCGGACGCGCCCGCAACGGGACGGACGCCCTGAATAAGACCCTCGTCTTCGAACCCGACGTGATCACCATGGACGTGGAAATGCCGGAGATGAGCGGTCTTTCGGCGCTGGAAGCCATCATGCAGCGGCGCCCCACACCGGTCATCATGGTATCGAGCCGGACCGGAGAAGGCACCGAAACGACACTGAAATGTCTCGAGGCGGGAGCCTTCGACTTCATCAGGAAGCCTGCCGCCGTCTCCGGCGACGAGATGGAGGGGTTCCAGAGAGATCTTCAAGCCAAGGTCCGCCTGGCGGCTTCGGCAAAGACCTTTTCTCCTCATTCAAGGCAAGCACCCTCCGTATCGGTTGGTCCTCCAACCGAACCAGGAAAACTGGGGCCCTTCGATGTGCTTCTGGTGGCATCCTCGACGGGCGGACCCCAGGCCCTGGCCAGGATTATCCCGGCCCTGCCGGCGGATTTCCCGGCCCCTGTAGCCATCGTCCAGCACATGCCCAAAGATTTCACGGCTTCCCTGGCAAGACGGCTCGACGACCAGTCACGGATCTCCGTGGTTGAGGCAACAGAAGGGCTTCCGCTTCGGCCGGGTCTGGTGGCGGTGGCTCCCGGAGGAAAGCATCTGCTTTTGAAGTCCGACAGCGGGCTTTATTACACCCTTTCGGAGGCGCCGCCGCTCAACTCGGTACGTCCCGCCGCGGATTTCCTCTTTCTGAGCGCCGCAGATCTCAAGGGCGTCAGGTCCCTGGCTCTGATCCTCACGGGTATGGGCAAGGATGGTGCAAAAGGTGCCAAGGCCCTCAAGTCGAAAGGCGGTTATGTAATCGCCGAATCAAGCGAGACTGCCGTGGTCTTCGGAATGCCGAAATCGGTCATCGAGGCCGGTGCGGCAGATGCGGTTCTGCCACTGGACAAGCTTCCGGAAAAGTTGACGGAATTGTTCGGGAAAAGGCATTACTGAAAGGAGATCCTTTCATGACGCCCTTGCAGGAAGACGCCATGAAGGAACTGGCGAACATCGGAACGGGGCACGCCGCCCGTGCGCTTTCCGAGCTGGTGGGAAAGCGCGTGGACATGGCCGTCCCCGTGGTGGAGCAAATCAGCCTCGAAGAGGTCTCCTCCCACTTCGGGGACCCTGAAACCGTCGTGTGCGCCATCCTGGCGAGATGTGAGACCGTCGTCCCAAGCAACCTTGTTTTCATCATGCCGGAAGAGGATGCCCGGGAGCTGGCGGAGGAAATGCTCGGCCTGGTTTCGGATACCGGGGATTTCGACCGGACGGAACTGGCCGAAAGCGCCCTCTCCGAAGCGGGAAACATCATCCTCAGCGCTTTCATGTCCGCTCTCGGCAACATGCTGGACGTAAATCTCCCCTTATCGGTGCCTGCAGTGGCTCACGACATGCTGGGAGCCATCATGGACATCATGATCGCCATTTTCGGTGTCTCGGGGGATACGGCCTTTCTTGTGACCACGCCGCTGACGTTTCCCGAGGACTCAAACCGGCTGTTTTCGGGCAAGATCCTGCTGGTCCCCGACCCAAACGCACTGGAAGGCTTTTTCGGCCTTCTCGGAGTGGCATGACCCATGAAGACGACACAGGATATCACCACCACCGAATTCCTGAATGTCGGAATGGGTGATTTCAAGCTCACCGAGGCTCCGGGGAAACTCTACACACTGGGGCTCGGGTCCTGCGTGGCTCTCGTGCTCTACGACCGCAAGGCTCAAATCGCCGGCATGGCACATGTCATGCTCCCCAAGAGCCCTCCCAGGGACACAGAAAGCGGCAAACCAGGCAAATTTGCAGATTCCGCTGTCCTGGTCCTCCTGGAGGAACTCGGCAAACAGGGCGCCGAAAAGCGGAGGATCCGGGCGAAGGTCGCAGGCGGCGCGAAGATGTTCAACCTCGCATCTGCGTCAACACTCATGGCAATCGGCCGGCAGAACGTCGATGCCGTGACGGAACAACTGAAAAGCCACGGAATCCCCCTGGACGGGAAGGATACCGGCGGAACCCGCGGAAGGAGCGTCTCCTTCGACACCGGGTCCTGGCAAATGACCATCAGGATCATCGGCGAAGGGACAAAAACCCTCTGAGGCTTTTCAGGCCGTGGTGTCCAAAGCCCCCATGCCCGAACCCGGTGACAGATGTTTGAGACGCTCGAGGATCATTTCCGCGAGAAAGCGCTGCTGCTGGGCCTGCCGGGAAAGGATATAGTTGACCTCCCTCAGGGCCGAGACTGCGGCGATGAGCCCCTTGGCCTGATTCCCGAGCCGTTTGGCCTCTCCTTCGGGCAGGGCCTTGCAGATTTCACGGAGCACGGGCCGGCATTCGAGGAGGTCCGCCAGTTCCCTGGCCTGGGCATCACGCTCCGCCTCGGCCCTCATGGCCCGGCTCGAAACCTCCTGAAGTTCCGCCAAAAGTCCCGGCAAAAGCTCCGACCGGCCCTCCTGGAGGGCTTTCCGCTCCCGCTTGAGGATCCCAAGCAGGTCCGCGAGGGCCTGTTCCTGATCGCTGTTCTTCATGATCAGCACATCCACAAAAGGACGCAATTCTTCCTGACTCATCATCCTGCCCATGGGACACTCCTCCCCTATTCCGCGTTGTCTTCAAGACTCTCGTACAGCATTTCCCAGAGGCCTATCCCGCCCTGTTCGGACAGGGCTTCAGCGGTCATTTCCATGGCCGTCTCCTCCAGGGCCCCGAAAGGGGATTTTTCACGCTCTTTCCAAAAGGTTTCGTCCGTTCGCGCCTGCTTGAGCATCTTCGCCAGAAAGATGGACTCAAACTGCTTGCAGGCTTCCTGGAGTTTTGCCTTTTCCCTCTGTTCCGTGGAGTTTGCCCCCTGGGGAACAGTCTCCTGCAAAGATACGGGATCAATCATGCCCTATTCCCCCTACATCACTACAAGTTCGCCCTGAAGGGCCCCAGCCTGGTCTATGGCCTGCAGTATGGTAATAATATCTCTCGGCGTCGCTCCCAGGGCGTTCAGGCTTTCCACAACATCTTCCACCGTAGCAGTGGATTCCATCCGCGTCAGGTGGCCCTCATCCTCCTCGGCCTCGATGGTTGCGCGTTCCCCTTCCACCGTCTCGCCGAGGGAGAAGGGATCCGGTTGGCTCACCTCGGGCTCGGCCTCGATAGAGACGGTAAGGTTCCCGTGGGCGACGGCGACTTCGCTGATGCGGACATTTCCGCCCATGGTAACCGTCCCGGTGCGTTCGTTGACGACCACCCTGGCCAACGCGTCGGGCCTGACTTCGAAAGTCTCCACGGCCGCGATAAACCGCGAGGGATTGCCCCCGTATTCCGCCGGCAGCCGCATCTCGATGCATCCTGCGTCGGTGACGACTGCAATCGGACCATACATGTCGTTGATCCTGGAAGCCACCCTGTCGGCGGTGGTAAAATCGGGCCGGCGGAGGAAAAAGCGGATCGCGTCGCCACTTCCGGCCTGCCAGGATGTTTCCTGCTCAACGATGGCCCCGTTGGGGATCCGTGCCGTATTTGTCATGTTTTTCGACACCCTGGAACCGGCGGCCTCTGCGGAAAATCCTCCGATGGAGAGCGGCCCCTGGGCGACGGCGTAGACCTGTCCGTTGGCCGCCTTGAGAGGAGTCTGAAGGAGAACTCCGCCTTCGAGGCTTTTTGCATCGCCTGCAGCGCTCACCGTCACATCGATCTGTTCACCGGCCCTGACAAAGGGGGGCAGCTCGCATGTAACGTTCACTACTGCGGCGTTGCGGCTCCTGAGGTCGCTTCGGCTCAGTGTGATACCGAAATTTTCCATCAGGTTGCCAAGCATGGCCTCTACCAGATCTCCTCTGTCTCCCGTCCCCTGGAGACCCATCACAAGCCCCATGCCGACGAGCTGGTTGGGCCTCACGCCTTCGAAGCGCCCGATATCCTTGAGGCGCGTCATGGGGTGAACCCGGGCTTCCGCCGGAAGGGCAAAAGCCGAAATGCACAGGGCAACACAAAGGATAACCGCACAGAAATGGATCGTGCTCCGTTTTGACTGCCTTCGCTGGTGATCTGGTTTCTTCATGGTAACTACGCTCCCTGCTTCAGGATCAGAAAATGAGGTTGAAAAGCTTGGTCAAAAATCCGGGGTTCTGCACGTCGCTGATACTGCCGACACCCTCGACCTCGACGGTAACATCGGCGAGCCTGTCGCTTTGTATCACGTTGTCGGGCCCCACATCCTGGGGCCTGGCGAGGCCGCTGAGCTTGAGAGTCATGGTTTCCTTCTGCACCAGGAAATCCCGCCTGCCCTCGAGGCGGATGTTGCCGCCCGGAAGGACTTCGGTAACAGTGCAGGTGATGGTGGTGTTCATGCTGTGGGATCTCTCCCTGGCCCCTTCGCCGCTCATGCTACTCGAGGTATCGAAACCCAGTGCCCTGATGAAATTAAGAATCCCGAGACCGTCTGAAACGGAATGGCTGTTGCCCTTTTCCAGCTCCGTTTCCGACGTGTCTTCCGTGCTGGTTTTTTCGGCGACTTCCACGGTAACGATATCGCCCACCTGCCCCGGCCTGTGATCCGCCACCAGCGACGGTCCGTCGGACCACAGCGACTCCGCACAAGCCGCAGAGACCAACATGCAAAGGATAAAAAGGGGTATCCCGATCTTTTTCATATTCATTTCACTCCCTCCTGCCGGACCTGTGCGCCGACGAGCTCGACCCTGCCCCTGCCGGTGATGGCGGCAAGACGGTCGTTTCTGTACCTGGGAATCCGGACTTCGATGATGTCTCCCCTGTCGCCGCTTTCAAGGGCGACTCCCTCGAGGGAGGCCGTCACAAATCCGCTTCTGGAAAGGACCATCACGGGGTCCCTCCGCTCGACGAGGTACACCACATCCACGTCCCTGCGCGAAAGGGCCGATCCGGCGCGGATCCTCCTGGACGCCCTTTTGCCCTCGATACCGGAGATTTTGCTGAAAACCCGCCCGTCGCTTCTTTTATAGGTCGCCACACGGATGTCCAGGGCCTCTGCAGAGATGATTTCCCCGCGGGCTATTTCCCGCGTCGCAACCACCATCGGGGCATGCCATTCAAAGCGGACCGTTACCGCCTGGGTCCTGCCGCTTCCGGTTTTGACCCGGAAGGTTGCCGAGGGGGTCCCCGGCGTGAGCTTGTCGGGGGTGACGATCTCCCCGAAGACACCAAAGACTTCAGGCTCCATGACGATACGACTGAAGGGAACCTTCCCGCCGTAGGCTGACGCGACAAGGTCCATGAGAAATGGGGCCCCGTCATCGCGGGACACCTGTACGCCCTCAAGATGCACGGGAGGGTAAGCCGCTCCCCGGGCGGGTGTGGCGGAGACTACAAGACACAGGATTGAAAGAAAGGCCGCCATATTTTTCATCATCGGGCCACCTGCCCCTTTTTATATTCTTTCGCGATAAAGAACGTTTTTTGCATATGAGGCTAAATCGTGTTTCGCTCCCTGTGAACGGTGGTCACCCTGTTTTTTACACTCCGGATGTCCGATACGTAAAACGGGACCACCGGTTCACGGGCAAATCAGAAGTCCCTACTTTTATCATCGGAGGAATTGGCCATGTCCAACACCTTTTCCGGGCTCGAGATCGCCCGAAGAGCCATGAGCTTTTTCCGTCAGGGCATCGAGACGGCGGGACACAACATCAGCAACGCCGATGTGGAGGGCTATTCGCGACAACGCGTCGAGGCCTCTCCGACGACACCTTTTACAGCTCCCGGCATGAACGGTTCGGGCCAGCCAGGCCAGATCGGGACCGGCGTGGGCATCGACGCCATCCGGAGGATCCGCAGCGAATTTCTGGACGCCCAGTTCCGCCAGGAATCCATCGAGGGCGGGTTCTGGGAAGCCGTTACGAGGTCCATGGAGTACCTGGAAATGTTCGTGGGGGAACCCTCGGACTCGGGACTATCCACGGCACTCGATACCTTCAACCAGGCCCTCCAGGAATTCCACAAGCGTCCCGATTCGGCAAGTACCAGGGAAAACGTCCTCCAGGAGGCGGATAACTTCTGTCATCTCCTGGGACAGATTGACTCGAACTCTTCGGAATTCAGAACGTCCCTGAACGACGAGATCTCCCTCAAGGTGGAAGAGGCCAACGACCTCATCGACCGGATCGCGGCGCTGAACGCACAGATCAAGACCGTCGAGGCCATGGGAAACACGCCCAACGATCTCATGGACCAGCGGGACCTGCTGGTGGAACAACTCGCCAGGCTGGCCAATATCACGGCATCCTACAACTCGCAGCGCGGCGATTTCATCGTTTCCCTGGACGGCAAACACCTCGTCCAGGGCAAGGAAACCCGTCACCTGGTGCTGGTGCCCCAGGAAGGCAACGGCGGCTTCTACGACGTCCAGGTGGAGGAAAACCTCTTCAAGGCCGTGGACAGGCCGGAAGTGGCGGAATGTCTCATCGAGCGCGGCGCCGCCGAAGGCATTCACTCCCTCGAAGTGGAGCGCATCGCTTCACAAACACGGTGGGCCGTCGGCACCGATACGGGCGGCGGCTATGAATCCGCTGCGGAGGCATTGGGGATGACGGGCGGTTTCAGTCTCCAGGTGGGCACAAGTGGACTCGCGGCAACATCCAGGGAGATCGACGGGGACACTGTCCTGGACGACCCCTCCGCCACGGGCGCACCCACGAGCTACGCCTTCCGCGTCACCGCGGGCGAGGAGGAAAAAGTCGTCGAGATTGAATGGGACGATACCGCCGCAACGCCTGAATGGGTCATTGACGGAAACGGCGTCGGAAGCCAACTCACCCTGCAGGATCTTGCCGACTACGTCAACGACACTACCAACGGCGTCCCCGCTGTCGCAACGGTGGAGGGAGAAAAAATAACCTTCGAAAACCCCGAGGGACACCTGCTGTCTTTCTCCGACATCGAGGGAGACCTGGTCTCAAAACTCGATGTCGGCGCACCCGCACCAAAGGTGAACATCGAAGTCAACGAGGAAGACTCCCTCCAGACCATCGCCAACAAGATCAACAGCGCCTTCGGCTCCGGGGAGGGATCGCCCGACGAACCCGGGGAATGGCTGACAGCCTCAGTAGAAGAGGCCACGGACGGCACTTTTTACCTCCGGCTCGAGAGCCGCAACGTGGGCGAAGAGTACCGGATCAACGTGGGGTCCATGCCGGGCAAGTCCATGTCGGTGGCCGAATCGCTCGGCCTCGTCGACGGGGGCGATGGCACCCGCGTTCTGGCTCATTCGCAGGACGCCCGTTTCTCTGTGGACGGCATGACCTACCTCTCCTCCGTCAACGAGTTCTCCGAGGCCCGGCTGGTAACGAGCAACGACGGCTACAGGGCCGACACGATGCAGACCGTCCTCGACGGTGTCCGCTTCAAGCTCAAGGGCAACGGATCCGCGGAGATACGCGTCGAGCGGCATCTCCAGAACGGGTATATCGCCGGGCTGCTTTCATCCCGGGACGACGTCGTAGTCGGCATCCTCGATTTTTTGGACAATTTCGCCAAAATATTCTCGGATCGCTTCAACGCCGTTCATTCCTCGGGACACGCCTCAGGGGCAAACGACGGTCTGACGGGAACAAACCTCTTCAAGCCGCTGACGGCGCCTGCCGGGGCAGCCTCCTCCCTTCGGGTCAATGGAGACCTTCTCGAGGATCCGAGCCTCCTGGCCGCCGCCGCGGGGGACGGGACGGGGCACTCGAGCGGAAGCGGCGACGGGAGCATCGCCCTGGAAATGCTCGGCCTTTTTGAAAAACCCATCTACAACGAAGAGTCGGCCACCATCGACGATCATTACACGTCCTTCGTCTCCTCCCTGGGTTCCCAGAGCCGTCAGTCCGCCGTGATGGACGAAAACCAGCAGACCCTGCTGGAACAGATCGACACCCAGCGGCAATCCGTATCAGGCGTCAACGTCGATGAGGAAATGATGGACCTGGTGCAGTACCAGCAGTCCTACAAGGCGATTTCCAGGTACGTCACCGTCCTGGACGAGCTTCTGGACACGGTCATCACCAGGATGGGCATTACGGGAAGGTAGCGGTCGGTTGACGAAAGGAAAGAGGCCCCGGTTCTTCCCGGGGCCTCTTTCCTTTCGTCTTTTTGTCCTGGTGTTCAGTAGGAAATGTCCAGTGCGCCGCCGATCATTTCCCGTCCGGCCGATGAGTTCGGGTGTTCCTGCGCGGCGGCCTCGACGGCCTCGCGCCATGCTCCTGCCAGATCCTCAAGCATGCTGCGGACATTTGCGATCTTTTCGGCATCCTTTTTCACATTCGCCTCGATCAGTTCCTGGCGCATGAAGTCATAGAGCCTGTTCAGATTGTCGGCCAGTTCCTCGGCCTTGTCAGGACGCAGCGCGAACTGGAGCTCCCTGATGGCCTGCTGTGCCGTCTTGAGCGCCTCGTTTGCTCCCTGGAAATCGGAGATCCGGATCGTTTCCTCGGCTTTCGAACAGGTGTCGATGGCGATTTCAAAGGTCAGAAGCAGGAGTTTCTCCCGTGATGCCGTGAGGACTTTCTGATGCAGGTATTGATGACGTACCGTATCGGTTTTGGCGGACACCGTGTTCCTCTCCTTTCCGGCGAACTAGGCGATCCAGTTCAACAGGCCCTTTTCGATATCGAGCCTCGCCACGACCTCTTCCGGGACCTGGGGCTCGTCACCTTCTGCGCCCGGTTCGACGCCGCCGGTTCCCTGTACCTGACCCGTCTCCCATGCGGTCTGGTCACTGCCTCCGCCACCACCCACATCGACGGTGGTTTCCGCAAGGGTGAGGCCCTGCCGTGCAAGGGACTGACGGAGCGTGTCCAGGGACTGGTCGATCATTTCCCTGGCCTGGGTGTTTTCGACGACGAGGTGCAGCTGGACTTGGTCTTTGGAGGACTGCAATTCGATTTTGACGCTGCCCAGTTCCGGCGGCTCCAGCATCATCCGGCCCTTGTGACCGTCACGCTCCTTGATGACCTCGATAACCCGGGCCATCCCCTGGGACAGGGCTGCAGCCCGATCAACGTCAGCGGCTTGCCCTGTCGCACTCCTGGACGTCCCAAGCGCTGATGCAGCGGCCGTTTCGCCGGGCATTGACTGTGATTCGTCGCTGCGACCGGCATCTTTGGCCTGCAGACTTTCCCCCGTCGCGTCAGGACCTTTTCCTGAAAAGGCCTCCGGCCGGGTGGACATTTTCCCGCCACCCTGGAGTGCCCCGTCTTCCTGCAGACCTGGGGTGACACCCGACCCGGGACGTCCGGCATCCGCTTCGGTCACTTTCATGTTTTTCGCCGATTCCATAGTATTCCCGGGGTTCGAAGCGGAGGGCCCCCTGCGTCGCGTGACGATATCGGCCTCTTGTCGGGACATCGGATCCCTGGCTTTTTGGTCTCCCGGCGTCCCTTCCTTCTTCGGGCCGATGGAATGCTCCCTCATCAGGACCTCGAACCGGCGGCGGATCTCCGCCCGTGCAAAGGCGGTCTTCGCCGTCTCTGTTCCTTCGATCTCCGCAGCATAGGCGCCGTCAAGGGCTTTTCCAGACCGGAACCCCTTTGCAAAACCTTCAGGCCCTCTTTCGGCCTGGTCTCTTGCGGTTCCCGTCGCTTTCCTGCCCGTTTCTCCCTGTTGCTGTTTCCCGTCAGCAGGAAAGCCGCCTTCGGCGCCGTCCCGGCCTGGAGAAATGACGGAAGCTGCAGCTGCACCGAAAGGATCACCCTGGGCCGGAGATGACAGGTCTTCCGTGATTTCGCCGGGCCCTTTGCTCCGCGAGGCCGGATCTGGCTTTCCTCCTTCCGAACCAACTCCACCGGGCGGCGTGGAACCCTGTTGAACATCCTTCCA
>JBKHBH010000054.1:0-13904 GCA_046542505.1 Thermovirgaceae bacterium | reverse complement strand
GCTAGCCCTTCTTCAGGTTATTGGCGACGGCCAGCAGGTCATCGGCGGTCTGGATGGCCTTGGATCCCGCCTCGTAAGCCCGCTGGGCGGTGATCATGTTGACCATCTCTTCCACCACCTGGACGTTGCTCATCTCCAGGGCTCCCTGGACGAGGGTCCCCACGCCCATTTCGCCGGGAAAACCCAAAAGCGGGGCGCCGCTGGCGTCGGTCTCGAAAAAGAGGCTCTTCCCGTGGGCCAGAAGCCCCGCCGGATTGACGAACCTGGCAAGCTCGATCTCCCCCAGTTCCTGCATGAGGGGATCTCCCGCCACCTTCACGGACACCACGCCTGTGTCGCTCACCACGATGTCCGTAGCATCCTCTGGCACGACGATCTCCGGCTCCAGGAGGTACCCGTCGGTGGTGACGATCTGGCCGTCGCCGTCGATCTTGAAGGCCCCGTTCCGCGTGTAGGCGATCTCTCCGTCGGGCATGATGACCTGGAAGTAGCCCTCTCCCTGGATCATCAGATCAAGAGGGTTGTCGGTAACCTCCACCGTCCCCTGGCTCATAACCCGCTCCGTCCCGCTCACCCGGCTCCCGAGGCCCACCTGCACGCCCGTGGGAACCGTGGATCCCGGATCGACGGGGGCTCCGGGCTCCCTGTCAATCTGGTACAGGAGGTCCTGGAAATCGGCCCGCTGTTTCTTGAAGCCCGAAGTGTTCACGTTGGCCAGGTTGTTGGAAATGACATCCAGGTTCGTCTGCTGGGATTTCATCCCCGCTGCCGATGACCACAGAGCACGTATCATTCATCCTCACTCCCTTGCCGATGGCGGCGGTCCTCAGACCAGCAGGGACAGCAGGCAGCCTTTTATCTCCGAGGTGATCCCCATGATCCGGCTCCGCCTGCCTTCCCGCCGCAGGATGCGCTCAAGCTCGTCGAGGCCCTTTTCCGCCCGTTCGATCAGGGTTCTCGCCTTCGGCGAGTCCACGGAATAGTCCCGCCGCAGTTCGAGCATGGACTCCGCCCCTTTCATGATGCGCCTGACTACCGAACGGTAGTCTTCAAGCACCTTTTGCGAGGGATACCTGAAAAGACGCCGGGCGACGGTGTCAAGCTGTTCGAAAAGCTCCCCTGTCGCAACCTTGAGAAGGCTCTCGCCGAAGGGCTCCCCGTTTTGGGTGCGCAGGGCCTCCTTCGGCCGGTTGCCGCCGGTCGTCTCCTCGAAGGGCCGTGTCTCCCGGAACGCGTTGTCGATGGCGATGGATGCTCCCTGGTCTCCCATGGGTTGGGCCACTCCCGTCCTGCGTGCTGGTCTTTCACTCTCAGTATCGGCATTGAGGCGGCCCTTCTTGAAGCCCTATTCGATCCTTCCCACGAACCATCCACCGGCGCCGCGGAAAAGCCCGAGTTCCGCCGATTGCAGCGTCCGGACGAAAAGCACCTTGTTGGCGTAGACCACCTTCGCTGTCTCGTCCCCCTCGTCTTTGACCTTCGCGTCGGAGGGAAGCTTCGCCGGCAGCACCTTCTCCTTCAGGAAGGTTCCGAGGGCTTCGGCGCCTGTGATCTCTTCCCTCAACGCCGGGGAAAGATACTGGTGCATCCCTTCGTGGTCGCCCTTCTTCCAGTCCACCACGAAAAGCTCCACCACCTGGTCCCGGCCCCAGCCCTGTTCTTTTGCGGCCGAAGGGGGCTGCGGGTCATCCTCCGGGGATTGCGTATCCTTCGGTGCTCCCGTATCCCTGTCGTCTGCCGGCCTGCTCGCTCGTTTCGCCGTCGCGGCCGCCGCCAGGGACTCGTCGAGGCGCTTCCGCAGCATGTCCCGCTGGGCGGCGATCTCTTCCAGCTTCATCCTGAGCTCCCTCAGATCCTCCTGCCACCGGTCCTCGGCCTCCTCGAGGGCCTCGCGCCGCGCCTGACGGAGGAGCCTTTCCACATCCTGCGTCTTGGCCCGGGCGGCATCATCGTATTTTTCGCGCAGCGCTTCGGCCTCCTCCCTGCGGATGCGGTTTTCCCGCTCCTCGGGGAATTCGAAGGCCAGATCGCGCCCCGAGGGCGACTTCAAAACGGGCGTAAAGGGCCCTTCCACCTTGGGGAAAAAGACCAGCCCCTGGACAAGCCCCGTCAGGGGGTCGTCGAAGACACTTTCGTAGGATTTTGGATGAACCTTTTCGCCCGTTTCGAGCTCGAGGTAAAACCGTTCGGACAGGGGCTTCAAGAGCACCGGATCGGCTGTGAACCCGTGGATGGACAAAAGAAGCGGCGTCGAGTCGTCAAGGCGCAGGGACTTCCGGAACTCTTCCGCCATCTGGCCGTTGGGATCGCCCCCCGCCCCTGCATGGGATCGGACCCAGGGGTCCACAATGTCCTCGGGATAATGGACGACCCAGCAGAGGAAAGTCCTTTCCCAGTGAAAGGCCGTCCGGCCGTCGAGGATGTCCTCCACGGCGGCCCGCCCCCAGGCGGGGGTGACAAAAAGCAACAAAAGTGACACAAGAAAGACAAGGCTGGGAATGCACTTTTTTTCCGTCACGAAACTCACCTCCGAAGTCCTCACGGCCGACATGGAAAACAGGGGGTTCGCCGAGCAACATGGACGGGGTTCTTGGTTTTATGTTATTGATATAAACATTATAAACAATGGTATAATACATTCGCCTGAAATGGAAGGCTTTCTACAAGGAAGGAGTTGGTCCACTGTCATGACCATACGGGTACAGACCCTCCTGGCGGGGGAACTGGACGTGGAGGAAAAGGACCTGTTCTTTTTCCCCCGGGGGCTTCCGGGCTTCCCGGACTTTCACCGGTGGGTCCTGGCCGGCGAGGACGAGGAGGTCATCAAGTGGCTCGTGCCCGTTGACTGCGGCGCCGTGGCCCTTCCCGTGGCGCCGCCGTCGCTGGTGGACGCCGGTTACGACCCCGTCCTGGCCGATGCCGTTCTGGAGGAGCTTGGAGCCGAATCCATGGAGGACGTGGTCCTTTTGTCCATCCTGAACCTCCCCGGCGGCGACGCCCTGAAAGGAACGGCCAACCTCCTGGCTCCCCTGGCCCTGACGCCCAAAACGCGCCGGGGACGGCAGGTGGTGCTCTCCGACGACCGGTGGAGCGTGGAGACGCCCCTCCTTTCCGACGAGGAGATCGCCCGCCTCGAGGGCTCCAGAGACGGCAGGGACGGTGGTCTCTGATGCTCGTTCTTTCCAGGCGGAAGGGAGAAAGCATCGTCATCGACGTGGAAGACGGGATCGAGATCACCGTGCTGGAGTCGGGTTCCGGGTCGGTCCGCCTCGGGATCAAGGCGCCCCGTTCGGTGGACGTGTGGCGCAAGGAAGTGATCCTCAGGGTCACCGAGGCAAACCGCTCCGCCGCCGAAAGCGCCTCGGGCGACGCGAAGAAACTGGGGGACCTCCTCAAGGCCAGGCAAGGGACGAAAGGCGCCCCTAGGGAAAACGGAGACGAAACCTAGCTGGCTCCCTTTCGCCGCGCCGCTTCCCGAAAGGCGTCTTCCAGGCTGAAACGGAAGTACTTTTGGTCACTCTCGAATTTTCACCGCACCTCTTTTGTTTGTGTCCGCACACCCTCTTATATTTCCCGGTAGAAGGCGGAAGCGAGCCGGCCGTTTCCGCCCAACCGGCGGCAAAGAGGCCGCCGGGTTCCACGGAAGGAAGAACCACAAAAAGACAAGGAGGTTGAGTATCATGCGTATCTATCACAACATTAATTCATTGGTGACCCAGAACAGTCTGGCAGCCAATGAGAACTCCCTGTCCAAGTCTCTCGAGAGACTCTCCACGGGGCTTCGGATCAACAGTGCCGCCGACGACGCGGCAGGGCTCGCCATTTCGGAAAAAATGCGGGCCCAGACAAAGGGGCTGGACAAGGCCGTCGGAAACGCCCAGGACGGCATCTCCATGATCCAGACCGCCGAGGGCGCCCTGAACGAGACCCAGTCCATCCTCCAGAGGATGCGGGAACTCTCCGTCCAGGCCGCCAACGATACCCTGACGTCCAACGACCGCCAGGCCATCCAGGCGGAAATCGACCAGCTGGCCGAAGAAATCGACCGCATTTCCGACACGACGACCTTCAATACCAAGAAACTCCTCGACGGCTCCGCCTCGGCACTGGTCTCCACCGACAACGACACCACGGAAGTCTTCGCCAAGGGACAAGTCTCCAACGAGGGCAACTACAAGATCTCCGTCGATCTCCTTGAGGCCGGAGCCGGTCAGGTCCAGAAGAGCAACGTCTTCACCCTTGCACAGGATGAATCCGAACAGGTTTTCTATTCATCGGCTACCGGCAGTGGAGTCACAGAAGCCGCTGCAGGAGACACTGATACGGTGACGCTGACTTTTGAAGATGACACAGGCGCAACTCGGGACGTTACCGTACAAGTCGATGAAAATTCCACCGCCGAGGACATAGCGGATCTGCTCAACAACGACGGCAACTTCGCTGAAATGAATCTTTATGCCACGGCGACGGACGGAGACGAAATCGCCGTCCTCTCGACGGACACTTCGACGGGCTATGAAATTTCCGAGACCAACGTCAGCGGAGGAGACGCGGACCTGGGCCTTGACGCCGTAACGATCGACGCGGCCACAGAGGGTGTCGTCACAGAGCAGGGCTCGGGCACGGCTACGGCGACAGCCGCCGGGACATCGAGTGACGGAGACGAGATTGTCTATACGTTCAATGACGGGTCCACCGGCTACGATGTAACAATCACACTTGGTGACAACGCTTCAGACGCCGAACTCCAGGCGGATATCGTCGAGAAACTGAATGCAGATACAACCTTCTCGAACCTTGGGCTTTCGGTGGAATTGACCGATGATGGAAGGTTGGAGTTCCTCTCGGACAACCCCGACGCCGGATTCAGCGTCACCGCCGATACATCAGGTGCCGGTAGCGTCACCGATGCGGGGATTACCGGTCTTGACGCTGCAGACTCGATTACGGCAGCCGACTCTCGGGAAGGATTGCTTGCGGGCGAAGTCGCCGTCGAATCCACGAAGCTTTCCGAGCTAGACGCCTTTACGAATGCAAGCGGCGTCAATCTCCTGACGGACCCACAGACGGTCACCATCGTCCAGGGCGACGGCACGAAGGCTTCGGTCACCCTCTACGCCGACGACACCCTCGAGCAGGCGGCTGACAAGTTCAACGACGCCATCGGCAAGTCTCTCGGCCAGGATGCCTACGTTTCAAGCACCGACGCCGAAAACTTCGCCCAGTTCGTCTCCGACGGCGAGCGGACCGACGATACGCCCTACGCCCTGGAAGGCACCATGGTCTTCAGCAGCGCCGTCTCGGGCAAGGCGGGCGAGCTCAACTTCATCGCCGACGAAGGCATGCTCAACGCCCTGGGCCTCAACGAGATCCAGGCCAGCAAGGAAAACCGCTTCTCCGTCGACGTGACCGATGCCCACACCGGTGAGGCCGTGGCAACCGACGTTGAATTGACGGGGAACACCCTGGTGGGCGTCATCGATCCCAACGTGGACGTTCAGTTCGACATGATGTCCAACGCCGATATCTCCTGGGACTCCGGCAGCAAAACCTGGGATATCTCCAAGGCCGACGGCGTGGAAGAGACAAACGTCCACATCGTGGGCAACTCGGCGGTCTTCCAGATCGGCGCCAACGAGGGCGAGCGGATGAGTATCGACCTGGGCAACATGTCCTCGGCGGCCCTGGGGATCAACAAGGTGCTCGTCACCGACAAGGACAGCGCAACCCGGTCCGTAACAGTCATCGACGACGCTATCAACCAGGTCTCCAACCAGCGGGCGGGGCTCGGCGCCTACCAGAACCGCCTGGAGCACACCATCAACAACCTGCGGACGGCCAGCACCAACCTCACCGCCGCCGAAAGCCGCATCCGCGACGTGGACATGGCAGGGGAAATGACGGAGTACACGAAAAACCAGATCCTCATGCAGGCCGCCAACGCCATGCTGGGCCAGGCGAACCAGCTTCCCCAGTCGGTTTTGAGTCTCCTGCAGTAGAGGAAACCTTGCAGCACGCAAACAGACAATCGCACGGATTCCAAAAGCCGTATGGGTACAGTGACAAGGCACCACGAAAAACGGGGGCGGACCTGATGGGCCGCCCCCGTTTTTCGTCTCTTCTTTTCCCGGTATGTATGCTTTTTTCTCATTCCCTTCAATCTCATAGCGTGCCTCTGCCACCCCGGCGGGTTTTATTCTTTTCTCCAGGCAACTGCAACACTCCCGCATTTTTTCGCCCTTTTTTTCCGTCGTTCAAAGCACCCATGGAAGAGGCCTCCAGAAGGCAAAAGGCGGAATATTTCTTTTTTTCGACAAATCATGTCATTTTCTTTCGATTTTTGGGATTTTGTTTGTTTCACACATCACAAGCCCTTTAAATTTTCTTGACAAAAGAAAACTTTTCCTTTACCAATAAAGCAACATTTATTCCGTTTGCTTCAAAATTGAATAGACCTCAGCAGCGAAAGGGCAAAGCCGCCGAAAGGCGGTGACGCAAAGCCACGGGTCTAAAGCCCCTGAAAAAATCAAGGGTCACGACCGCCGGGTTACCGAAAGGGTTCGATACGTATCTGAATGCCTTCGGGAATGACTGCCCCGAGGGCATTTTTTTGTCCCCTGAAGGAGTTTATGTTTGATAAATATTATCTATAGCAATATCAGAAATATTATTTTCGAGACGGGGAGGAGTTTTCATGCGGCTTTTCATTTATGAAATCGGCGATCTGGTCACAGTACCCCTGCTTGACCCCGGAAACGATGCCTATCTCGCCAGGGTGAGGTTTTTGGGGACGCTGGCATCGGAAATCGTCTCGCGGTGGGAAATGTATGCGGCACCCGGTGAGGAAGCCACGTCCCTTGCGGACCGTCTGGGCTACTCCATCGCGAAGCTTGCGCAGATGCTTTGCTGTGAGGACATGCCACGGATCCGGGAACAGGCCTTTTTCCGCAGGGCAAGGACCGAATGCCTCGGGGAAAACCCCGATCTCGCTGCGAAGGCCCTGGGAACATTGTGCCGGGGTTTCGAAGAAATTCAGGCGAGAATTGACAGGGGGATCGAGCCTTTCGGCCAGGAAAAGGTCGAACCTGTTGTGGAAAACCTTTTGGCTGCCGGTTTCCTGAAGGAGGCCGCCCCGTCGCTTCCGTCGCCGGAACGGCTCCAGCTTCTGCTGGCCCGGTAGGGACTGCATGACAGAAGGAAGGCGCAAGAAACAAAGCCGACGTGACAGGGACGTCACGCCGCTTTTTCTTCAGGAACAGATGCCTAGGTGTCCTTTCCGCCCGTTTTCCCCGGTCGCTTCTGTTTATTGTTGTCCGCCCCGGCCTCTCTGTTAAGGGCCTCGAGAAGCTCCGCATCCTCGGCGCTTGTCGGTCCCAGAAGGTCTTCGAGCCCCTTTTCGGCGTCTTCGCTCGGGGACGGAACACCCCGGCGCTCGAGATCCTTGTCAAAAAGAAGGGCGAAGAGCACCCCCGAGAGGCTGCCCGAATTGATGACATTGAGGTAGTCCGTTTCCATCTCCCCCAGGTAAGGAAGGTAATAGGGCATTAGCTCGTGGTTGGAGGCGAGCTTGAGGTACCGCATCAGCTTCTGCGGGGGAATCAGTTCGGGGTGTCGCATGGATTGTTTTAACAAGGTGGTCAGGTACTTGAAGTTGGGGAAACTTGAACTTTTCGTCCCGTCCAGGCCATTTTTCTCCCAGTTGGCGACGGTAACGTTGCCAACCTCCATGAGTTTGGCGAACTGGAGCTGCGTCAGTCCCAGACTGATCCGGAGCTTCCTGATGTATTCGCCCGAAACCACCGGTGCCAGCTTTTCCTTTCCCCCGTTAGCCATAATGACCAAAGACTCCTTTCACTGTTGCTATAAACATCTCCAAAAAACATTTTACTATGGTTTTAAGTTTCTCGCATTTCAGATTTCTGAAACGGTTCATGAAATAACCGCTGAATAACCGATGTTTACAATGACTTCAAAACACTCTGCACTCATCCGGGAAATTACTCAAGATCTCTTCTCGTCTCCTTTTTAGTTTAAAAGCGGCGGCCTTCCCAAAAAAGGCGGCACGGGCGAAAAAGCCCTGCCGCCGTAACCGGAACGAATCCACCCGATCCCGAAGGAGGTCTTGCGGATCCACGGAATGACTCACTCAGGACCAGGCGGGCTCGGGGAGGAAATCTTCCTCAAAAGCCTTGATGCCGTGGCGCTCGGCCATTGCCAGGAGGGTTTTTCTGAATGCTGTGCGAACCTCGTCGTCGAGGGGATAAAGCTTGCCCTCCTTAATAAAGGAATATTGGTCAAAGACCTTCAGGCACAACCTCTGTCCGGACATGACCATGTTTTCGTACAAAAAAAGGGTGTGGCCGAAACGGCCCCTTGCATGGTGCAGGATGTCTCTGAGGATGAAGACGTCATCCTCGGGGAGGTAAAAGGGCTGGCCCGAATGGTCCCGCTCGACGAAAAACCGCTCGCCCCGGTATCCGTCGTGGACGTCGATAAACTCGATCAAAAACCGGTTGAACTGCTCCAGGTCCCTGTTCCGCATGGAGGCGAGCTGCAGCTCTTTCTGCCAGGCCTGCATCTTGTAGCCTGGTTTCCTTCCGGCCGAACTTTTACCCTTTTTATTGGATGGCCCGTCAGGGCAGCCTTTTTCGGAAGACCCGCTCAAGAAAAACACCTCCGGCATGTTGCAGTGTTCCGCCATTTAAGTATCGGTGGTGCGGAATCCGCCCTTTAGGCCGGATGGGCGCGAAAAAAGCGCGCAGGGAGGGTGTACCATGTCTGCCGAACGGAACGGATCGGATATCAGCGAACTTGCCTATGTCGACGCCGACGGTCGGTACATCGACGGTGTAGAGTATGCCTATGTCAACCTGCGTTTTCCGAGGCTTTCGTCCATGCTTCATGAAATGGCCTGCCTCGGCGAGGATATGCGCCGTCTCATCTTCCCGTCGCCCCTTTTGCGCCCCCTTCTGATCGAGAAACTGGACTCCACTGGATGTTTCTGGAGGATCCGCCAGGAAAAAAGCGGAAAGACCGGGAAAGAGGACAATCCTTCGGTGCGCTTTTTCTTCGACCCCAAAGAGGCGATCATCCGCCCCGTGGACTATCGGGATCCCCACGTCACTCTCGAGGGCAACCGCCGCACCTCCCAGCTTCTGATCGCATCCTTCATGATGCACTGGTTGTCGGCCCTGCTCTCCCTTCATTCCGGTGAAAGCGACGGCGCAACCATCGGGGAGCCCGGATCCCGAAGATCACATGACGAGAGGACCGGTGCCTGAAACCGAACCCCGTCACTTGACGCCCAGCTTTTCCTCCTCCTTGCGTTCCTCGGCAAGCAGCTTGTCCACGTCAAGGACCACCACCAGGTCACCGTTCACGTCGGCGACGCCCCGGAGCACTTCCTTGGGGAAGCCTTCGCCCTTCTTGCCGTCTTCGGCAGGCTGCAGGTCCTCCACAGAAAAATCGACGATGGCCGTCACGTCGTCGGCCATGATCCCCCGGGAAGACCCCTCCATGGATGTCAGGATCAGGATCTTGAACCGGCTCTGGTCGTCGGGCGTTTGCATCCCGATGAACTGTCTCAGGTTCGTGACGGAGACCAGTTCGCCCCGGACGTTCATGAACCCCTCAAAAAAGGGCGGCGTCCCCGGGACGGGCGTTATCTCCGAGTAGGGAATGATTTCCCGAACCGTCTCGATGGGAACTCCATATTTCTGCTCTTCAAGTCTGAATACCACTATGCTGCTCAATGTTATGCACCTCCTTGGCGGCTCTTGCTGAAGGGTTCCCAGACTTCTTCCCAGGCCACGTGAACCTCGGCAAGTGTTTCGCTCTTTTTGAGCTTCTTCAGGGCCCTGGTAACGATGCTTCTGATGTGTTCCGAGCTCTTCCCGCAGGATCTGGCGATGTCCGAAAATGTCTCCGGGGCGTTGAAGGCACCGATCCCGAAACGGCGGCAAAGGATGACGTATTCCTTTTCGGTGAGTTCGGCACGGAGGACCTGGAGGATCTCCTCCCTGAAGAAGGTCTTTTCAATTTCGTCCACCCATTCCTCCCGAAGGGGCTCGTCGGCCATGGAGGACTCGCACGCACCGAGCCTGTCAGGACTGAGAGTGTAGCTTTTTGAAGAGCTCTCGTCGGAGTAGTCGATTGGGATCATGGTCCCCACGATCCTTGACAGGGCCTTGATTCGCTCGAGGTCCACATCCTCGGGGATGTCGTCGAGCTTCCCCGCCAGGTAGGCACGGATGTGCTCGGACATCACGTGCACCGACGTACAGGCGTAGCCCGGGATCGTGAGACCGTAACGGTTCTGGAGCATGGCCATTTTCATGCGCTGGTAGATCCAGGAGATCCCGTAGGTGGAAAAGCGGGTGTTGCGTCGGTAGTCGAAACGGCTGACCGCCGTCATGAGCCCCAGCACACCCTCCTGGATAAGATCCATAAAAGACAGGATGCTGTTTTTGCCCATCCGGTCCTTGACCTTCTTGGCGCAGGCAATGACGAGCCTGAGGTTTCCCAAAACAAACCTGTCGAAGGCCTCCTTGTCACCTTGTTCCAGGATGCGCCGCGACAGCTCGCGCTCCTCTTCGGGCGTCAGGAGGGGGATATCCCTGATGTCCGAATGAAAGAGTTCGTACATCGTCCGCTGGAGCTCCCGTTCATCAACCGCCTCAGCCTCGACATCCTGGATGACTCCGTCATCCTCGCCGTCCACCATTTCCAAAGTCGCCTCGGATTGGAGCGACTCCTCCTGTGGATTGTCGTCATGATGCCTGGGCGGCAGGAAACATACGCTTCCTTGCTTTTTCCTCCCCATGTCCGAATCCCTCCCTGGATCCGTCTTCCTCTCTTTCGTATCGGCAGGAATGGGTATCGCAAATTACCCTCGAAAGGGTGATTCTTTTCGACGAATTTTTCGGGAAAATCTTGTTTTGGGTGAAGAGAATTGTTATACCTTGATACATGAGGAGAAAAAGATATTGGAACAGAAGGGAAGCGTCTTTCATGACAGATTCAGAAAGAATCGACCGGAAACCGCCCGTGGAACCACTGAAAGTGAGAAACTCTCTCTATGACAGCAAGGGGAGACTGCAGGAGGTCCCTTCGAAGCGTGCACCCGAAAGCGCCGCCCAGACGGCGGCCATCCTGAAGGCTCTCGCCGGGGCCTTTGGCAGGGACCTTGAAAGCCGCATAACCGAAAACGGCATCAGCTTCTTCGATGAAACGGGCGACGTGACCACCATCTGCTACGACCAGGCCGAGGTCATGGTCCAGAATGTCCACCTCACCCTTGACCCCCTCCTCTTTCGGAAAGCCTGAAAACCCCTGGGGCCGGACCTTCGATTTACTGTCTTTCCTTCAGACTTTTGCTCCACTTCATCCGACCAATGATGAGCGGGAAATGGACAATATACCCCTCGCCAGGTGCCTGCCACTCGCACGGACTGCCAGGTCCCGCAAGGTATTGAACCCATGCCGCAGGCATGGTATTGCCGTGTTTTTTGAAATACGAGGTTTGATCTTCGTTTTTGGGTTCAGCTCGATCTCCTTTGTCTGGTAGATTGAATACAATCCGTTAATCGAAGATCCGACCCTATGGCACTACGGGTCTGAATCCGCGGTAAAGCAAGGGTCAGCCCTGCTGGAGAAATTCGGCGATCGCCCTCCTGTCCATGCCTGCCAGACCCATTTTCTGAACAGAAATGCCCTCTTTAAAATAGTTTCTTCCGGTCATGGTGGAGGCAAGGCGGATGACGGCGTCAATGTTCGGCGTCGGAACCCCCAGATGCCGGCCAAAAGACGCAAGGGGGACAAGTCCGAAGGGTGTGTCCTCCTGGACGTAACGATGGCCGAGATCCGGCGGAGCACTCGAGCGGCCGTGGATCTCGCTTGTGGTCAAAAGCTCGTGCAGGCTTCCGGCGCGGAGGTCATAGAAAATCTCGAAGAACTTTTCCAGGGTGCAAAGGTCTACTCCGACGCCCTCGCCGATGGCGACCCGTTCGCGGTCCATCTCTTCGATGACCTTTGCCACGGAGCGGGATATGCCCTCCCAGTAGAAATCGAATTTCCCGCCTGTACTTTCGATCCAGCCCGTGTTAAGAACAGACGCGGGCACATGGACCATGCAGTTGGGGTTGCTCATGCTGGCACTCAGGACATTTTCGGTCGCCGTGAATTCCTGGAAGACATCCCGGAGTTCTTCCATCACTTCGCCGGTGCGTACCGCGGGAAAGACACCTACGGGCATGGTCCTTTTGACCGCCCTGACAGCCACCGACGCCGGGCCGGTCCTCCTGCAGGCATAAAGCATGGATGGCGCCTCGCAAAGGATTGCTTTTTTGTCGATCCCCAGTTCCCTGAACAGTTTCCGAAACCTCAGGGCCCCGTAGTTTCCAGGGACAAAGAGAATGAACTGGCCCTCCTCGAGACACCCTGTCATTTCGGCCATCATGTGGTCGTGGGCGAATCCCGGCACGGCCACGATGACCAGCTGCGCCCCCCTGAGGACGTCCATTATCCTGGTGGACGCCGCCTCTATCCGGCCCTCGAGTTCCAGGGCCCCCGTCAGGGTGATACGTTTCGTTCTTTTGATTTCCGCGATGTTTTCACCGAATCGTTCCGATTCATACAACCTGACGCCGAAGCCTTTTGCCGCCAGGTGCCCGGCAAAGGCCGTCCCGCCATTGCCTGCACCCAGAACTGCTATGGTGTCAATCATAGTCGTGCCCCCTCTAGAGCCGTTCGGGGTCGGTGACTTCTTCTGAAACGGCAGCCACGTTCCGCGTCAAAAAGGCGGTCATCAACATGCAGACCAGGGAAGCCAAAAGCCCATACCCGACGTAGGGGATCCGGGCTGCGGCGCCCAGGGTCTGGCCCCACATGCAGCCGCCGATCCCGCCAAGCATTCCGGCCATGGCAGTCCAGGCGCTGAGGGTCATCCGGTCTTTCAGCAGGTACCCGAGGAAAATCGGGAAAAGCAACCCAGCCGCTGAATAAGAATAGCCTATCAGAAGCCAGCCCAGGGCCTGGGGGTAGACGACGGCAAAGACAACGGCGACAAAAGCCGTCAAAAAGGAGAAGACCACCGTCAGTTTCCTGCCGGTTTTTTCATCCATACCGGGGGTGATGACCTTCTGGAAAATATCCCGTGTGACATTGACCACGATGGACTGGATCATGCTGTTCGTCGTGGTCAGCAGGGTGATGACGATAAAGGCCGAATACATGGCCAGAAACCACGTCGGCAACTGGGTCAAAAACCATCCTGCCGCCCCTTCGGCAGCAAGGTCCGGGTTCACCGTGCGGATCGCCATGCCCAGGACCCCGGCGAAAACCTCGACGGTCAGAATCACCAGGATGCTGATGATGAGGCTCTTTCTGGCATCGGCAGCGCTGTCGATGGCGTAGATCCGCTGGTAGTACATCTGCATGGTCAGCGTGCCGGGGATCAGGGCGAAGGACCAGAGAAAGAGCGTCTTCCATCCAACGGAGACGAGCCCACCGGGAAAGGATGCAATTCCGGTCGGTACGGAGGCGGTGATCTGCGACCAGCCCCCCGCCAGCCGTATGGCGTAAAACATGGTGAAAAAGGTGGCGGCCACCATGAGGCAGCCGAATAAAAAGTCCGTCCAGGCGACGGACTTGAGTCCCGCCGGGAGGATAAAGAGGACATTGACGAGGGCGAAGGCGATGACCAGGGCGTTGACGGGTATCCCCGTTATGGAAGAGAAAAGCTTGCCGAAGGCTACAAGGGATGTGGCCGTCGCCGCAAGGGGCGCGATGATGCACATCAGCGAAGCAATAATGATCACAGGTTTGTGGTTTCCGTAAAACCTGACGATCACGTCGGGCACGGTGGAAAAGCCCTCCTCACGCAGCCACCTGGCCATCAACGACAA